>CALXDC010000010.1 GCA_944386975.1 uncultured Oscillospiraceae bacterium | reverse complement strand
CACCAGTCCGCAGACTGGTGAGGGGGGAGGTCGAGGGGGGACGAAGTCCCCCTTCGAAAGACTTTACTCGACGATGGCGATGATCTCCTTGAGGCGGACGACCACGTACTCCTCGTCCTCGATCTTCACCTTGCTGCCGGCGTAGTTCTCGCAGATCACCTTGTCGCCGGGCTTCACCGTCATCACGACCTCCTTGCCGTCCACGGTGCCGCCGGGGCCCACAGAAATGACCTCAGCCACAGAGGGCTTCTCCTTGGCGGAGGCCGTCAGGATAATGCCGCCCTTGGTGGTCTCCTCCGCCTCCATCATCTTCAGCACCACACGGTCTGCCAGAGGGATCAGTTTCATGGTTTCATTCCTCCAATGTATTGTAAATTTTTCTTGTAAACAAATTCACATCGTTAGCACTCATAGAACCCGAGTGCTAACGATGCTTATGATACCCTCATTGTCTTCATTTGTAAAGGGGTTTTTGGGAAAAATTTTGGCTTTTACAAATTGTTCATAAAGGCCGGGCGGTGGCGTTGGGGTCGCAGCCGGTCGGGGCGAAAAACTGGACCTTCCCGTCAGCCAGCCGCAGCGTCACGTCCCGGGAGCGGGAGCACTCCCCGTCCAGGCAGGTGACGATGTCCTCCGCAGACTGGATGCGGACGGTTTTGGCGGTGACCACCCGGGCGATATGGGGCAGGGAGACGGCATTCCCGGCAGAGTAGAGAGGAAAGAGCCGGGCAAAGGTGAGACGGCTCACCTTTTTGATAAGAATAGTCTCCAACACTCCGTCGTCCATACGGGCCCAGGGCACCGGGGTGGAGCCGCCGCCGTAGTGGCGGCCGTTGCAGACGGACACCAGGGCAAAGTCGTCCTCCACCACCTCGTCGTCCAAAGTGACGGTCCAGCGGTGGCCTAAATCCCGAAGGAGAAAGTTTACCGCCACCGAGGCCAGATAGCTGCCCCGGCCGCTGAGAAGCGGCGTCCCGCTGTAGCGGTGGACGCTGTCGGCCACCTGGGCGTCGATGCCGCTGCAGGCAATGGTGAGGCAGCAGCGGCCGTTGCAGTCGATGGCGTCCAGAGGAAACTGGGGACCGTCAAAAAGCTGCTCCAGGTCCAAAAAGCGGGGCAGGGCCTCGGGACCGAAGTTTTTCAGAAAGTCGTTGCCGGTGCCAACGGGAACGCAGGTCATGGCGGCGTTGGGCAGGCCGATGATCCCGTTGGCCACCTCGTTGACGGTACCGTCGCCGCCGCAGGCGTAAAACCGCACCGGCTCTCCCTCCAAAGCGATGGCGCGGACCGTTTCCATGGCGTGGCCTGCGCTGCGGGTGAGGATGGAGGTGCAGTCCACCCCCCGCTCCTCCCGCAGCAGGCGGGCCTGTTCCATGAGCCGGGCGGCGCTGCTGTGCTTGCCGGCGGCGGGGTTGATGATGAGAATGTGGCGCATGGCCTCTCTCCCTCTCTTCTCTCGTTTTCAGCCGCGCTGGAAAAAGTACAGGTCGCACTTGAGACGGCCGTTGTAGAGCTTTCGCTTCTTGTCCGCCTTCCGGCCGAAGGCCTTCTCAAAGTCCTCGGCGCTGGAGAGCACCAGCACCCGCCACCGGGGCGGAATACTCCGGTAGACCTCCCCAAAGACCCGGCAGAGGGCCCGGGCCCCCGCGTCGTCCAACAGCCGCTCGCCGTAGGGCGGGTTGGTGACAATCTGGCCGAACTCCCCCGTCACCCGGAGGTTTCGCATATCCGCCGTCTCAAAGCGGACCTGCTCCTCCACCCCGGCCTTCCGGGCGTTCTCCCGGGCGATGGCCACAGCCTTGGGGTCGACGTCCCCGCCCCAGATGTCGTACTTGCCGTGGAATTCCTGATCCATGGCCTCCTCCGCCGCCTCCATCCAGGTCCGGGCGGGCACCGCCCCCCACCTCTGGGCGTCGAAGGACCGGTCCAGCCCCGGGGCCCGGTTCAGGGCGATGAGGGCCGCCTCGATGGGGATGGTGCCGCTGCCGCAGAAGGGGTCCCGGAAGGGGTCCTTTCCCCGGAAGCGGCTGAGGGTTACCATGGCGGCGGCCAGGGTCTCCCGGAGGGGCGCCTCCACCCCCACGGCCCGGTAGCCCCGCTTGTGGAGGCCGTCGCCGGAGGTGTCCAGGCTCAGGGTTACCTCGTCCTGGACGATGCCGAACTGAATCTGATACCGGGCGCCGGTCTTGGGCAAAGTGGTGAGACCGTATATCCGCCCCAGCCGGGCGGCGGCGGCCTTCTCCACAATGGACTGACAGGCGGGGACGGAGTGGAGCTGGGAGTCCCGGCTGTAGCCCTTCACCTGGAAGTGTCCGTCCTTTGGAATCCAGTCCTCCCAGGGTACCGCCGAGGCCCCCTCAAAAAGCTCGTCGAAGGTGCGGGCGGTATAGGTCCCCAGCACCAGCTGGACCCGCTCGCCGCAGCGGAGGTTCAAATTCAGCCGGGCCAGATCTCCCAGTTCTCCCCGGGCGGTGACCCGGCGGTCCTCCACCCGCACCTCCGGCAGTCCCAGCCGCCGGATCTCCTCCCCCACCAGGCCCTCCAGGCCGAAGAGGCAGGGCACTGCAAAGCGCACCATATCCATTCTCCTTTGACGTTTTTATTCAGTATACCCAATGGCCGTCAAAAAGGCAATGGGCAAAAAACCGACCGGCTTTTCCTCACTTCGTCAGGAAAATTTACAAAAGAGCGGTTGAAAAATCGGTTGGGATACGGTAGAGTACAAGAATAAACGGTAAAATCACGGAGGAGGGAGCGCCATGCGCGCAAACCGCGGCTATCACAGCTACCGGGGCCGCCCCAAGACGGGAAAAATCCTGCTGGTGACGGTGCTGGTGCTTCTGCTGCTGCTGTCCGGCGGCTATCTGGTGCTGCAGGACCACATTGTCTATGAGTCCGACGGCAGCATCACCTTTGACTTTTTGAACCGGGAGGAGGAACAGCAGCCCTCCGGCGAGGACCAGGGGAAGGTGGACCTGGAGATTCTGCCCCCCGACGGCGGCGAGGGCGATGAGGACGACGGGGGACAGACCCCCGCCACCGTCACCCTCCAGACCATGACCGCCCAGGAGCTCTGCGCCCAGGGCCTGCCCCAAGGCAGTGTGGACGGGGCGGCGGTGGAGATGAAGGGCTTCAACGGCACTTTCCAATATACCTCCCGGTATGCCGCCTCCAAGGCGCTGGCCGATGGGGCCGTCTCCCAGACCCAGGTGTCCGAGGCCCTGACTGCCGCCGGAGAGGGCGTCCGTCTCACCGCCGTGGTGGGCTGCTTCCACGACAGCTTCCATGCCTACGCCGACATGACCGGCTCCGGCATCTGCCAGAGCGGCGGCTATATCTGGTACGACGACCTCCGCTCCCACTGGATGGACCCGGCCAAGGAGGGCACCCGGACCTACATGGCCCAGGTGGCCAATGAGTGCGCCGACATGGGCTTCACGGAGATCCTCCTCACCGATTTCGGCTATCCCACCTCCGGCGATTTGTCCCAGATCGACTACTCCGGCCTCACCGTCTCCAAAACCGAAGCCCTCACCGGATTCCTTACCGCCCTGCGGGAGAGCCTGCCGGAGGGGGTGGCACTGTCAGTGGAGCTGACGGAGGAGCAGATCCTCGCCGGGGCGGACCCGGTGTCCGGCGTGGACGCCGCCGCCATCGCCCCCCTGGTGGACCGAATCTACCTCCCTGCCCTCACCGATGAGGGCGCGGTACGGGCTGTGGTGGGGCAGACGCCCTTGGGCCTGCTGACGGAATAGATTCTGTATGCAGCGGGTACAGACGATACAATAAAAACAGCGCATGCATATTTAGACAGGAGGCGAAGGCCTCCTGTCCTCTTTTTTGTAGGGAAAACGTTTTGCTTCTCCTACAAATATGCGGAAAGAGGAAAATTTTGTGCAGGAAACAGATTGTTAAAACTGTGACAAGTAACAGATTTTCTTTGTACAGTATGTAAAAATTCCAGTGGAGGCGGCATAATATCCTTGTTACTCTGTTCAAATCGTGATATAGTAAAAAAATCAGAATATGAAATTTCTGGCACCCGGCCACGGCCGGGCGGACCGGCGGGCAGCCGTCCGAAACAATCAGTTGAGAAGGCGGTGAAACAATGTCAATGGAAAGCATCAACACCATCCGCGGCGTGGAGGAATCCATGGATCAGGCCCGCCTGGAGGCCAAGGCCAGCGCCCAGAAGCTGCTGGCGGAGGCGGAAAAGGAGGGCCGCGCCCTGGTGGAGCAGAGCCGGGCCAAGGCGGCGGAGAAAACCGCCGAGGTCATGGAGGCCGCCGGGAAGCGAGCGGACAAGCGCCGTCTGGACATCCTGGCCGAGACCAACCGGGATTGCCGGCGTCTGGTCAACGACGCCCAGGAGCGGATGGCGGAGGCGGCGGGCATCATCATAGGAAGGGTGGTTGAGAGGTAATGTCCATCGTAAAAATGAAACGGGTCCGTCTCATCGCCCTGGCCGAAGACCGGGATGCGCTGCTGGCGGGGCTGCTTCATGTGGGGTGTCTGGAGGTGCGGGAGCCCACCGACGCCCTCAATGACCCGGAGATGGCCGCGCTTTTGAAGCGGGACACCTCGGTCGCGGCGGACGCCAGAGTGCGGCTGAACCTCCTGAAGCAGGCGGTGGAGACCCTGGACCGGTACGCCCCCTCCAAGGGCGGCGGTCTTTTCACCCCCCGGGCCCCCATCGGGGAGGCGGAGCTGCTGGACCCGGCGGCGCTGCAGCAGGCGGTGGAGCTCAGCGAGACTATCACCGGCCACGCCAAGACCATCTCCACCCTCAGCACCCGGGAGACCCGGCTGGAGGCGGACCGTCTGGCCCTGCTGCCCTGGGAGAACGAGACCATCCCCCTGGAGACCGCCGGTACCCGCACCGTGTCGGTACTGCTGGGCGTGGTCCCGGCGGCCACGGAGCTCAGCGAGCTCACCGCCGCGGTGGAGGAGGCGGCGCCGGAGACGGCCATCACCTGCCTCTCCAGCGACCGGGAGCAGCACTACCTGGAGATTTTGGTCCACAAGAGCGTGGAGACGGCGGCCCTGGAGACTCTGCGCCGCTTTGGCTTCTCCTTCTCCCAGCTCAAGGAGATGACCGGCACCGTGTCGGAGAATCTCCGCCGCATCGAGAGCGAGCAGGAGGACTGCCGGGCTCAGCGGGAGGCGGAGCTGAAGGCTCTGGAGGCCCTGGCCCCCAAGAAGAAGGAGCTCCAGGTGGCCACCGACCGGATCAATCAGGTCATCGCCACCGAGGCGGTGAAGGAGCGGCTCCTCACCGGCGGCGCTATCCTCTACTTAGAGGGCTGGGTGCCCGTGCCGGAGCTGCCCGCCCTGGAGGAGACCCTCAGCGGCTTCGACTGCGCCTATGAGACCAGCGACCCCGCCGAGGAGGAGTACCCGGTGGTGCCGGTGCAGCTGAAAAACAACCTCATCACCCGTCCCCTCAACATGGTGACGGAGATGTACTCCCTCCCCGCCTACGATGGGGTGGATCCCAACCCCCTCATGGCCCCCTTCTTCATTCTGTTCTACGGGATCATGATGGCGGACATGGGCTACGGGCTTCTCATGATGCTGGCGGCGGTGCTCGTACTGCGGAAGGCCAAGCCTCAGGGCACCATGGCCCACCTCTTCGGACTGATGGGCCTGTGCGGCATCAGCACCTTTATTATGGGCGCCCTCACCGGCGGTTTCTTCGGCGATTTCATCACCAAGCTCACCACCATCATCAACCCGGCCAATCCCGTGGTGCTGCCGGCCCTCTTCACCCCTCTGGACGACACCCTTATGATCCTCATCGGGGCCATGTGTCTGGGCTTTGTCCAAATCGTCACCGGCATGGTGATCAGTGTGGTGGAGAAGTGCAGGCACGGGGAGTTCATGGACGCCTTCTGGGAGGAGATCACCTGGTTCCTGGTATTCCTGGGCGGCGGCCTGGCGGTGTTGGGAGTCACCAGCATTGTCCTTTATGTGGCGCTGGCTCTGGTGGTGCTGGGGCCTGTGGTTACCGGAAAGGGCTTCGGCCGCATCACCGGCATCTTCGGCTCCCTCTACAACCACGTCACCGGCTACTTCGGCGACATCCTCTCCTACTCCCGTCTCATGGCCCTCATGCTGGCGGGCAGCGTCATCGCCCAGGTGTTCAACACCTTGGGCGCCATCCCCGGCAACGTGGTGGTATTCTTCATCATCTCCCTGGCGGGCAACGCGTTGAACTTCGCGCTGAACCTGCTGGGCTGCTACGTCCACGACCTGAGACTTCAGTGCCTGGAGTATTTCGGCAAGTTCTACAAGGACGGCGGACAGCCCTTCCGTCCTTTGAAGATTCAAACCAAGTATGTTGAAGTTGTAAAAGAATAAATAGGAGGAACAAATCATGGAAATGGGAATGAGCTTTTTCGAGTCTTTCGGCGGTCTGGCCCTGGCCCTTCTGGGCGCGGGTCTGGCGGCGGCGCTGGCCGGCGTGGGCAGCGCCAAGGGTACCGGCATCGCCGGTGAGGCGGGCGCGGGCCTGCTCACCGAGGACCCCAGCAAGTTTGGTAAGGTCATGATCCTGCAGGTGATCCCCGGCACCCAGGGCCTGTACGGCCTGGTGGTGTGGTTCTTCGCCGTGTTCCGCATGGGCCTGCTGGACGGCAGCGCCTTCGACCTCACCGTGCAGCAGGGCCTGCATTACTTCATGGCCTGTCTGCCCATGGCGCTGGGCGGCCTGTTCTCCGCCATCGCCCAGGGCCGCGTGGCAGCCGCCTCCATCAACATCCTGGCCAAGAAGCCCGACGACTGGTCCAAGGGCATGGTGCTGTGCATCACCGTGGAGTTCTACGCCATTCTGGCCCTGCTGGCCTCCATGCTGATGATCATCAACATCAGCGCCTGATCCCGCCTTTGCGGACAAAAACCAACAAGGAAAGGCGGTAACAGCTTACATGAAGGGAATTGAAAAAATTACCGCGCGGATTCAGCAGGACGCCAACGCCGACATCGCCGCCCAGATGAAGGCGGCGGAGGAGAAGGCGGCGGCAGTCCGGGCCCAGTATGAGGCTCAGGCCCGGGAGGAGACCGCCAAGGCCGCGGAGAACGCTGAGAAGGCGGCCCTGCAGCTGGTGGAGCGGGCGGAGAGCGCCGCCCGGATGGACGCCAAGAAGCTGATCCTCTCCGCCAAGCAGGAGTGCATCGACAAGGCCTTCGCCCAGGCGGCAAAGAACCTGCTCACTCTGCCGGAGGAGGAGTATGTGGATCTGCTGGCCCGCATCGCGGCCCGCTCGGCCCAGACCGGCCGGGAGGAGGTCCTCCTCAATCAGCGGGACCGGGACGCCGTGGGAGCCAAGGTGGTCTCCCGGGCCAACCAGATTCTGGCCAAGAGCGTGGCCCCCAATCTGCCTGAGGAGCTGAAGAGCTCCAAGGCGGGGAAGATCATCGACAAGGTGGTTACCGGGGCCAACGCGGTGCTCCAGGGCACCGCCATGCTGACGCTGGCCCAGGAGACCAGGGACATCACCGGCGGCCTCATCCTCCGGGACGGCAGCGTGGAGATCAACTGCGCCTTTGAGACCCAGCTGCGCCTGCTGCGGGAGGAGATGGCGGCCGACGTGGCCAAGGTCCTCTTTCGCTGACGGAGCCGTCCCAGAAAACGACTCTCAACATCGAGAAAGGAGGATGGCTTTTGGCGAGTAAGAAAGCATTGCGAGATACAGAGTATCTGTTTATTTCCACCTGGCTGCGGGCCCAGGAGAACAATCTCCTCTCCGCGGCCCGGATGGACCGGATGATCGACGCTCCCTCCGCCGCCGACGCGGCAAAGGTGCTGCTGGAGATCGGCTACGACGAGTTTTCCCCCTCCAGCGAGAAGGCCCTCAACGACGCCCTCTCCGCCGAGCGGGAGAAGGTGTTCCGGGAGCTGTACCGGTTCGTACCGGACAAGGCGGTGGTGGACGTGTTCAAGGTGAAGTACGACTACCACAACGTGAAGGTGCTGCTGAAGGCCCGGGCCATGGGCGTGGATGGAAAGCACCTGCTGGTGGACGCGGGCCGTGTGGACCTGCCCCGTCTCACGGAGGCGGTGGAGGAGGGTCACGGGGACCTGCTGCCCCCGGTGATGGCCGCCGCTCTGGCGGAGGCCACCGAGATCCTCAGCACCACCGGCGACCCCCAGAGAAGCGACAGCATTCTGGACCGGGCCTATTTTGAGGAGATGCTGAAGGCGGCGGATGCCACCGGCAGCCAGTTCCTCCGCAAGTATGTCCAGGCCACCATCGACGCGGCCAATCTCCGCAGTGCGGTGCGGGCCGCCCGGATGGGCAAGGGCAACGACTTTTTGCGGCGGGTCCTCTTCCCCGGCGGCACCGTATCCCCGGATTCCATTGCGGCGGCGGCTCTCAGCGGCAACTTGGAGGAGCTCTACCGGCCCACCTTCCTCCGCGCGGCGGCGGAGGCGGGCTCCGCGGCGGTGTCCGGCGGCAGCCTCACCGCCTTTGAAAAGGCCTGCGACGACGCGGTGACCGCCGCGGCGGCCGCGGCCAAGCAGGTCCCCTTCGGCGTGGAGGTGGTCATTGCCTACCTGGTGGCCAAGGAGATCGAGTTCACCGCCGTGCGGATCATCATGAGCGGCCGGATGGCCGGCATCAGCGGCGAGATGATCCGGGAAAGGTTGCGTGAGAGCTATGTATAAGATTGCGGTATTGGGCGACCGGGACAGCGTCCTGGGCTTCAAGGCCCTGGGGCTGGACGTGGTGTTTGCCGACGACCCCGACGAGGCCCGGCACACGCTTCACCGGCTGGCCAAGGAGGACTATGCGGTGATCTACATCACCGAGCAGCTGGCCCAGCGCATCAGCGCCGATGTGGACCGCTACAAGGACGCCGTCACCCCGGCGGTGATCCTGATCCCCGGCAAAAGCGGCTCTCTGGGGCTCGGCCAGGCCGCCCTCCAGAGCGCTGTCGAACGGGCTGTGGGAGCCGATATTTCATAAGTCCGGGGGGAGCAGGCTCCCCCCCCAGAGACCCCCCACCGCCAGTCTGCGGACTGGCGTGCGCGCCCCCGGCGCGCGGGTCAAGGGATTTTTGTCAGGCGCATGTCCTGACAAAAATGATTCCATTTTTTTCTTTTGCCTCCGGCAAAAGAACCGGGGGCTGCGGCCCCCTGGCCCCGCAGCGTTAAGCAAACATGCCAGTGGCATGTTTGTAGCGTAGGCCGCATCGCGCCCGCAGGCGCATTTCGGAGCGCAACCGAGCACAGCGAGGCTCTTAGCGCGAAGATCGGCTATGCCGTGAGGAGACCGCACCTCAGGGATTGGGGACTGCGGCCCCCTGGCCCCCCGGTGGGGGATTTGGGGCGGAATGATCGGGTTCGTTCCGTGCCCCTCACTATACGAAGAAAGGCAGTGAAAAGCTTGAGTCAAGGCAAGATCATTAAGGTTTCCGGACCTCTGGTGGTCGCTGACGGACTGGCCGACGCCAACATGGCCGACGTGGTCCGCGTGGGCGAGCAGCGGCTCATCGGCGAGATCCTGAATATGACCGGCGACCAGGCCTCCATCCAGGTCTATGAAGAGACCTCCGGCCTCGGACCCGGCGCCGCCGTGGTCTCTACCGGCGCCCCCCTGAGCGTGGAGTTGGGCCCCGGTATCATTGAGAACATCTACGACGGCATCCAGCGCCCCCTGGAGGAGATCGTCAAGCGCACCGGCTCCAACCTTCAGCGCGGCGTGGAGGTCCCCGCCCTCACCCGGGAGAAGAAGTGGAGCTACACCCCTGTGGCCAAGGTGGGCGACGCCGTCACCGGCGGCGACGTGCTGGGTACCGTTCCCGAGACCAGCGTGGTGCTCCACAAGATCATGGTCCCCAACGGCGTCTCCGGCACCGTGGAGTGGGTCATCCAGCCCGGCGACTATATTGTCGACGAGGTGATTGCCAAGGTCCGCACCGACAAGGGCGAACTGAAGGAGCTCACCATGGTCCAGAAGTGGCCTGTCCGCATCGGCCGGCCCTATAAGAAGAAGTACAATCCCGTGGCCCCCCTCCAGTCCGGCCAGCGGATCATCGACACCATGTTCCCCATCGCCAAGGGCGGTACCGCCGCCGTGCCCGGCCCCTTCGGCTCCGGCAAGACCGTGGTCCAGCACCAGCTGGCCAAGTGGTCCGACGTGGATATCGTGGTGTACGTGGGCTGCGGCGAGCGGGGCAACGAGATGACCGACGTGCTCCGTGAGTTCCCCGAGCTCACCGACCCCCGCACCGGCGAGACCCTGATGAAGCGCACCGTCCTCATCGCCAATACCTCCGATATGCCCGTGGCCGCCCGTGAGGCATCTGTGTACACCGGCATCACCATCGCCGAGTACTTCCGCGACATGGGCTACGCCGTGGCCGTCATCGCCGACTCCACCTCCCGCTGGGCCGAGGCCCTCCGTGAGATGTCCGGCCGCCTGGAGGAGATGCCCGGTGAAGAGGGCTACCCCGCTTACCTGGCCTCCCGTCTGGCCCAGTTCTACGAGCGCGCCGGCGTGGTGCAGTGCATGGGCACCGAGGACCGCACCGGCTCCCTCACCGCCGTGGGCGCCGTGTCGCCTCCCGGCGGCGACCTCTCCGAGCCCGTCAGCCAGGGCACCATGCGCATCGTCAAGGTGTTCTGGTCTCTGGACGCCTCCCTGGCCTACCGCCGCCACTTCCCCGCCATCAACTGGCTGAACTCCTATAGCCTGTATCTGGACACCATGAAGCCCTGGTTCGACGAGCACTTCGGCCCCGCTTTCATGGAGAACCGGAACAAGGCCATGAGCATCCTCCAGGAGGAGGCGGAGCTGGACGAGATCGTCAAGCTGGTGGGTAAGGACTCCCTGGGCCCGGGCGATCAGCTGACGCTGGAGACTGCCAAGATGGTCCGCGAGGACTTCCTGCAGCAGAACGCCTTCATGGATGTGGACTCCTACTCCAGCTTTGACCGGCAGATGCGCCTGCTGGCCCTGATTCTCGACTACGACAAGCTGGCCCGGGCCGCCGTGGCCAAGGGCGCGGACCTCCAGGCCCTCTTCGCCATCCCCTCCAAGGAGCAGATCGGCCGGGCCAAGTTCGTGGAGGCCGACAAGTATGAGGCGGAGTACGCCGCCATCGCCCAGGCGATGGAGAGCGAGATCGCCGCCATCGCGGAGAAAGGCGGTGAGGACGAATGATGAAGGAATATCGTACCATCCATGAGGTCTCCGGACCTCTGATGGTGGTCCACCAGGTGGAGGGCGTCACCTACGACGAGCTGGCCGAGATCGAGCTCCACGACGGCTCCACCCGCCGCTGCAAGGTGCTGGAGGTCAACGGCGACACCGCTGTGGTGCAGCTCTTTGAGAGCAGCGCCGGCATCAACCTGCGGGACTCCAAGATCCGCTTCCTGGGCCACCCCCTGGAGCTGGCGGTCAGCGGCGACATGCTGGGCCGCGTCTTCAACGGCATGGGCCAGCCCATCGACGGCGGCCCCGCCATTTTGCCCGAGGCCCACAAGGACATCAACGGCCTGCCCATGAACCCCGCCGCCCGGGACTACCCCAACGAGTTCATCCAGACCGGCGTCTCCACCATCGACGGCCTGAACACCCTGGTCCGCGGCCAGAAGCTGCCCATCTTCTCCGGCTCCGGTCTGCCCCACGCCCAGCTGGCGGCCCAGATTGCCCGTCAGGCCAAGGTGCTGGGGGGCGAGACCAACTTCGCCGTGGTCTTCGCCGCCATCGGTATCACCTTTGAAGAGGCCGAGTATTTCGTCAACGAGTTCAAGCGCACCGGCGCCATCGACCGTACCGTGCTGTTCACCAATCTGGCCAACGACCCCGCCGTCGAGCGTATCGCCACCCCCCGTATGGCCCTCACTGCTGCGGAGTATCTGGCCTTTGAGAAGGGCATGCACGTGCTGGTCATTCTGACCGATATCACCAACTACGCCGAGGCCCTCCGTGAGGTCTCCGCCGCCCGGAAGGAAGTGCCCGGCCGCCGCGGCTACCCCGGCTATCTGTACACCGACCTGGCTACCATGTATGAGCGTGCCGGCCGGAAGCTGGGCTACGAGGGCTCCATCACCATGATTCCCATCCTCACCATGCCCGAGGACGACAAGACCCACCCCATCCCCGACCTGACCGGCTACATCACCGAGGGGCAGATCATCCTCTCTCGTGACCTGTACCGCAAGGGCATCCTGCCTCCGGTGGACGTGCTGCCCTCTCTGAGCCGTCTGAAGGATAAGGGTATCGGCGTGGGCAAGACCCGTGAGGACCACGCCTCCACCATGAACCAGCTGTTCGCAGCCTACGCCTCCGGTAAGGAGGCCAAGGAGCTGATGACCATTCTGGGCGAGGCGGCTCTGAGCCCCACCGACCTTCTGTACGCCAAGTTTGCCGACGAGTTTGAAAAGCGCTACGTCTCCCAGGGCTTTGAGGAGAACCGCTCCATCGAGGAGACCCTGAACCTGGGCTGGGAGCTGCTTTCCATTCTGCCCAAGAGCGAGCTCAAGCGCATCAAGCAGGATATGATCGACAAGTATTGGCCCGTCAAGGAGTCCTGATGGCGGCCACAGCCCACGGAAAAGGGAGGTGAACCTATGGCGACAGCCACCATCAACCCCACCAGAATGGAGCTGACCCGGCTGAAGGGCCGTCTCAAGACCGCCACCCGGGGCCACAAGCTCCTGAAGGACAAGCGGGACGAGCTGATGAAGCAGTTTCTGGAGATCGTGCGGAAGAACCGGGAGCTGCGAAAGAAGGTGGAGCAGGGTCTGGAGGAGGCCAACGCCGCCTTCACGGTGGCCTCGGCCATCATGGGCCCGGAGATGCTGGAGCAGGCGCTCTTGTACCCCAAGCAGAGCGTGGAGCTGGACATGAAGTTCAAGAACGTGATGAGCGTCAACGTGCCGGTGTATGAATTCCACACCCGCAACGAGGACCCCACGGAGGTCTACCCCTACGGCTTCGCCCAGACCAGCGGCGAGCTGGACGCGGCGGTGGACGCCTTGAACCGGGTGTTCCAGGACATGCTGGAACTGGCCGAGGTGGAAAAGACCATGCAGCTTCTGGCGGAGGATATCGAAAAGACCCGCCGCCGGGTCAACGCCCTGGAATACGTGATGATTCCTGAGATGCAGGAGAAGATCAAGTATATCACCATGAAGCTGGACGAGAACGAGCGCGGCAATATCACCCGCCTCATGAAGGTCAAGGACATGGTGCTCCAGGAGGCCCACAACTTCAAGCCCGCGTAAAAAAGCACAACAGGAGGCCCGGCCCCCAATGGGGTCGGGCCTCCTTCTGTTTTGCCTCCGCCGTCCTCCCGTTGTTTTCTCTTCGGGAGGACGGGCGGATTCCAGCACTTTTTCAGGGAAATTGCGTTTACATAACCATGTGGAAAACTATGTGGAAAATGTGTAAAACCTTGATTTCCCGCCCTTTCGACAGGAATCCCCAGGGTTTTTCCCCATCCGCCTCCCGCACTTTTCCGAAAGTTGTGCGTTTTTTTGTCAGGTCTCCATGGTGGCGGTGCCAAGAGACACGGAGGTGACGCCGTTGGATTCCAGCAGATCCGCATACCACTCCGGAGCCACTTCCTCCAGGGCCGCCTTGGTGTCGGACATGAAGAAGTTCAGATCCACATACACGCTCTCCTGCCGGTAGGCTTCCTGGGGAGTATTCTCCTCCCGATAGCGGAAGTAGAACTCCATGGAGCAGAGGTAGGAGCTGGTGCTGTCTCCACTGCCGAAGATCTCATCGGTAAAGGTGTAGCCGGCGGCGGTGTCCTTCAGCACCGCCTCGTAGATTTTCCGGGCCGCGTCGCCGCTCAGGTTCAGCTCCTGACTGCCGTCGCTGCCCCAGTACTGGGCGTAGAAGGAGTCTGCGGTCCCGCCGTGCTCCGGCGTCACCCGGGCCACCGCCGCCTCAGGACCGTAGACGGTCCGGCGCAGCTTGTAGTCAAAGGTGTCCGGCTGGTTGTGCCACCGGTCCTCCACCAACGCCAGCCGGTATTGTCGCTGGACGGTGGCGCCGTTTTTCATGGTGTACTCCAGGTAGAGGGTCCGATAACTGGTGTCCCGGGTATCCCAGGTATTGTAGCTATACTCGAAAGCGGAGCTGCCGCTCTGGTCCGTCATGTCCCGGATATAGGCCTCATCGGCCAGAATGGCCCGGTGGAGGTCTGTCACCTGCTGCGCCAGGGCGCTGTCCCCCTGGGTGTGGAACGACTGGGCAACTCCGTAGACGGAGATCTCCTCCACATCCTCCAGGTCCGGCACATAGCCCACGGAGCCGAAGATGTCAAAGCTGACGCAGCCGCAGAGGATTACCACCATGGCTGCGGTGGTGAGGGCCCCCTTCCAGCTGCCCCGGAACACCCGCAGGGACTTTTTCAGCAGCATAGAGGCCACGTAGTAGCCCACCACCGCCGTCACCACCACGCAGATGGCCATGGGCACCATCCGCTTGTACTGGCCGGTGCCGAAGGGGAGCGCGTAGACGAACTCATAGAGTAGCTGCCCGAGAGTCAGGCCGAAGAGCAGGGCCACGCCGTAGCGGAAGATGGGCTTGAGCCAGCCCTGGGCCACCACGTCCCCGGCGCTCTCGCTCTTTCTCCGGCGGTAGAGCAGCAGGGACACCGCCAGGATCACCAGGCCCACCAGGGCGTAGACCCCCACGACCCAGGTGCCCGTGAGAACAAAGCTCGTCTCCCGGTATTCGGTGGAGAAATTGCGGTAGATAAAGAAGATGGGGGAGAAAAACTCCACCTTGCCGGTATAGTCACTGCTGACGCCGAAGAGGAAGCCCCGGGCAAAGGAGGTGAGGAGCCAGTCCAGGGTGGGGGCCAGGAAGTTGCCCAGGAAGTAGAAGGCCAGCACCGCAAAGCTGTTGCCGGAGACCATGGCGGAGAAGGTGATGAGGGAGAAGAACAGCAGGCTCATCCCGATCACCGACAGGGCCCCCCAGATCAGGGCCTTCAGGGGAAAGACCCCCCAGCCCAGCAGCACCAGCACCGACAGCCCGCCCACGATGACGAAGGGCAGCAGCATCATGGTGAGCCCCGAGGCCACGGTGGTGAGGAAGAGGCAGGTCCGGCTCACCGGCAGGGTGTGGTAGAGCCCCACGCTGCGGCTGTTGGTCAGATACCCCCAGCACAGCACCCCGCACAGGGCGGCGTACACCAGCAGCCCCGCCGGCACCATCACGGTGAGCACCGCATAAATGGCGTTGCTCACATCGCTGTTCTCGATATGGAAGCCCGCGCCGCTATAGCTCATCAGCATCAGCAGCATGTAGAGGGGCACCACGCAGCCCGCCAGGCTGATCCCGCCCCACAACGGCCAGAACCGGGCCAGATTCTTCCGGTAGAGCACGGCATTAAAGTACGATCTCTTTGACAGCATAGTGCTCACCTCCCAATTCATAGATGAAAATCTCCTCCAGGCTCAGGGGCAGGGCCTCCAGCATCAGGGGCTGGAGGGGGGCCAGGCGCTGCTGCACCGCGTGGGCGCTGCCCCGGACGATGTAGGTGTACACCCGCCCCACGTGGGAGGTATGGAGTACCTCCATCTCCCCGGGCAGGGCCGGGGGCTCCGGGGTCTGCCACACCGCCTGGAGCTTCACGATATTCTCCTGGAGGTCGCTGAGGCTCCGCTCCAGAAGAAGCCTGCCACGGCTGAGAATGCCCACGTGGTCGCACACGTCCTCCAGCTCCCGGAGGTTGTGGGAGCTCACCAGCACCGTGGTGCCGTACTCCGCCACGTCCGCCATCATGAGGCTCCACACCTGGCGGCGCATCACAGGGTCAAGACCGTCCACCGGCTCATCCAAAATCAGATATTTGGGCCGGCAGCACATGGTGAGCCAGAAGGCCACCTGTTTCTGCATGCCTTTGCTGAGGCGGCGGATGAGGGATTTTTCCGGAATGGAGAACACCGTCTTGAACTTCTCATACCGGTCCCTGTCGAAGGAGGGGTAGAAGCCCCTGTAAAACCGCATCATGTCCAGAACACTGGCCGAGGGGAAGTAGTACCAGTCGTCGGGGATGGCGGCAAGCCTGGCCTTGCGCCCCGGGTTCTCGTACACCTCCTCCCCGTCCACCAGCACCTGGCCGCTGTCGGGCCGGTAGATGCCGGTGAGGTGGCGGATGATGGTGGATTTGCCTGCTCCGTTGGGGCCCACCAGACCGTAGATGGCTCCCTCCTGGACCCCCATGGACAGATCGTCCAAGGCCCGAAAGCCGTCAAAGGTCTTTACCACGTTTTTTACTTCAATCATGTCGCGTCACCCTCCTTGATCAGGGTCAGGATCTCCTCCCGGGTCAGCCCCAGGTAGCACAGCTCTGTCACAATCTCCCGAAGCTTTTCCAGCAGCTCCTCCTTCCGCCCGTCGCCTCCCTGGCTTACACGGGCGGCAAAGCTCCCCTTGCCGGGGATGGAGTAGATGTAGCCTTCTGTCTCCAGCTGGGCGTAGGCCCGCTGAATGGTGTTGGGATTGATGGCCAGTTCCGTGGCCATGGACCGCACCGAGGGCAGCTTCTCGTCGGGCCCTAAGGCCCCGGTGACGATCAGCTTGCGCAGTCCGTCCCGGATCTGCTCGTAGATGGGCCGGGAGTCCCGGTAGTTCAGCGTGATCACCCCGCACCGCCTCCTTTCCTCGTCGTCATTGTTATCGCCGCGCGATCAGCGCCGCCGCGAAGATCGCCAGCAGGAGCCCCGCCCCAAGAGCGGGCGCCAGCAGCGTCAAAGTCATGACCGTCACCTCCGTATGAACCGTATTATCTGTATCAACTGTATTAGTACAGTTAGTATAGCACTGAGACCGTCGCTTGTCAACGGGATTTTTTCTTCGGTAGAGAGGGGGGTTGACACAGGGGACGGGGGCTGATAATATAATGTGGATAGAAAAGCCGCGAGGAACGGAAAGAGTACCCGGCAGGAACCCGACAGAGAGGGGCGGTCACCGGCTGCAAGCCGCCCTGGGGAGAGGGTGGGGGAAGTGCGTCCGGGAGCGGGAGGGGCAATGCCCTCCGTGGGGGTCACGTTACAGGCCCGAGAAAGGGAAAAACGAGAGTGGAACCGCGCTATGCGCCTCTCTGCCGCAGGGCAGAGGGGCGATTTTTTGTTCTCGGATTTCCCGTGTTTGAAGGAAGGACCGTTATGATTGGACTGCGCGAGACGCTGGGCGCCTACCAGCGGCGGGACCCCGCCGCCCGGAGCAAGCTGGAGATTTTTCTGCTCTACAGCGGCGTCCATGCCACCTTATATCACCGTCTGGCCCACTGGCTGTTTTGCCACAAGCTGCGGTTTCTGGCCCGTGTGGTGAGCCAATGGAGCCGGTTCTGGACCGGCATTGAAATCCACCCCGGGGCCACCATCGGCCGGCGGCTGGTGATTGACCACGGCACCGGCATCGTCATCGGCGAGACGGCGGAGCTGGGGGACGACGTGCTCTTATACCAGGGGGTGACCCTGGGGGGCACGGGCAAGGACGTGGGGAAGCGCCACCCCACCATTGGGAACAATGTGATGGTGGGATCCGGCGCCAAGGTGCTGGGACCCATCGTGATTCACGACAACGCCCGCATCGCCGCGGGGGCGGTGGTGCTCCAGGAGGTGCCGGAAAACGCCACTGCCGTGGGCGTACCGGCCCAGATCGTCCGGGTAGGGGGGAAGAAGGTCCACTCCTACGCCGACGAGGTGGACCAGACCAGCGTGGAGAACCCCACGTTGGCGAAGATCACCGCCCTGAGCTACCGGATTGAGGAGCTGGAGCGCCAGCTGCGCCAGGCAGAGTGCCGCCTGAAAAAGATGGAGCGGGAGGCGGGGGAGGTCCCCCCCTGCGCCAGAGGCTTGGGAGAGACGGCTGCCGCCGCCACTGCTGCCTCCTCTGTGGCTTCCTCTTCCTCCGAAGAGGAGAAGGAAGCCTGCTGACGGGAGATTTTCTCTTTGTCGGAGGCCGACGGTGTTTCGATCCCTAGTCCTGCCTCCGGCGGCCTACTTTTCTCGCGGAAGAAAAGTAGGCAAAAGTCCGCTTAGAACCAAGGTTCTAAGGACTCCTTTCGGCCTATTTGGGGAAATCTGTCCCGTTTGTTCGATGGCTTTTCCGGCTGACCCTGCAAGGGGGTCGGAGTTCCCCTGTTTCCGCGCTTCAGCGCGCTCCCCTGGTGGTCGTTATAGCTTCTGCACCGATGCTGTCAGACTTGCCAACGCCGCACAAACTCATTCGCGGAAAAACGGTAGACGAAAGCATCCGCGTCTACCCAACAGATGAGCGCGCTTAAAGCGCGGCGCAGGAGCAGAAGACGACCCAAACAGGCGTCACCCGGACAAAGCTAACAGCAAAACGCCTCTCTGACTTCCAAGTTTGGGTAGGAAACGAGGGAGTCCTTAGAACCGTAGGTTCTAAGCGGACTTTCACCGAGCCGCAGCGAGGTGTTTCGGAGCGCAACCGAGCGAAGCGAGGCTCTTAGCGCGGAGATGGTGACTTTTCTTCCGCGAGAAAAGTCACCCGCCGGAGGCAAAACACCAAACAAAATACCGTCGGGTAAAACAGAACGACCACCCTCCGTCAGAAGATAAAAAATAAAAAATAAAGGAGTCACCGCTATGTATCTATACAACAGCGCCACCCATAAGAAGGCAGAATTTACCACCCACACCCCCGGCCATGTGGAGATGTACACCTGCGGCCCTACCGTCTACCACTTTGCCCACATCGGCAACCTCCGCTCCTATATCATGGAGGACGTGCTGGAGAAATTCCTCCGGTACGAGGGGTATGACGTCAACCGGGTCATGAACATCACCGATGTGGGCCATCTGGCCAGCGACGCCGATACCGGCGAGGACAAGATGCTCAAGGGCGCCAAGCGGGAGCACAAGTCCGTCATGGAGATCGCCAGGTTCTACACCGACGCCTTTTTCCAGGACTGCAAGAAGCTGAACATCAAGACCCCCGACGTGGTGGAACCCGCCACCAACTGCATTGACGACTATATCAAGATCGTCTCCACCCTCATTGAGAAGGACTACGCCTATCTGGCCGGCGGCAACGTCTACTTCGACACCTCCAAGCTCCCCCGCTACTATATCTTCAACGACCACGACGAGGAGGATCTGGCCGTGGGCGTCCGGGAGGGCGTGGAGGAGGACGTCAACAAGCGCAACAAGAACGACTTTGTCCTCTGGTTCACCAAGTCCAAGTTTGAGGACCAGGCCCTCAAGTGGGACTCCCCCTGGGGGGTGGGCTACCCCGGCTGGCACATCGAGTGCACCGGCATCTCCCTCAAGCATAACGGCGAGTATCTGGACCTCCACTGCGGCGGTGTGGACAACGCCTTCCCCCACCACACCAATGAAATTGCCCAGTCTGAGTCCTTCCTGGGCCACCCCTGGTGCAAGCAGTGGTTTCACGTCCACCACCTGAATACCAACACCGGCAAGATGTCCAAGTCCAAGGGCGAGTTCTTGACCGTCTCCCTCCTGGAGGAGAAGGGTTACGACCCCCTCAGCTACCGCTTCTTCTGCCTCCAGAGCCACTACCGCAAGGCCCTGGTGTTTTCCTGGGAAAACCTCAGCAACGCCCAGGGCGCCTACCAGAAGCTGATCAAGCGCATTGCCGCCCTGAACCCCAAGGACGGGGAGGCGGATGCCGCGGCGGTGGAGGAATACAAGCAGAAGTTCCTCCAGCAGGTGGGCAATGATCTCAACACCTCCATGGGCGTCACCGCTCTGTACGACGCCCTGAAGGCCAAGACCAATGATGCCACCAAGCTGGCCATTCTGGGCAGCTTTGATGAGGTGCTGAGCCTGAGCCTTCTGGAGAAGGCCGCCGCTCTCCGGGAGCGCGAGGCCGCCCAGGCCACCAGCGCCGCCGGAGGCTATACCATCACCGGCGAGGGGGACGCCGCCGTCGACGCCCTGGTGCTCCAGCGCTACGAGGCCAAAAAGGCCAAGAACTTTGCCGAGGCCGACCGCATCCGGGACGAACTGAAGGCCCAGGGCATTGAGATTACCGACACCAAGGAGGGGGCCTCCTGGCGGCGGGTGTAACCGGAAATTGTGAAATCAGAGCAGGAGAGGACCGCATCGCGGTCCTCTCTTGTATTTTTGAAAAAAAGGGAGTAAAATAAAGAAAAAAGACGGTTTTACTTGTCATACAAGGGAGAAATTCGCATGAAAGAGAGCAAGAACGACTTCTCACAGGGCTCCATTGCCAAGAGCATTTTGTCTCTGGCGGTGCCCATGACGGTGGCCCAGCTGACGGTGGTGCTATACAACGTGGTGGACCGCATGTTCATCGGCCACATCCCCGACGTGGGCCGGGACGCCCTCACCGGCATCGGCCTTGTGATGCCGGTGGTGTACATCATCACCGCCTTCTCCAACCTCTCCGGCATGGGAGGGGCGCCCCTCTTTTCCATTGCCCGGGGCCACGGGGACGACCAGGAGGCCCAGCGGATCATGGGCAACGCCTTTGTGTACCTGCTGGTACTGGGGGCGGCGCTGATGGCGGTGTTCTATCTCTTTCTGGACCCCATTCTCTATCTGGTGGGTGGCAGCGACGCCACAGTGGTCTACGGGCGGCAGTACCTGCTGATCTACCTTATCGGTACCATCCCGGTGATGCTGTCTCTTGGCATGAATCCCTTCATCAACGCCCAGGGCTTTGGCCGCACGGGGATGATGACGGTGCTGCTGGGGGCGGTGCTGAACACCATTCTGGACCCCGTTTTTATTTTCCTTTTCAACATGGGCATCGCCGGGGCGGCGCTGGCCACGGTAATTTCCCAGCTCTGCTCCGCCCTGTGGGTCCTCCGCTTTCTCACGGGGAAGAAGGCCATCCTCCCCCTTACCCGCCGGTGCCTCGGGTTTCACCTGCCCCTCATCGGCCGTATTACCTCCCTGGGCCTCTCGGGATTCACCTTCTCCGTCACCAACAGTCTGGTCCAGGGCACCGGCAACGCCCTCCTGCAGCACTACGGCACCCTCCACGGCGGGGCGGCTATGGGGGACCTGTACGTCAGCGCCATGACCGTCACCACCTCCGTCCGGGAAATTTTCATCCAGCCCATTCAGGGCCTTACCCAAGGCGCTCAGCCGGTGCTGGGGTACAACTTCGGCGCGGGACAGTATAGCCGGGTCCGTCAGGGCATTCGGTTTGTCACCCTGGCCTCCCTGGGCTATAGCGTGGTCACCTGGGCCTTCATCATGCTCTTCCCCAAGGCGTGGATCATGCTGTTTAACGACGACCCGGCCCTGCTGGACATCGGCGTGCGGGCCATGCAGATTTTCTTCTGTGCCTACTTTGCCATGGCATTCCAGAGCTCCGGCCAGCACACCTTCGTGGCCCTGGGCTACGCTCGGAAGGCGGTGTTTTTCTCCCTGTTCCGAAAGGTGATTCTGGTGATTCCCGCCATGTATCTGCTGTCCCATCTTATGGGGCCCTACGGGGTTTTTGCGGCGGAGCCGGTGTCCAATGTCATCGGCGGCGCAGCCTGCTACATTACCATGATGCTGACGGTGTGGCGGCAGCTGAAGCAGCCGGACCATGTTCCGGCGGCGTGAACAGAACAAACAGGGCCCTCCGGGGCCCTGTTGTTGTCCTCTGACAGAGGGAAAAAACCGCGCCGGTTCCGGCCGTTGAGGGAACAAAGCCGACACCTTCCGCTTGACAAATCGGGTTTGGGGCGTTACCCTCATAGGGCAAGAAGCCCATGGATACAGAAGAAGCCGCACACGCCCGCCTGACGGCGCAGCGTGGGCTTTCTGCTGTCCAAAAATAGTGCTGAAAGGAGGCTCGGCCATGCGCCAGCTGCTCCAAGCGATCCTGCAGATCCCTGAGGCCGCCGAGGCGGCCCAGGCCCTCCGGGAGGGACGCCAGCCGGTGGCCGTCACCGGCCTTGCCGCTATCCACCGCGCCCTGCTGGCGGCGGCTCTGGCCATGGACGCCGGCCGCGTTCCGGTGCTGCTCTGCGCCGATGAGGGGGAGGCTCGCCGCCTCCAGGGGGACCTGGAGGCCCTTACCGGCGAGACGCCCCTCCTGCTGGGAGCCCGGGAGCTCTACCGCCCTGCCGGGTCCATCTCCTCCCGGGAGTTCGACCACCGGCGTATCGCCGCCCTGTGCCGCCTGGCGGCGGGGGAGACGCCCCCCGTGGTGGCTACCGCTGAGGCCCTCCTCCAGCGCACTGCACCGCCGGAAGCCCTCCGGAACGCCTCCCTCCGCCTGAAGGTGGGGGAGCGGGTGGATCTGGAGAGCCTGCCCCTGCGCCTGACGGCGGCGGGCTACACCCGCTGCGACCAGGTGGAGGGCGTGGGCCAGTTTGCCCTTCGCGGCGGCATTTTGGATGTGTTTTCCCCCATGATGGTCCAGCCCGTCCGCTGCGACTTCTTTGACGACGAGGTGGACTCCCTGGGCCGCTTCGACACCGGCACCCAGCGGCGGACGGAGAACATGGACGAGGCCCTGGTCCTGCCCGCCGCGGAGCTTCTGGAGGGGGAGACGGTGAGCGTCTTCTCCTGCCTGCCGGAAAACGCTCTCCTGGTACTGGGGGAGAGCGGCCGGGTGGCCGAGCGGGTGAAAGGGGTCCTCTGGCAGGCCCGGGAGGACACGGAGATTCTTCTGGAGCGGGGGGACCAGACCGATCTCACCGCCCTGCTCCTCACCCAGCGGGAGTGGGAGGAGGGTCTCGCCTCCCGGCCCCTGTGCATGATGGAGGCCCTGCCCACCTCCCGGTATCCCATTCCTCCCAAGGCCCTCCTCACCTTTACCGCCAAGCAGCTCAGCGCCTACGGCGGCAGCCTGGACACCGCAGCGGCGGACCTGGAGCACTACCGCTCCGGCAGCGAGGCGGTGCTGCTGCTGTGCTCCAGCGAGGCCCGGGCCAAGAACCTCCACCGGCTGCTGGAGGAGCGGGGGATCCCCACAGTTCTGGACTTCGCTCTCTCCGCCATGCCCGGCCCCGGGGAGGTCCGCATCGCCGTGGGGGCCCTGTCCGCCGGGGCGGAGTACCCCCAGCTGGGGCTGGCCGTCCTCACCGAGGGCCAGCTTACCGCCGCCGTCAGCGGCAAAAAGACCAGGGAGCGGCGGCCCAAAAAGGACTCCAGCCGCCAGAAGCTCCAGTCCTACACCGACCTGACCCCCGGGGACCTGGTGGTCCACACCTACCACGGCATCGGCCGGTTTGTGGGCATCCAGCGGATGCCGGTGGACGGGGTGGAGAAGGACTATATCAAGATCGCCTACGCCGGCAGCGACTGCCTCTACGTTCCCGCCACCCAGCTGGACCTGGTGAGCAAATACATCGGCGGCGGCGGAGAGGAGGAGGACGGCGGCCGCCCCGCCAAGCTGAGCAAGCTGGGGGGCAGCGACTGGCAGCGGCAGAAGAGCCGGGCCAAGGCGGCGGTGAAGGATCTGGCAAAGGGCCTCATCCAGCTCTACGCCCAGCGTCAGCGGATGCCCGGCTTTGCCTTCTCCCCCGACTCCCCCTGGCAGCAGGAGTTTGAGGAGGCCTTCGACTACGAGGAGACCGACGACCAGCTTCGGTGCGCCGCGGAGATCAAGGCGGACATGGAGCGGCCGGTGCCCATGGACCGGCTTCTCTGCGGGGACGTGGGCTTCGGCAAGACGGAGGTGGCCATGCGGGCCATCATGAAGTGTGTGCTGGACGGCAAGCAGGCAGCCATCCTGGTGCCCACCACGGTGCTGGCCCAGCAGCACTACGCCACCGCCATGAGCCGCTTCCGGGGCTTCCCGGTGAATATCAAGGTTTTAAGCCGCTTCCAGACCGGCAACACCGGCCGGCAGATTCTCCACGATCTCCGGGAGGGGAAGGTGGATCTTCTCATCGGCACCCACCGGCTTTTGCAGAAGGACATCCAGTTCAAGGATCTGGGACTTCTGATCATCGACGAGGAGCAGCGGTTCGGGGTGAGCCACAAGGAGAAGCTGAAGGAGATAAGCCGCCAGGTGGACGTGCTGACGCTGACGGCCACCCCCATCCCACGGACGCTGAACATGGCACTCAGCGGCATCCGGGACATGAGCACCATTGAGGAGCCGCCCCGGAACCGCCAGCCGGTGCAGACCTACGTGCTGGAGCACGACTGGGGCATTCTTCAGGACGCCATGCGCCGGGAGATCGACCGGGGCGGCCAGGTCTATTACCTCCACAACCGGATTGAGAACATCGACGCCACCGCCGCCCGCATTCAGAAGATGCTGGGGGAGGATGTGGCGGTGGTGGTGGGCCACGGGAAGATGAGCCAGCAGCAGATGTCCGCGGTGATGCAGCAGATGGTGGACGGGGAGGCTCAGGTGCTGGTGTGCACCACCATCATCGAGACGGGGGTGGACATCCCCAATGTGAACACCCTCATCATCGAGGACGCGGACCGCTACGGCCTCAGCCAGCTCCACCAGATCCGGGGCCGGGTGGGCCGCAGCGCCCGCCGGGCCTACGCCTATCTCACCTTCCGGAAGGGAAAGGTCCTCTCGGAGGTGGCCACCAAGCGGCTCACCGCCATCCGGGAGTACGTGGAGTTCGGCTCCGGGTTCAAGATCGCCATGCGGGACCTGGAAATCCGGGGAGCGGGGAATCTGCTGGGACCGGAGCAGTCGGGCTATATGATGACCGTGGGCTACGATATGTACCTCCAGCTTCTGGAGGAGGCGGTGCTGGAGGAGCGGGGAGAGCGCAAGCCGGTGGTCACCGAGTGCTCCGCGGACCTGACCCTCTCCGCCAACATCCCCGAGTCCTACGTGCCCTCTCCGGAGCAGCGGATGGACCTCTACCGGCGCATCGCCGCCATCCGGGGCAGCGAGGACGCCTCGGACCTCTTAGACGAGCTCATCGACCGGTACGGGGAGCCCCCCAAGAGCGTCCAGACCCTGCTGGACGTGGCCTTGCTCCGCTCTGCCGCCTCGGCGGTGGGGATCACCGATATCACCCAGCGCAAGGACGCCCTCCGCTTTACCCTGACGGTGCTGGAGGTGGAGCGGGTGGTGAAGGTCTGCGGCCTTGGAAAGTACCGTCAGCGGCTGGTGCTGTCGGCAGGAGAGACGCCGGCGGTAACGCTGACGCTGCGTCCCGGCCAGGACAGCCTCCAGGCGGCGTTGGAGCTGGTGGAGGACCTGAAGCTTCAGGGATAGAGGACCTCGGACGCAAGAAAAGAGGGTATGGAGAAAGGCTTCTGCCGCTCCATACCCTCTTTGGTTGTTTTCTCCGCTTCCGGGGCGGGAGCCCGGCATTCAGAACAGGGTCTTTTCGTTCTCCGTGAAGAGCTTGTCGTTGATGCGGTCGATCTCCACGCCGTGGAGCAGGCCGTGGATGAGGATGGCGTCCCGCCGCCGCTTGGGATATAGCGGCGCATAGGCCGCCTGCCGCAGCATCTGCTGGGTCTCGTCCAGACTGGCCTCCAGCCCGATGCACAGGCACAAAAGCCGGTCCCGGGAGGGCTTGCGCCGGCCGGAGAACACCTGATGGAGATAGACCTCGCTCATGCCCGCCTTTCGGGCCAGGGCCGCCTTGGAGATCGACCGCTTTTTGTAGAGGGCCGTCAGCAGCTCCCCCACGTCCCGGTCGATGAAATAGTCCTGGTTTTCGCTGAGGTAGGAGTCGATCTCCGCCGCCTCCATCAGCTCCTGCCGCAGATCATCGGTGGCTTTTTCCTTCACCATTTCGCCCCCTTTACATGCAAAGTAAAATCCGATATACTTAATTTACAACACTTTGCCGGGGGATACAATATGCCCGCTGCATAGTGTCTGCGGTTTTTTAGGGGTGATTCTTATCTATACGTGGCTGACACAAGTGCTACAGGAGGAGTACCGGGAGGTGCGCCTTATCAAGGAGAGCGCCCGGGGCAGCGTGCGGCTGATCCGCCACATTGTCACCGGACGCAGCTTCATTCTCCGGCAGTTCACCGGCAACCCGGAGGTGTATCAAAAGCTGCTGGACTACACCTGTCCCAACCTGCCCACGATCTATGAGGTGGCCGTCCGGGGGGAGGAGAATCTGGTGCTGGAGGAGTTCATCCAGGGGGACACCCTGGGCTTTTTGCTGAAAGGGAGTCTCTTCTCCGTGGAGGAGACCCGGCGGATTGTCCTCCAGGTGTGCCGGGCGCTGTGGGTGCTCCACTCCATCGGCGCCGTTCACCGGGACGTGAAGCCGGAGAACATCATCCTTCGGGGACAGGATGCCGTCCTCATCGACTTTGACGCCGCCCGGCTCCACAAGCCGGAGCAGGACGCCGACACCCAGATTCTGGGTACCACCGGCTTCGCCGCCCCGGAGCAGTACGGCCTGTCCCAGTCGGACATCCGCACGGATATCTACTCCCTGGGGGTGCTCATCAATGTGATGCTCACCGGCCAGCACCCCTCCAAGCATCTGGCCGGGGGGAAAATGGGCCGCATTGTGGACCGGTGCACCCACGTCAACCCCCAGCACCGTTATAAAAACGTGCTGCGGCTGATGGAGGCCCTGTAGCATGGACGGCAGGACCGCACCCTGTCCCCGCTGCGGCGTCCCTCTCCCCGAGAACGCCGCCTTCTGCCCCTTCTGCGCCGAGAGCATCCGGCCCCGCCGGACGGTAAACATTCCCTCCCACCGGCGGCGGAAGCGGCTGCGCCGGGCCGCGGTCCTGGCGGCGCTGGTGGTGCTGGCGGCGGCCCTGTACGACTGCGTTACCCCCGACGTGTACGACCGGTATGGGGAACTCACCTACACCCTGGACGGCAACGATTACCACCTGGCCGTCACCTTCCGCAACGACCCCACCCCGGAGGCGGAATACACGGTCCCGGTGGAGGCGGAGGGGCGCTACGACCGGGCCTCCAAGCTGTTCATCACCCATGTGGACACCGGAGTGGACGCCGGGCGGATGTTCAACCAGCAGATCAGCTCCGCCTTCGTCCAGGTGACCCAGCCCTCGGACAGCCCCTCCCCCGTCACCTGGCTCCAGCCGGAGTTCCAGAACGATCCGGCCACGGAGGGACTGCTCCTCTCCGTCCTTCATTTTACCGGAGAGAGCCGGGGCCCTGTGGAGATTGCGTGGACCATCCATATGAAAAACGGGGATACCATTATTTTGCGCCAGAGGCTGAACCTCATGCCGGTGGATTCTCTCCACTACTACCCG
The DNA here is from genome assembly GCA_944386975.1 of uncultured Oscillospiraceae bacterium. Lineage (GTDB taxonomy): Bacteria > Bacillota > Clostridia > Oscillospirales > Oscillospiraceae > CAJFPI01. The sequence continues at coordinate 45,445 of CALXDC010000010.1, read as the reverse complement.
GAGGACTACCCCATGGACACCATTGAGGACCTCCAGGCCCTGGTGGACCGGATTCAGGCGGAGGTGCCCCTGCCCACGGTGGTGCATCTCCATCTGCCCCCGGTGGCCTATGAGGGGGGCCTTACCATTGACAAGCGCGCCGTCAACCTCTTCGGCTCTCTGGGGGAGGACAACCGGCGCACCACCTTCCTGGGCCCGGTGGTCTACAGGCCGGAGGAGGACCCCCAGGGGGTGATTCAGTACATCGACTTCCGGGGGAGCGGCTCCGGCACCGGCCTCACCGTGGAGGCGGACTGCCACGTGGAGGACTGCGGCTTTTCCGGCTGGGATACCGGCCTTCTCATTGGCGGGGAGGACTGGGCGGACCCGGTGGGCTGCCTTTTTGAAGACAACGGCGTGGGCTTCTGCTTCGACAGCGGCGGCAGCTATGTCAACGCCAACCGCTTTGAGGGCAATGCCTTCCTCCGCAACGGCACCGCCGTGGCGCTGCTCCGGGTGCCGGGAGCCAAGACCCTCTATTTTGACGGCTGCCGTTTTGAGGGAAACGATGCCGATATGGTCAATCCCGCCGGTCACCCCATCAACATCTCTTACGCTACCTTTGCATGAAAGGGACGAGCCCTATGAAACATACCTGCCCTCACTGCGGCGCACCTTTGCCCGGGGACGCCTCCTTCTGCCCCCACTGCGCCCAAAGCGTCCGGGACCGCCGGCCGGTAAAGATTCCCTCCCACCTGCGGCGGAAGGGACTGAAATGGACCCTTGTGCTGGTGGTGCTGGCGGCGGCCTGCGCCGTTCTCCTCTGGCCCTCCAGGACCACGGTGGTGATCCTGGAGGAGGATGAGAGCGGCATGGTCACTGTTACCTCCGACCTGCTGCTGGAATACTTTCCCCTGCTGGCCGGCATCAACTTCAGCACCACCACGCAGACCAGCGACAATATCGACGACTATCTCATGGAAAACCTTCAGCTGGCCAATCTGGTGGCCTCCCGAGGGACCTACGGCACCGACGAGGAGTGGGGGATGTTCAGCGCCCGCAGCTCCGGCACCCGTATCTGTCTTCTCCTGTTCGACCGCAACACCCACCTGATGGGCTACTTCATCGGGGAGCCCATCCAGATCGCGGAGAGGAAATGGCAGATCGAGGTGGTGTCCTGCGATTACGACTTCACAGAGCTCTACGAGGAGCAGCTGGCCGCCTTTGAGGAGAGCTGGCGGGAGGATTTTTCCACCTACATCCCACCGGAGGAGATCGAAAACGCCGGAACGGTGTGGTTTTTGAGCGGCTACAACACCGGCAAGGGTCCGGTGCTCCGGGAGGACGACGCCCAGATTTACCACCTGTGGCACGCCCTCCACGCCTCCAATCTGGCCCGGCAGTGCCGGGAAATCCAGCGGCTGGAGGAATTTCTGCCCAGCGAGGGACGGTGGCGGTGCTACCTGCTGCTGGATGCGGATTATGACCTGCTGGGCTACACCATGCTGGACCACCAGGGAAACGGAGGATAAGGAATGGAACATCAATGCCCCCACTGCGGCGGAGAGCTGGCGGAAAACGCGGTCTTCTGTCCCCACTGTGCCAGAGTCCTTTCCCCCCGGAAGGAGACGGCGGTGCCAAGGCCCTTGCGAAAAAGGGCGCTGGGGGGCCTTTTGGCTCTGGCGGCGGTCATCGCCCTGGGGGCCGGACTGTGGCTGACCCTCTCCCCCAAAACCTACGACGGCTGCGGAGAGGTCCGTTACGGGGACTATCAGCTCCTGCTGAGCCAGAGCACAGACCGCTACGTCCCCGTGCCGGAGGTGACCATTTCAGGGGAGCCGGAGGGCCAGTACCGAATCCCCTCCCGGCTGTTTATCAACGACGCCGGCGGTCAGGACGCCTCCGCCCCCTTTCTGGCGGAGGTGGAGGAGGTAACGGCGGCCTTCACCGGCCAGGAGGACAGTCCCTCCCCCTTCCTATGCTCCCAGCCCGCCTACAACGAGGGGGCCCCCGAATGTCCCCTCATCTCCCTCATCGACTTCACCGGGCGGAGCGATCCGGCGGAGCTGGTGTGGACCTTCCGGATGAAAAACGGAGACACCATTTATCTCCGGCAGACCTATGCGGTGACCCCCATCCCGGTATACGACTACTACCCGGAGGACTGCCCCATGGACACGGCGGAGGAGCTCCAGGCCCTCGTCGACTCCATCGGCGACCAGGTGGAGGACCCGGTGGCGGTGATCAGCCTCTACCTGCCCCCGGTGACCTATGAGGGCGGGATCACCATCCGGAGCCGGAGCATAAACCTGTACGGCTCTACCGGCGAGGCGGGGAGGCGCACCACCTTCACAGGCCCCGTTCAGGTGGTGGTTCCCTACGGCGACATCGCCTATCTCCAGGACATCGATTTTGTGGGGGACGGCAGCGGCACCGGCCTCTCCGGCTCCGCCCCCTTCCGGGCCACGGGCTGCACCTTCACCGGCTGGAATACCGGGGTCTACGCCTACGGCACCAGCTGGGTCAACGTCATCGGCTGCACCTTCCAAAGCAACGGCGTTGGCTTTCATTTTGACAGCACCGGAGAGTACGCCAATCACTCCATGTACAACGACAACCGCTTTTTCGGCAACGATGTGGCGGTGCAGCTGGACAACGTCCCCACCGACGTGACCCTCAACTTCCAGGGCTCCGTCTTCCGGGATAACGCCCAGGGCATCCTCAACATCTGCGAGCAGCCCCTGGATCTGTCCCAGGTCACCTTTGAGTGAAGGAGAATCCCACCATGGAACACAAATGCCCCCACTGCGGTGCGCCTCTGCCGGAGAACGCCGCCTTCTGCCCCTATTGCGCCAGGAACGTCCATCCCCGGAAGGACGCGAAGACCCCCTCTCCTCTGCGGAAAAAGGCGGTGCTGGGCCTTTTGGTCCTCCTTGCGGCAGCCGCCGCCGGGGTGGGGCTCTGGCAGATGAACCGGGCCCACAAGCCCCAGGAATATGACGGCCTGGGGGAGGTGTACTACGAGACCGGGGACAGGACCTATCAGCTGCTGGTGGCCTGGCCCAACGACCGCTGCGCCCCCGCCCCCGACATCTACCAGCAGGGCGCGCCGGACGAACAGTACCGCTGGCCCTCCCGGTGGTACGTCAACGACGCCGCCACCGGCCAGGACGCCTGGGAGGAGTTTGAGCCCCTGGTGGAGCAGGTCACCGTGGAGGTGGTTCAGGACGAGAATGCCGCCGATCCCCTGGTGGCCGGAGAGCCCAGCCACCAGGCGGACTACTCCCCCGACGCCGCCATGGTGTCCTCCCTGGACTTCACCGGCAGCTCCGGGGAGCCTCAGGTGGTGTGGACCATTCAGATGAAGAATGGGGACCTGATCCGGGTGCGGCAGAATATCCACGTCAGCCTCATCCTTACCCACGAGTACCACTGGCAGGACTATCCCATGGACACCGCAGAGGAGCTGCAGGGCCTGATGAATGACATTGCCGCTCAGGTCAGCCCCTCCGACGAGGTGATTCTCTACCTGCCGCCGGTGACCTATGAGGGGGACCTGGAGCTGCCCGGCCGGTCCTTTACGCTCCACGGCAGTACCGAAGGGAACGGGCGCACCACCCTGAAGGGGAGCCTCACCATGCTGGCCGCGGGCAGCTATTACTGGATCAACTACTTCTATGACATGGACTTTGTGGGGGACGGGACCAACACCGGCATCACCGCCTCCAGCAAGGCGTGGGCCGTCGGCTGCTCCTTTACCGGGTACAAAAACGGCTTTTTGACCCAGGGAGGCGCCTGGGTGAACGTTACCGAGTGCACCTTTGCCGACAACGAGGTGGGTCTCTTCTACAACAGCACCGGCCAGTCCGCATCCGACGACCGTTTCTTCGACAACACCTTCACCGGCAACGGCACCGCTGTGCTGCTGATGAGCGTACCCACGGACCTGACGCTATACTTCGACGGCAGCGTCTTCACCGGCAACGGCGCCGACATCGACAACCGGTGCGATCACCCCATTGACGTCTCCAACGCCCATTTTTCATAAACGGCCCGGAAAAAGCCGCCGCGCGCAGGATTTGTCCGCTTACAGCGGACAAAGCCCACACTTGCAGGCTGCAACGTATTTTCTCCGACGCACATGTCGCCGGAGAAAATGGATTTGACTGGATTTGCACCATCCGGCGCAAACTCTGCGAGGCTTTTTCGATACGCTCAAGCCGCCGCGAAACGTTGTGTTTCGCGGCGGCTTGTCTGTTGCGAGGAGCAGGAGCCTCTGCTCCGCTGCGTCAGTACGCCAGCTTCTCCTCCAGCCAGGCTTTCAGCTCGCTGATGGGTACCTACACCCCAAAAAATCGTTGATTTTTTGGGGCCCCTCTGGATTTTACATCCTCGGGCGGAGTGAATCCGCCCTGCGGCAAGGTTTGCTCCGCAAACGCTTGTACGCCGCACTCGCGGCGAGGCGCAGTCGGGAAACTTTTTCTCAGTACGCCAGCTTCTCCTCCAGCCAGGCTTTCAACTCGCTGATGGGTACCCGGACCTGCTCCATGGTGTCGCGGTCACGAATGGTGACGGCGTTGTCGGCGGGGGTGTTCTCGTCGCCCACAGTGGCAAAGTCCACGGTGATGCAGTAGGGGGTGCCGATCTCGTCCTCCCGGCGGTAGCGCTTGCCGATGGAGCCAGCGTCGTCAAAGTCCACCATGAAGTAGCGGCTCAGCTCGTGGTAGATCTCCTCTGCCTTGGGGCTCAGCTTCTTGCTGAGGGGCAGCACGGCGGCCTTGAAGGGAGCCAGGGCGGGGTGGAAGTGCATCACCACACGGATGTCGTCCTTGCCGTTCTTGTCCTGCCCCACGACCTCCTCGTCGTAGGCCTCCACCAGGAAGGCCAGCACCACGCGGTCCGCGCCCAGGGAAGGCTCGATGACGTAGGGGATATACCGCTCTCCGGCCTCCTGGTCGAAGTAGGTCATGTCCTTGCCGGAGGTGTTCTGGTGGGCGGTGAGGTCGAAGTCGGTGCGGCTGGCCACGCCCCACAGCTCGCCCCAGCCGAAGGGGAAGACAAACTCAAAGTCGGTGGTGGCGTTGGAGTAGTGGCTCAGCTCCTCGGGATCGTGGTCCCGGAGACGCAGGTTCTCGTCCTTCATGTTGAGGCCCAGCAGCCACTCGTGGCAGAATTTCTTCCAGTAGGCGAACCACTCCAGCTCCGTGCCGGGCTTGCAGAAGAACTCCAGCTCCATCTGCTCGAACTCACGGGTGCGGAAGGTGAAGTTGCCCGGGGTGATCTCGTTGCGGAAGCTCTTGCCCACCTGGCACACGCCGAAGGGGAGCTTGCGGCGGGTGGTGCGCTGGACGTTCTGGAAGTTGACGAAAATGCCCTGGGCGGTCTCGGGCCGCAGGTACACCGTGTTCTTGGCGTCCTCGGTGACGCCCTGGAAGGTCTTGAACATCAGGTTGAACTGGCGGATGTCGGTCCAGTTGTGCTTGCCGCAGGAGGGGCAGGGAATGTTGTGCTCCTCCACAAAGTCCTTCATCTCCGCTTGGGAGAAGGCGTCCACAGGCTTGGGCAGGGTGAAGCCGTTTTCCTGGCACCAGTCCTCGATGACCTTGTCGGCCCGGAAGCGCTCCTTGCACTCCTTGCAGTCCATGAGGGGATCGGAGAAGCCGCCCACGTGGCCGCTGGCCACCCAGGTCTGGGGATTCATCAAAATGGCGGCGTCCAGGCCCACGTTATAGGGGTTCTCCTGGACGAACTTCTTCCACCAGGCCTTTTTCACGTTGTTCTTCAGCTCCACGCCCAGGGGGCCGTAGTCCCAGGTGTTGGCGAGGCCGCCGTAGATCTCGCTGCCGGCGAAGATGAAGCCCCGGCCCTTGCACAGGGCCACGATCTTGTCCATGGTCTTTTCCGTGTTTTTCATCATATTGGGAATCTCCTTTTTCTTGTAGGATTGGCCCAAAACGCAAAAACGCCCTGAGCCGGTGTTTCGGCTCAGGGCGAACAAAATGTCCGTGGTTCCACCTGAATTCGTACCTGGCTGGTACGCACTTCGTTCCCGGTAACGGCGGGGGACCGGCGGGGCCTACTCCATTCGGCGCCGCGGCTCCAGGGCGCCTTCTCTCCGCCGCCGGCAAGGACTCGCACCAACCGTCCCCTCTCTTGCGCCGGCAAATCGGGGATACTCCTCCCTGTCATCGCCTTTTGACAACGTGGGTACTGTATCATTTTTTTCCTCGATTGTCAAGGGAGGAATGGAGTTTTCCACCGTTTTTTCCTCTTTTGCGAATAAATACCGGACCGCCCCCGCCGGAAATCCACCGGCGGGGGCGGCCTGCGCCTCACTGCATCCGCTTTTTCACCACGTCCGCCACGTCCTCCATGGCGTCGCTGACGGCCTGCGCGGCCTTTCCGGCCTCGGTAGTGGGCCGGGCCTTGGGACGCAGCAGCATATCCGCCGCCATGCCCGCCGCGGTGCCCAGCAGCATACCTCCGGTAAACGCGCCGATTTTCATGGTTTCCTCATCTCCTTTTCTCAGCGTTCAGCGGTAGCTTTTCCGAAAAACCGCCCCTTTAGCCGCCTTGCGCCGTGACAAATTTTGCGGTATAATTTTGTCAAATCGAATTTTGATCAACAGGTGAGGACTTTTTATGACGACCATCTATCTTATCCGCCACGCCGAGGCGGAGGGCAACCTCTTCCGGGTGGCCCACGGTCAGTACAACAGCACCATCACCCCCAGGGGCTACCGCCAGCTGGGGGCCCTCCGCCGCCGGTTTGCCGACGTGCCCATCGACGCGGTGTACGGCAGCGACCTCTTCCGCACCCAGACCACCGCCTCCGCCATCTACAAGCCCAAGGGCCTTGCCTTCCACGCCATGCCCCTCCTCCGGGAGGTGAATCTGGGGGCCTGGGAGGAGATGACTTGGGTGGAGATCGAGCGGATGGATCACCAGATGCTGGTGGACTTCAACAAGCGGCCGGATCTGTGGCGGGTAGACGGGGCGGAGCCCTTCGCCGTGGTCCGGGACCGGATGATGGAGGCCATCCATCAGATCGCCCGGGAGTGCCCCGACGCCACAGTGGCCGCCACCAGCCACGGGGCCGCCTCCCGGATTCTGCTGGGAACCCTCCACGGTCTCAGCCTCCGGGAGATCGGGGAGACCCGCCACGGGGACAACACCTCCGTCAGCAAGCTGGAGGTGGAGGGGGACCGGATTCGAGTGATCTATGAGGGGGACAACTCCCACGTGCCCCCGGAGCTGTCCACCTTCCGCCGTCAGAGCTGGCACAAAAGCAGCCTCGCCACGGAGCCGGGGCTGTGGTTCCGCACCCTCCGGGACGATGAGGCCGGCATGGATCTGGAGGCTGTGCTGGAGGAGGAGACTGCGGGCCGGGTGGCCTTCACCTATGCCGCCGACGCTCTGGAGCTGGAGGACTTCCGGCTCACCCCGGCCCTGCGGGGCCAGCGGTACGGGGCCCAGCTCATGGGTCAGGCGGTGAAGTATGCCCGCCGCCGGGGACTGGAGCGGGTCCGCCTCCTCTGCGGGCCGGAGCTGGCGGACTACTTCCTCCAGTTCGGCTTCGCCGAGACCGGCCGCCGGGGGGAGGACCGGGTGATGGAGCTGGACCTCCGTCTCATCATGCGGGAGATTCCGGACTGAGTCCGGCCCGTTCCAACAGCTTGCGGGAGGCGTGCCCGATTGGCGCGCCTCCCGCTTCCTTTGCTTACGCCCCCGCCAGGGCCCGAATGGCGGAGAGAACGGTCTCGATCTCCCCATCGGTGGTGAAGGGGCCGGGAGAAAAGCGGACGGTGCCCTGGGGATAGGTGCCCAGAGTCCTGTGGGCCGCCGGGGCGCAGTGGAGGCCGCAGCGGGTCAGGATGCCGTACTCCGCCTCCAGCCGGAAGGCTGCCTCGGCGTTGTCCATCCCCAGAAAGTCCAGGGAGAACACTGCCGTCCGGCGCTCCGGCTCCCAGGGCCCCGCCAGGCGGACGCCCTCCACCCCCCGGAGGCCCTCCAGAAACTGCCGGATCAGCGCCTCCTCCCGGCGGCGGATCTTGTCCCCCTGGTCCAGCAGATACCCCAGGGCGGCGGACAGGCCGTAGATGCCCGGCAGGTTGGGGGTGCCGGGCTCGAACTTGTCCGGCATGTAGGGGGGCTGCACCTCCTCGTGGGAGGCGGAGCCGGTGCCCCCGGTGATCACCGGCCGGAGGGCGGCGGCAAAGTCCTCCGAGAGGAGGAGAAGCCCCATCCCCGAGGGCCCCAACAGCCCCTTGTGGCCCGGGGCGCAGAGGGCGGCGAGGCCCAGGCCGTCGAAGTCGATGGGGAAATGGCCCGCCGTTTGGGCCGCGTCCAGAACCAGGGGCACTCTGTGGCGGCGGCAGAGGGTCGCCGCGGCCGCCGCGTCCTGAACGGCCCCGCTGACGTTGGAGCCGTGGGCCAGCACCACCAGGCGGGTGCTGGGCCGGAAGAGTCCTTCCATGGCCCGGAGATCCAGCCGTCCCGTCCCGTCGCAGGGCGCCCGGTCGAAGGCCACCCCCCGCTCCCGGAGGGCGTTGAGAGGCCGCATCACCGCATTGTGCTCCACGGCGCTGACGAGGTAGTGGTCCCCGGGCCCCAGGGCCCCCAGCAGCACCATGTTGAGCCCCCAGGTGTCCCCCGGCGTCACCACGCAGTGGGTGGGGTCTCCCCGGCCCAGCAGCTGCCCCGCCCGCTCCCGCAGGGTCAGGGCCTCCAGCCCCGCCTCCTGGGCCGTTCCGTAAACCCCCCGGTTGATGGAAGCTCCCACCTCCTCGGTGTAGCGCACCATGGCGGCGCTGACTCCCGGCGCCTTGGGATAGCTGGTGGCGGCGTTGTCCATATAGATCACAGGCCTCTTCCTCCCTCGTTGTTCTTGGAAAAAGCATACCACACTTCCCCGACCGGCGCAAGACGCGAAGCGGCTGCAGTTTTTTTGCAGATTTCCCTTGCAATTTTTTTCCGGATGTCGTATACTATCGCCAAGAATAACGGAGGGAAGGCGTTTGCGGAAGGGGAAGAAAATCCGCAGGCGCTCTTTTTTCTCTTGCCGTGATTCTCAGATTAAAATAAGGAGAGGAGAACAAATCATATGGAAAAAGAGAGCTTTTTCAAGCGCTACGGCCTGCTGATCGCCACCGGCATTGTGGTGGGGGCGGCGGCGGTGCTGCTGACGGCCCAGGGCAATCCCGCCAACATGGGCTTCTGCATCGCCTGCTTCCTGCGGGACATTGCCGGAGCCCTGAACTTCCAGCGGGCAGGCTTTGACGCGGAGGTGGGCACCGGGATTGTCCAGTATCTCCGGCCGGAGATCATGGGCCTGGTGCTGGGGGCCGCCCTGATGGCGGCGGTAAAGAAGGAGTTCCGACCCAAGGGGGGTTCTGCCCCCATGGCCCGGTTCCTCATCGCCGTGTTTGTGATGATCGGAGCCCTGGTGTTCCTGGGCTGCCCCCTGCGGATGGTGATCCGCATCGGCGGCGGCGATCTCAACGCCGTGGTGGGTCTGGTGGGCTTTGTCATCGGCATCCTCATCGGCATCGCCTTCCTCAAGCGGGGCTTCTCCCTGCAGCGGGCCTATAAGCAGCCCCTGGCGGAGGGGCTGGTGTTTCCGGGGGCTATGGTGGCCCTGGTGATTCTGCTGGCGGCGGCCCCCGCCTTCATCATCTTCAGCAAGAGCGGCCCCGGCTCCCAGCGGGCCCCCTGGCTGCTGGCCCTTGTGGTGGCTCTGGTGGTGGGCGCTCTGGCCCAGCGGTCCCGGCTGTGCATGGTGGGCGGCATCCGCGACGCGGTGCTGTTCCGGGACTTCCGGCTGGTGTCCGCCTTCATCGCCATCATCGTCACGGTGATGGTGGGCAATCTCCTGGTGGGCAACGGCCTCACCTTCTCCTTCACCGACCAGCCGGTGGCCCACAACGAGGCACTGTGGAACCTTCTGGGCATGGTGCTGGTGGGCTGGGGCTCGGTGCTCCTGGGCGGCTGCCCCCTGCGGCAGCTCATCCTGGCCGGCGAAGGCAACACCGACTCCGCCATTACCGTCACCGGCTTCGTGGTGGGCGCGGCGGTGGCCCACAATTTCAGCCTCGCCTCCTCCGCCACCGGCATCGGCGCCGGTCCGGTGGCGCTGGCGGTGGCCTGCGGCTTTGTGGTGCTGGCGGTGATCTCCGTCATGAATCTTGCGAAAGTGGAGGGATAAAAGCATGATCGACGCCCGTGGATATTCCTGCCCCATGCCGGTGGTCATGGTGCAGAAGGCGGTGAAGGGGAAGGACCCCGACACCCTGGAGGTGGTGGTGGACAACCAGTGCTCCGTGGAAAACGTGACCCGGTTCGCCAAAAACAGCGGCTATCAGGTGACGGTGAGCGACTTTGAGGGAGACTTCAAGCTGGTGCTGAAAAAATGACCTACATTGCCACCTTTCACACCCACCTCTCCGCCCTGCGCAGCTGCGGGGCGCTGAAAAACCGGGGAATTGACGGCCGTCTGGCCCCGGTGCCCCGGCGGATCAGCTCCTCCTGCGGCACCTGCGTGATCTACCAGGGGGAGGACATGGCCCTGGACGCCATGGACCGGGACCTGGAGGCGGTGTGGCAGGCGGAGGAGGGGACATACCGCTGCCTCTATCAGAATGAGGAGTGAGCAGGGCCCGCGCCGGATCCGGCGCGGGCCCTTTCCGCTCCGCGCCCTCCCGGCGGAGCCGAAAATTCTCCGCCTTCGAGGGCAGAAGGGTTGTAAGACTTGCACAATTGCAAAATTATTTTTAACTTGATTTTTAGGCAGAATGTGGTAAAATGACAGTAGAATCATAATGGGAGGGGATGAGGGTCCCCTTTCCACCGGCAGCAAGTCCAAGCGGGAGAAGGAAGGGTACTGCGTGCTGCACATCCGCCGGAAAAGGCGGAATTTCAGAGGAATGATCAGCAGGCAGCGCCGCCTTCGGCTCTGCCTGCTGTTTTATGATTCCGGGCGGACGCGCCCGTAGGTCCGTGGTCCACCGGGTCTCCCCGGTGTTGCAGATAAGAACCGTCAGCCTTTTCGCGGCGCTCTGCGCCGGACCACAAGGAGGTTCTTTTATGAACGGCGTCATTCTCGTCGTCCTGCTGGCGGCGGTGCTGGCCCTGGCCTTCGCCGCCTTCAACTACAAAACCGTCAAGGCCCTCCAGGAGGGCACGCCCCTCATGTCCGAGATCGCCGAAGCCATCCGGGTGGGGGCCGCCGCCTTTATCCGCTACGAGTACCGGGTGCTCTACACCGTGGTGGCGGCGGTGGCGGTGATCCTGGCCCTGGTCACCTCCTGGCAGTCCGCCGCCGCCTTCCTCATCGGCTCGGCCATGAGCGGCTGCGCCGGATTCATCGGCATGAAGATCGCCACCTACGCCAACGTCCGGGTGTCCAACGCCGCCCGGGAGACCGGCAGCATCGGCAAAACCGTGAAGGTGGCCTTTCGGGGAGGCTCCGTCATGGGCCTCTCGGTGGGAGGCTTTGCCCTGCTGGGTATTTTCATCGTCTACGGCCTCTTCGGCATGGCCATGGGCCAGCTGAAGGAGACCGCCTCCGTCACCAACTGGATCGGCGTGTCCTTCCTGCCCTTTCCCATGACCCTGTCCGGCTACGCCCTGGGCTGCTCGGTGGTGGCCATGTTCAACCGGGTGGGGGGCGGGATCTACACCAAGGCCGCCGACATGGGGGCGGACCTGGTGGGCAAGACCGAGGCCCACATCCCCGAGGACGACCCCCGCAACCCCGCCACCATTGCCGACAATGTGGGCGACAACGTGGGGGATGTGGCGGGCCTGGGGTCCGACCTTCTGGAGAGCTTCGTGGGGGCGGTGGCCTCGGCGGTGATTCTCTCCTACCACCTGGTTCTCTCCGCCGGAGGGGACGGCGTGCCGTCGGTCCTTCTGGAGCGGATGATCCTCTTCCCCCTGCTGTTTGTAGCCGGGGGGCTCATCGCCTGCTGTCTCGGCATCGCCTCCCTTCTCTGCCGCCGGAAGCTGTCGGCGGACCCCCGCCGGGACCTGAACGCCGCCACCTACGTCTCCTCCCTGCTGACGGTGGTGGTGGGGCTGGTGATGAGCCGCCTCCTCTTCGGTTCTGTGGAGGGGCTGGAGGAGGCCGCCGGATTCCATCTGGGCTTCGTATCCCCCTGGGTGGCCGCCGCCATCGGCGTGGCCGCCGGGGTCATCATCGGCGGACTGGCGGAGCTCTACACCTCCGCCGACTTCTCCCCCACCCGCCGCCTGGCGGAGACCGCCCGGGAGGGGGCGGCCCTCACCATTACCCAGGGGCTGGCCCTGGGCATGAAGAGCTGCATGGCCCCCTGTGTGGTGCTGGGGGCGGGGATTATTCTCTCCTATAGCGCCGCGGGGATGTACGGTGTGTCCATGGCGGCGGTGGGGATGCTGTCCTTCGTGGCGGCCACCGTGTCCGTGGATACCTACGGCCCCATCTCCGACAACGCCGGGGGCATCGCGGAGATGAGCGGTCTTCCCCCGGAGGTGCGGAAGATCACCGACACCCTGGACAGCGTGGGCAACACCACGGCGGCCATCGGCAAGGGCTTCGCCATCGGCTCCGGAGCCCTGGCGGCCCTGGCCCTGATGATCTCCTACCTCTACTCCTACAACGAGCTGGGCACGGAGCTGGTGCTGAATATGATCGACCCCATGATTCTCTCCGGGGCCATCGTGGGCGGGGCCCTGCCTTTCCTCTTCTCCGGCATGCTCATCGAGGCGGTGGCCAAGGCCGCCCGGAAGATGGTGGAGGAGGTCCGCCGCCAGTTCCGGGAGATTCCGGGAATTCTGGAGGGGACGGCCAAGCCGGACTACCGCACCTGTATCGAGATCTCCAGCCGGGGCGCTCTGGGGGAGATGCGGATTCCCAGCCTCCTGGCCATTGTGGTGCCGGTGCTCTGCGGCTTCCTCTTCGGGCCGGAATTTGTGGGCGGGGTGATCATCGGCTCCACCATCGCCGCCATCATGATCGCCATTTTCACCGGAAACGCCGGCGGGGCCTGGGACAACGGGAAGAAGTACATCGAGTCCGGCGCCATTCCCGGGGCCGGGAAGGGCTCGGAGACCCACAGCGCCGCCGTGGTGGGGGACACGGTGGGAGATCCCCTGAAGGACACGGTGGGGCCCTGCCTGGACATTTTCATCAAGATCATGTCCACCGTGTCCCTGGTGGCGGTGTCGGTGTTCTCCCGGTACAACCTGGCGGACCTTCTGGCCAAGTGGCTGGAGGGTTGAGACGGCCCTCGGGTTTCGCCGATTTTAGACTGTATTTTCCCACAAATCGCCCCCTCCGGTTGCACCGGAGGGGGTTTTGTGGTATACTATACTGCCGCCCGTGCAGGCGGGCATCTGGAACAAACGAGGTGATTCCTTGAAGATCGGAACGGTAACGGTGGACTCCCGGCTGGCCCTGGCCCCCATGGCCGGGGTGACGGACAACGCCTTTCGTCAGATCTGCGCCGAGCTGGGGGCGGGTCTGACCTACACGGAGCTGGTGAGCTCCAAGGCCCTGTGCTATCAGGACAAAAAGAGCCGGGAGCTGCTGCGGCTGTTCCCCGGCGAAAATCCCTGCTGCGCCCAGATCTTCGGCAGCGACCCGGTGTGCATGGCGGAGGCCGCCCACATTGCCCGAGAGGTCAGCGGCGCCTCCTTCATTGACATCAACATGGGCTGCCCTGTGGGGAAGGTGGTGGCCGCCGGGGACGGTTCCGCTCTGATGAAGGACCCGGAGAAGGCGGTGCGCATCGCCGAGGCGGTGGTGAAGAGCGCCGGAGTGCCGGTGACGGTGAAAATGCGCCGGGGCTGGGACAAGGGCAGCATCAACGCCGTGGAGTTGAGCGTCATGCTGGAGCAGGTGGGGGTGGCGGCCATTGCCGTCCACGGCCGCACCCGCACCCAGATGTACGCCGGTCAAGCCGACTGGACCACCATCCGGGAGGTGAAGGAGGCGGTGCGTGTGCCGGTGATCGCCAACGGCGACGTGTTTACCGCCGAGGACGCCGTGCGGATTTTGAAATTCACTGGGGCGGACATGGCCATGATCGGCCGGGGGGTCTTCGGCAACCCCTGGATTTTCCAGCAGGCCAAGGCCGCCCTCAGCGGGGAGCCCGTTCCGCCCCGCCCGCCCCTTGCGGAGCGGTGTGATCTGGCATGCCGTCAGATTGAGATGGCGGCGGAGCGCCGGGGGGAGCGGGTGGCCCTGCTGGAGGCCCGGCGGCATTACGCCTGGTACCTCAAGGGGGTGCCCCACGCCTCCTACTACAAGGAACAGATCGTACACATGGAGACACTGGAGGATCTCCGGCGGATTACGGCGGGGATCAAGAGGGATCTGCGGGATGACGACAGAACAAGAATGGATTGAGGCTGCCCGGCAGGGCGATGAGCGCGCCTTTGCGGAGCTGGTGCGGACCTATGAGAGCAAAGTATACCATCTGGCGCTGCGGATGTGCGGCAACCGGGAGGACGCGCTGGAGATTGCCCAGGAGGCATTCCTCAGCGCCTGGCGGGGACTGCCCTTTTTCCGGGAGGAGAGCAGCTTCGCCACCTGGCTCTACCGCCTGACCACCAACGCCGCCATTGACTTTCTCCGGCGGGACAAGCGCAGCGCCGCCGGTCCCTCCCTGGACGACGACGAAACCTTTACCCAGGTTCCGGACCCGGCCCCCTCCCCCCACAGCCGGGCGGAGCAGAAGGAGCTGCGGGAGGCGTTGGCGGCAGGCCTTGCCACCCTGACGCCGGAGCACCGGCAGGTGCTGCTGCTGCGGGAGCTCCAGGGCATGCGGTATGAGGAGATCGCCCAGGCGCTGGACCTGGATATCGGCACGGTGAAAAGCCGTATTGCCAGGGCCCGGGAGAAGCTGCGAAAATATTTGGTGAAACAGGGGAACTTTTTGGAGTATCTGCCGTCTAACCAAACAGGAAGGGAGGGCTGACCATGGAACCATGCAAAGAATATGAGGCCCTCATCAGTGCCGCGGTTGACGGCGAGGCAACGGAGGCGGAACGCCGGGCGCTGATGGAGCATCTGTCCCGGTGTGAGGGCTGCCGGGAGACCTATACCCAGACGCTGCTGCTCCGCGACGCCTTTTCCGACTGGGAGGAGGAGGCCCCCGAGAGTCTTCTGCCCTCCGTGATGGAGCAGGTACGAAGGGAGCCCCGGCAGAAAAAGCGCCGCCGCCGCTCCTGGATGCCGCTGATGGCGGCCGCTGCCTGCCTGGCGCTCATTGTAGTGGGCTTTCAGGTGAGCGGCACGCTGGACCCCGCCGTGACGTCCCCGCCCCTGCGCAGCGGCGAGCCGGCCGACAGCGACGCAGAAGCGGAGAACGATTCCGCCCCGGTTGTGGAACAGAAGACCGAGAACCTCGAGGCCAAAGACCCGGAGCCCCAGGTGGGGACCGACGTAACCCAGTACGGCACGGACGCGCCGGAGGCCGACGCTGTGACACCCCGAGCGGAGGCGCCCCAGGTCACCGCCTTTGCAGAGGCACCCCCTGTTATGACGGCCACCTGCGCCGATCCGGCGCTGTTGACGTGGATGGAGGCCAATGTGGCCCAGGAGGGGATGGAGACCGAGGAGGGCGTGGTATGGGTGATTTCCACCGCGGAGTGGCTGAAGCTGGAGGTCCGCCTGCAGGACGGCGGATGCGTCTATGAGACGGAGGGGGAAAAGAACCCCGACCAGTTGGTAGACGGCGACTTGGTCTGTGTGATCTATTGCGCGGAATAAACAGCCGGCAGGAGCCGGCGGGAAGAATGGACTTCCCGCCGGCTCCTTTTTATATTATATGCGGGCATGGCCTGCGGAGGGGCAAACGGCACAGGAAACATTCCCTTCAGAGTGGCGGAACCGGCGCCGTCCGGACGCAAAAAAAGCGCCCTGCGGCGCTTCCCTCCCCCGGACGCAACTGACCCCCACTTGCACCGTTGTCTCTGCAAGTGGGGGTCAGCTGCGATCACTCTTGATATCTAACATCCATTTAACCTCTCTTTCTGCAGGGTCCGGATCGGTTCTCACGTCCGTGTCAGCGCAGGTCTGGGATCAGATACGATCACTTTGACGTTGCCTGGGGTCGTTCTCTTGCCTTTGCTTGGGACCGGTTTTTCAGGTCTTTGCTATGCGGAGAAGGATCTTGCTGGCATAGGTTGCAAAGAGTCTCGCCGGAATATTTCCTCTGATCGCTGCACGCCCGTCCGGCAGAAAAGGTTTTTGCTGAAGTTGCTGTGGTGAGAGGATTTCCTTTTCTGTTGTGGTTATAATATACTATATTTTTCGGGAATTGTCAAGTGTTTTTATGAAAAATGAACAAGTTTTCTTTTCTGCGTCCGATGCTGCGGGGACTGGCAGTGCGGCATCCTCCTGTGGACTGCCGGAGAGAGGCCAAGAGGAGCAAGATAAAGAATATTTATGATATCTGATCATTTCCTTATTAAATCTCGCCATATTTTTTATTGATTCGCCGGGTGCCCGCCCGGCGATTTTTCTTGAAATTCCATTGAAAATACAGGAATTTTCCGGTATAGTTCGCCGGAGAACCTGGAAGAAGCAATAAAAAATATAATTGCAATCTAAAAAAACATAATTTGTTTTTTTGTATTTCATCGACTATGATAATCCCGCTAAACTTCAAGGAGGTGGACCGCTATGACCGATCGCCGTTTCATTTGCTTCTCCGCCGCGCTGCCGCGCCATTCCACACGCTTTCTGAGACGACGACAGGCCCTGCGGAAACTCCGAATGTTTGATGAGAGGGGAGGCGCGCCGTGTTGAGCCAGCTCAATCAGATCTTCCAGGACGCCATGAGCGCCCACTCCGTAGCGGAGATCATTATCTCCATCGCCCTCATGCTGTTCCTCGGCTTCGCCATGACCCGCCTCACCAAGCGGCTGCGGCTGCCCAACGTGACGGCTTACATCATCACCGGCATTCTCCTGGGGCCCTACGTGCTGAAGCTGATCCCCGTGTCGGTGATCGAGGGCATGGACTTCCTCTCGGACATCGCCCTGGCCTTTATTGCCTTCAGTACCGGGGAGTTTTTCACCGTGGAGACGCTGAAGCGCAACGGCCCCAAGGTGGTGGTCATCACCGTCTTTGAGGCTTGCCTCGCCACGGTGGTGGTCTTCTTCGTGACCTACTGCCTTATGGGGGTGGACCTGGTGTTCTCCATCGTCCTCTCCGCCCTGGCCTCCGCCACCGCCCCCGCCTCCACCATGATGACCATTCGCCAGACCGGCGCCCGGGGGGACTTTGTGGACACCCTTCTCCAGGTGGTGGCCCTGGACGACGTGGTGGGCCTCATTGAGTATAGCATCGCCATCTCCCTGGCCCTGGCGGTAAGCACCGGGTCCTCCGGCCTGGGGGCCGCCAGTGTCCTCAAGCCCATCGCCATCAACGTGGGCGTCCTGGTGCTGGGGGGCTGCTTCGGCGTCTTCCTCAAGCTGCTGATGCCCCAGAAGCGGTCCAAGGACAACCGGCTCATCATCTCCGTGTCCCTGCTCTTTGCCTTCTGCGGCATCTGCGCCATGGTGGACGTGTCTCCGCTGCTGGGGTGCATGTCCATGGGTACTGTGTACATCAACATCACCCACGATGAGAAGCTTTTCAAGCAGCTCAACTACTTCACGCCCCCCATTCTCCTACTGTTCTTCGTCCAGTCCGGCCTCTCCTTCCAGCTGGACGCCCTGGTGAACACCTCGGCGGCGGTGGGCACCACCCCCCTACTGGTGGTGGGCGTGGTGTACTTCTTTGTCCGCATCCTGGGCAAGTACGCCGGGGCCTTTCTGGGCTGCCTTGTCACCAAGAAGACCAAGGAGGTCCGCAACAATCTGGGCCTGGCCCTGATCCCCCAGGCGGGGGTGGCCATCGGTCTGGCGGCCCTGGGGGCTCGGACCATCGGCGGAGAGACGGGCATTGCCCTGGAGACGGTGATTCTGGCCTCCAGCGTGCTCTATGAGCTGATCGGCCCCGCCTGCGCCAAGCTGTCCCTGTATCTCTCCAAGTCCTATTCCACCAAGCTGGAGGACATTGTCCCCGCCCAGGAGGTGGATGAGCAGGGACGGCAGAAGACCGCCGTGGAGCTGCTGATTCAGCGGATCCAGGCCATCCAGGAGGAGCTGCCCCGCCGCAGCGCCGTCTCCGACGAGGAGCAGGCCTTTTTAGAGGCGGCGGAGGATCAGATTGCTGCGCTGAGCAGCATCCATGCCGGTGTGGCCCGGAAGAGGAGGGCTTGACATGACACAGGACTATATCGCATCCCTGCTGGGCCCCTGGGCGGCGGAGTGGGGCGCCGGATCCATTGCGCTGCGGATTCTCCTCTCGGTAATTCTCTCCTCCATCATCGGCTGTGAACGCTCCAGCAAGCGCCATTCCGCGGGCCTTCGGACCTTCATTATTGTCTCCCTGGCGGCCACCACGGCGGCCATGGTAGAGGAGTACCTCTGCGACCACGGACACAGCGCGCCCTGGATCATGGCGGCAGTGATTGTCAGCACCGCCATGCTGTCGGGCTACTCCATTCTCTTCAGCTCCAAGGGGCAGATCAAAGGCCTCACCACCTCGGCGGGACTATGGGCCTGCGGCATCGTGGGCATCGCCATCGGTCTGGGGCTCTACACGGCGGCCCTCATCGCCTATCTGGCCCTGCTGTGCAGCCTGTCCCTCTTTCCCACCATTGAAAAGTATCTGAAGGACAAATCCAACCACTTCGAGGTCCACCTGGAGCTAAAAAACAAGAGCGACCTGGGGTACTTTACCACCACCATCCGGCGGCTGGGCATGCGCATTGACGACATCGAGCTGAATCCGGCCTATCTCAACTCCGGTCTCAGCGTGTATACCGTGTCCTTCACCATCAGCAGTCAGGAGCTGAAGAAGTACAAGAAGCACCACGAGATCATCGAGGCCCTGCGGTCCCTGGACTACATCTCCTATATTGAGGAGATCGGATAACGGAGCCATTCGTCGCCGGTCCGGCAGACAGACGGGAGGCGCGCCCCGGCGGCGCGCCTCCCGTTTTCCGTCTCCCCGGGATAGCGGGGAGGCTTATTCGTCGTTTTTCCCTCCGGTAAAGCGGTTGAGCGCCGCCACCACCAGCCAGATGGCCAGGATCACCAGAAAGACCCCCGCCATCCCCTTGGCCATGATGCCCAGGGAGACCTCAAACAGCGCCGCGTCAAAGCCGCCGGTGAATCCGTTCATTCCGCCGTCCTCCTTATCCCAGAATCTGTTCCACCAGGGAGATCACCAGTCCGCCGGCGATCACCGAGGCGATCTGTCCGCTGACGTTGGCCCCGGCGGCGTGCATCAGCAGGAAGTTGTAGGGGTCCTCCTCCAGGCCCAGCTTGTGGACCACCCGGGAGGCCATGGGAAAGGCGGAGATTCCCGCCGCCCCCACCATGGGGTTGATCTTCTTCTTGCAGAAGAGGTTCAGGAACTTGGCGAAGAGCACGCCTCCCACGGTATCGAAGCAGAAGGCCACGAGACCCAGGCCCAGGATCATCAGGGTCTGAGGGGTCACAAACAGCTCCGCCTGCATCTTGTAGGCCACGCTGAGGCCCAGCACCAGGGTGACGAGGTTGGCCAGCACATTCTGGGCGGTCTGGCTGAGGCTGCCCAGAACGCCGCACTCCCGGATCAGGTTTCCGAACATCAAAAAGCCGATAAGCTCTGCGCTCTTGGGGGCCACCGCACCGGCAATAATGGTCACCAGAATGGGGAAAAGGATGCGGGTGGTGCGGCTCACCTGGCCCGGCGTATAAGGCATGCGGATCTGCCGCTCCTTCTTGGTGGTGATGGCCTTGATAATGGGGGGCTGGACAATGGGCACCAGGGCCATATAGCTGTAGGCCGCCACCATGATGGCCCCCTGGTAGCTGCTGTGGAAGTAGTTGGCCACGTAGATGGAGGTGGGGCCGTCGGCGGCGCCGATGATGCCGATGGAGGCGGCGTCCTCCAGAGGGAAGCCCAGCGCCACCGCCGCTGAGAGGGTAAAGAAAATGCCGAACTGGGCCGCCGCGCCGAAGAGGAGCATCTTGGGGTTGGACAGCAGAGGCCCGAAGTCGATCATGGCCCCGATGCCGATGAAGAGGAGCAGGGGAAACAGCTCCGTGGCGATACCGGCGTTGAAAAGGGTCTCAATGGCCGCCGTGTTCACAAAGGGCAGGTTCATCAGAATGGCTCCAAAGCCCATGGGCAGCAGCAGGGCGGGCTCCATCTGCCGGCGGATGGCAAGATAGATCAGCACCGCTCCCACCAACAGCATCACCCCCTGCTGCCAGGTGAACTGGAGCAGGTTGGAAAACAGATCGGACAAAAATCCCATACCGGCGCCTCCTTCCAGAGTGGGAAAACCGGAAAAGAAAAAAGACCTTTGCGGCGCGGCAACGCGGCGCAAAAGTCTCATCATTTCAGATAAAGGCGGGCCCCTCGGCCGTACTGACGCCGCTTATCCCGCCTTCTGGCGGCGATTACTCCCTTTTACCATTTCATTATACCACATCCCCTGGGATTGTCAACGAAAAATCCGGGGAAAAAGTTTGTGAGGAATGGGGAAAAAAGGTTGACAGAGGGGCAAAAAAGGCATACGATAGCAAAGGAAAAATGAACATGCTCCGGTAGGTAAGGCTACCACAGGGATACGGATCGCTGCCGCGCAACCGTGGAGACACGGTGAGTTGGTTTGAGCAGGTCATGTCGAAACAGCAAGGCATGACATAACGCGATTACATCGCCCGGTGATGCTAAAGCTTGTACGGTGGGAGAGGCCTGACAGGTCTCTCGTTTGGCAACGAAACCTGCGCGTCCGCAGCCATGGTACCAGCTTTGATGTGTGCCGGCTGTGGATTTTCTTTTTGCTCTTCGGGGCATGATAGTACAGGAAAGGAGGAGCCGCAGATGTTGGATTTTGAGAATGAAGCATTTATGGAGCAGATCGAGGAGCTGGTGGAGCGAAAGCGATGGCCGGAGCTGCGGGACATTCTCATCCAGATGGCCCCGGCGGACATCGCCCAGATTCTGGACGAGCTGCCCGAGGACCGGCTCCCCCTGCTCTACCGGCTGCTGCCCAAGGAGCTGGCCGCCGAGGTGTTCGTGGAGATGGAGCCGGACCTTCAGGAGCTGCTCATCAAGACCTTTTCGGATACGGAGCTGAAGGAGGTTCTGGACGAGCTCTATGTGGACGACACGGTGGATATTGTGGAGGAGATGCCCGCAAGCGTGGTCAAGCGGATTTTGCAGCACGCCGATCCCGAGACCCGGAAAAGCGTCAACGAGATTTTGAAGTACCCCGAGGACTCCGCCGGGTCCATCATGACCACGGAGTTCGTGGACCTCAAGAAGGACATGACGGTGGCCGACGCCATCAAGCGCATCCGCCGCACCGGTACCGACAAGGAGACCATCAATATCTGCTACGTCACCGACCCCAGCCGTCACCTGCTGGGCATTGTGTCCATCCGGACCCTCCTCCTCAGCGATGAGGACGACGTCATCGGGGATATCATGGACACCAACGTGATCTACGTGAACACCCTGGAGGACAAGGAAGTGGTGGCCCAGGACTTCAGCCGCTACGACTTTCTGGCCATCCCGGTGGTGGACACGGAGGAGCGGCTGGTGGGCATCGTCACCTTTGACGACGCCATCGACGTCATGGAGGACGAGGCCACCGAGGATATTGAGAAGATGGCCGCCATCACCCCCTCGGAGAAGCCCTACCTCCGCACCAGCGCCTTCAGCACCTACAAGGCCCGCATCCCCTGGCTGCTGCTGCTGATGATCTCCGCCACCTTCACCGGCATCATCATCACCACCTTTGAGGACGCCCTCAGCGCCTACGTGGTGCTGACCAGCTTCATCCCCATGCTGATGGACACCGGCGGCAACTGCGGTTCCCAGGCCAGCGTCACGGTGATCCGCGGCCTGAGCCTTAACGAGATTGAGTTTTCCGATATCCTCCAGGTGATCTGGAAGGAGATCCGGGTGGCGGTGCTCTGCGGCGTCACCCTGGCGGCGGCCAACTTTATCAAAATGATGGTGGTGGACCGGCTCATCATGGGCAACGCCGGACTGACGGTGCCGGTGGCGGGGGTCATCTGCCTGACCCTGGTGTTCACCGTGTTCTGCGCCAAGGTGGTGGGCTGCACCCTGCCCATGCTGGCCAAGAAGATCGGCTTCGACCCGGCGGTGATGGCCAGCCCCTTCATCACCACCATCGTGGACGCCATCTCCCTGATGATCTACTTCCAGTTCGCCACCTGGATTCTGGGCATCTGAAACGGCCGGCGTTCCGCGTCGGCAGCGCGCAATCTTAAAAAATGCGGCCTCCCTCTGGTTTCAGAGGGAGGCCTTGCGCGTGTCGAAAAAGCCTCGCAGAGTTTGCGCCGGATGGCGCAAATCCAGTGAAATCCATTTTCTCCGGCGACATGTGCGTCGGAGAAAATACTTTGCAGCCCGCAAGTGTGGGAATTGGCCGCTATAAGCGGACAATTCCTGCGCGTGGCGGGTTGTATCTCTGTCGAAAAAGTGGCAAGGCCATTTTTTCGACAGACTGCGGCCTCCCTCTGGTTTCAGAGGGAGGCCTTGCTGTTTACCAGGATTGCTGCTGGGATTGGCACTGGATGCGGGATTTTCCCGCCTCGTAGTAGGCCAGATCCGTCAGCATGATGTAGGGAATCACCCAGATGTCCAGCAGGGACAGGGTGAAGAGGGAGGCAATCCGCCACCCCAGAAAGCTGAAGTCACATACCAGCAGCTCCAGCTTCATACCATAGGTCTGTACCTTGCTGCGGGCAATGGCCTCGGAGGCGGACAGGGTTGGGTCCTCCAGGAGATTGTACAGGGCAAAGCGGTAGCGGTAAGCCGCTGCGATGCCGGGGATGAAAAACAACAGGCTCCACAGAAAAACCCGGATGTAGATGTTGATCTCCAGCCAGATGATCCGTCCCAGGATGGAGAAGCTGTCGAACATGGCGGCGTAGGGAGGCTCCTCCCCCCGGCGTACCTCCATCAGAAACATGACCAGCCCCGCTCCCACCAGCATCAGCAGAAGGTTGAGGAAAATGCTGAGAAAGGTCTGCACCGGGGTCTCCTCGGCGAAATAGAGCATGTCGTCCACAAAGTAGGCGGTGCGCCAGGTGTTCCATAGCAGAAGGCCGGTCAGCACCGCCTGGATGGCGAAGAAGATGCCCCCCGCCTTGAGAACGGAGGGCTTTCCCTCCCGGATGATCCGCCGGGCCGCCGCCTTCAGCGCCAGCCGGTTGAGATTGTAAAACATGGGGTTCCTCCTTTCCCTCTCCGGCCTGCAGAAATTTCCGTTTTTTTCCAGGTCGGGAGGGATAAAAATGCCGGAATTTTGTAAAAACAGTATACCATACCGGCGCTTTGTTTGCAAGACGCCGGGGAATAAAGGCCGGTTCCAGGCCGGTTGTCGGACAAATCCTTTGTGAATTGTATGGTAAAATTGGGGGAAAACGGTCGCTTTCTTCCATAAAAATGCTGGACAGCAGGGGGACCTCTGGTGTATATTAGAAGATGTAACTTTCTGAAAAGCGGCAGGAAGCCGGCCGGCCCCCGCTGCTTTTTCGAAGATCTGATCTGAGAGGTGAGAACATGGCACAGTCTTTCTTCGGCGGGGTTCATCCCAACGACAAAAAGGCCGCGACCAACAAGAAGCCTATCGAGAAGCTGCCGCCGCCGGCACAGGTGGTGATCCCCATGTCCCTGCACATCGGCGCGCCCTGCAAGCCGGTGGTGGCGGTGGGCGACCATGTGAACATGGGGCAGCTGATCGGCGAGGCCGTGGCCTTTGTGTCCGCCCCCATCCACGCCAGCGTATCCGGCACGGTGGTGGCGGTGGAGCCCCGTCCCCATTTCAACGGCACCAACGTGCTCAGCGTGGTCATTGAAAACGACTATCAGGACACCCTGGACTCCTCCATCAAGCCGGTGGAGGACCCGGATTCCCTGACGTCCGAGCAGCTGACGGAGATCGTCAAAAAGGCCGGTATTGTGGGCCTTGGCGGCGCCACCTTCCCCACCCATGTGAAAATCAGCTCCGGCATCGGCAAGGTGGACACGGTGATCGTCAATGCCTCCGAGTGTGAGCCCTACATCACCAGCGACCACCGGATCCTTCTGGAGTACCCGGAGGAGGTCATCGGCGGGGCCAAGCTCCTGGCCAGGATTTTCCAGGTGGATAAGGTCCATCTCGGCATTGAGGCCAACAAGATGAACGCCGCCCAGCTTTTGCGCCAGAAGATCGAGGAGGAGAAGGCTCCCGTGGCGGTGGAGGTCCTCCACACCCGGTACCCCCAGGGCGCTGAAAAGCAGCTGTGCCAGTCCATCACCGGCCGTCAGGTGCCCCCCGGGGGCCTGCCCGCCGCCATCGGCTGCGCCGTGTTCAACACCGATACCACCGCCGCCATCTACCGGGCGGTGTACCAGGGGATGCCCGTCATCCGCCGCATTGTCACCGTCTCCGGCTCCGGCGTCATGGAGCCGAAGAACCTGGAGTGCCGCATCGGCACCCCCATCGCCGAGCTTCTCAACTTCTGCGGCGGCGTCAGCGACAAAACCTACAAGATCCTCATGGGCGGTCCCATGATGGGCAACGCCCAGCACAACCCCGACGCCCCTATCGGCAAGTGCACCAATGCCATTCTGGCCTTTGCCGCCGATGAGGAGCGGACGGTGGAGCACCCCACCTGCATCCGCTGCGGCCGCTGCGCCGACGTGTGTCCCATGCACCTGCAGCCCCTGTTCATGTACCAGTATGAGCGCAAGGGGATGATGGAGGAGCTGGAGGCCGCCAACGTGATGGACTGCATCGAGTGCGGCGCCTGCACCTACATCTGCCCGGGCCGGCTCCACCTGGTCCACAGCTTCCGCACCGCGAAACAGAAGATCAACAACGCCAGGGCCGCCGCCAAGGCGGCCGCCGAGGCCAAGGCCAAGGCGGAGGCCGAAAAGGCCCAGGCGGAGAACAAGAAGGAGGACTGAGCCGTGGTAGACTATAAAGACCTGAAGCTGAAGGCCTCCTCCTCCCCCCACATTCGGGCCAAGGAGGACACCCGCTCGGTGATGCTGGACGTGATTCTCGCCCTGCTGCCGGCCCTGGCCTTCGCCGTGTACAATTTCGGCCTGCGGGCGCTGATGCAGACCCTGGTATCCGCCGCCGGGGCGGCGGTCTTCGAGGCCCTCTACCGGGTGGCCATGAAGAAGCACCAGACCGTGGGCGATCTCTCCGCCGTGGTTACCGGCATCCTGATCGCCTTCGTCTGCCCGGTGACGGCCCCCTACTGGATGCTTCTCATCGGCGACTTCTTCGCCATCGTCCTTGTCAAGCAGCTCTACGGCGGCATCGGCAAGAACTTTGTGAACCCGGCTCTCGCGGCCCGGGCCTTCCTGCTGTCCTGGGCCTCCCAGATGAGCACCTGGGCCATTCCCGGCAGCCGGGCGGCTCTCTTCGGCTCCACCGCCGACGTGGCCACCTTCGCCACCCCCATGTCCTACCTCCACACCAATGATCTCAGCGGCCTGGAGGCCATCTACGACCTCAAGCGCATGTTTGTGGGCACTATCGGCGGCTCCATGGGCGAGACCTCCGCTCTGTGTCTGCTGCTGGGCCTTGCCTGGCTTCTTGGGCGCAAGGTGATTTCCTGGCACATCCCCGTCAGCTATGTGGGGACTGTGGCGGTGCTCACCTTCCTCTTCCCCCGGGGCAACGACGCCGTGACCTGGATGCTCTACAACCTTCTGGGCGGCGGCCTCCTGCTGGGCGCCATCTTCATGGCCACCGACTACGTCACCTCCCCCATCAGCAAGCGGGGCCGGGTGATCTACGGCATCGGCTGCGGTCTCATCACTGTGTTCATCCGCTACTTCGGCTCCTACGCCGAGGGTGTGTGCTACTCCATTTTGTGCATGAACCTGTGCGTGTGGCTCATCGACAAGTACATGAAGCCCCACCGCTTCGGCGTGGCCAGAAAACCGCTGTTTGGGAGAAAGGAGGCCGCTGAGAAATGAGCGAGAGCGCCAAGATCCAGATGGATTACAAGTACATCGCCCGCCTGGCGGGCACCCTCTTCGCCATCAGCGCCGTCACCGCTCTGCTGCTGGGCCTGGTCAACTACGTCACCGCCCCGGTAATCGAGCAGATCCAGGCGGAGAAGAAGGCGGCGGCCATGGCCGCAGTCCTGCCCGCCGACGAGTACCCCGCGGTGGCGGACTTTGTTCCCACCGACAGCGTCGCCGGTCTCTATGAGGCCGTCAGCGGAGGAGAGACCGTGGGCTATGTGGCCGAGGTCACCAGCTCCGGCTTCGGCGGCGCCATGAGCATCACCGTGGGCGTCAATGCCGACGGTACCGTCAGCGGCGTCTCCGTCACCGACAACAGTGAGACCCAGGGCGTGGGCTCCAAGGTGGTGGGGGACCAGGCGGTGCTGGACGGCTTCATCGGCATGAGCGGCGTCATCACCGTCAACGAGGGCGACAACGCCTTTGACGCGGTCACCGGCGCCACCGTCAGCTCCAAGGCAGTTACCGCCGGGGTCAACGCGGCCCTGGAGGCCGCCGGGGCCTACTTACAGTAAGGAAGGGGGAGCAGACGTATGAATTTTGGCAGACAGCTGAAAGAGGGTCTTGTGACCCAGAACCCGGTGCTGGTGCAGCTTCTCGGCATGTGCTCCACCATGGCCATCACCACCTCCCTCTCCAACGGCCTTGGCATGGGCGTGTCGGTGCTGATCATCCTCACCCTCTCCAACATCATTATCTCCGCCCTGCGGAAGATCATTCCCGACAAGATCCGCATCGCCGCCTACATCGTGGTGATCGCCGGCTTTGTCACCATGGTGGACCTGCTGCTGCAGGCCTACTTCCAGAGCATCGCCAATTCCCTGGGCGTGTTCATTCCCCTGATCGTGGTCAACTGCATCATTCTGGCCCGGGCGGAGTCCTTCGCCTCCAAGAACGGGGTGCTGGCCTCGGCGGTGGACGGCATCACCCAGGGCCTGGGCTACACCCTGGTGCTGCTGGTGATGAGCGTGATCCGTGAGTTTCTCGGCAGCGGCACCTTCGGCGGCGGCATCCTGAACGGGGGCGCGGGCATCCGCATTTTCCCTGCGGACTACGGCGCTTTGATGATGGTGCTGCCCGTGGGCGGCTTTCTGACCCTGGGCTGCCTCATTGCCCTGATGCAGTGGGCCCAGAACAGAAGTAAGGAGGGCAAGAAGTAATGGATTGGCAGACCCTTTTGACCATCGCCTTAGGGGCGATTCTGGTCAACAACTTCATCCTGGTCCAGTTCCTCGGCATCTGCCCCTTCATGGGCGTCAGCAAGAAGATGGACACCGCCGTGGGCATGGGCTTCGCCGTGATCTTTGTCATGGGCCTTGCCAGCGCCCTGTGCTATCCGGTGAACCTCCTTCTGGTGAAGCTGGACATGGAGTTCATGCAGACGGTGACCTTCATCCTGGTCATCGCCGCCCTGGTGCAGTTTGTGGAGATGTTCCTCCAGAAGACCATCCCCTCCCTGTACGAGGCCCTGGGCGTGTATCTGCCCCTTATCACCACCAACTGCGCGGTGCTGGGTGTGGTGCTGCTGAACGTCCAGGAGAACTACAACTTCATCGAGTCGGTGGTCTACGGTCTCACCGGCGGCGTGGGCTTCCTGCTGGCCATTGTGCTGTTCGCCAGCATCCGGGAGCGTCTGGCCTTCAACGCGGAGACCCCCAAGTGCTTTGAGGGCTTCCCCATCGCCCTGATCACCGCCGGTCTCATGGCCCTGGCCTTCTCCGGCTTCAGCGGCCTGCAGATCTTTTAAGGAGGGGCGAGATGACGACTGTATTGTACGCGGTTTTGGTGCTGGGCGTGCTGGGCGTCGTGTTCGGCGGCGGCCTTGCCGTGGCATCCAAAGTCTTTGAAGTGAAGAAGGACCCCCGTGTGGAGGAGATCCGGGCCACCCTGCCCGGGGCCAACTGCGGCGGCTGCGGCTTTGCCGGCTGCGACGCCTGCGCCTCGGCCATCGCCTCCGGGTCCGCCCCGGTGAACGCCTGCCCCGTCTGCTCCGGAGAGCAGACCACCCACATCGCCGCCATCATGGGCGTGGAGGTGGAGTCGGCAGAGCGCCGGGTGGCCTTCGTCAAGTGTGCCGGCGGCAGCCGGTCCAACAAGAAGTACGAGTATATCGGTATTGAGGACTGTGTGGGCGCCATGAAAATTGCCGGAAACGGCCCTCTGGAGTGCGCCTACGGCTGTCTGGGCTTCGGCAGCTGCGTGAAGGCCTGCGCCTTCGGCGGCATCCATATCAACGAATACGGCGTGGCGGAGGTGGACCGGGAAAAGTGCACCCTCTGCCGCAAGTGCATGGCCGCCTGTCCCCGCCACCTGATCATCGAGGTGCCCTACGCCGCCGACATCATGATGCGGTGCTCCTCCAAGGACAAGGGTCCGGTGAGCAAGAAAAACTGCGCGGTGAGCTGCATCGGCTGCAAGCTGTGCGAGAAGAACTGCCCCAGCGACGCCATCCATGTGGTGGACAGCGTGGCGGTGATCGACTACACCAAGTGCACCTCCTGCGGCACCTGTGTCACCAAGTGCCCCCGGAAGGTTCTGCTGAACATCCACGACGACGGGAAGGTCGTCCCCGTGGTGAAGGGCTGAGCCCCCACACACAAAAAGAAGAGGTCCGCTGCAAAACCCAGGTTTTGCAGCGGACTTTCTGCTTTCTTATCTACTGGCGGCAAGGAACGACGCCAGCATCAGCACCGCCAGAAGAAGGGCGCTGCCCTCCAACATGGTTTTGGTCATCCGCTCGGTGATCATCCTTACTTCGCCTCCTTTTTTAATGAATTGCGGCGCTCAGGCTCCGTAGTAGGCCTTGAGGTACATGTCCTTGATCTCGCTGATCAGAGGGTACCGGGGGTTGGCGCCGGTGCACTGGTCGTCGAAGGCCTGCTCCGCCATGGCGTCCAGGTTGTCGAGGAAGTATTTCTCGTCCACGCCGTAGTCCCGGATGGTCTTCTTGATGCCCACGGCCGCCTTCAGCTCCTCGATCTTGGCAATGAGCTTCTCCACGGCCTCCTCGTCGGTCTTGGCGCTGATGCCGCAGAACCGGGCGCACTCGGCGTAGCGGGCCATGGTGTGGGGGTAGGCGTACTGGGGGAAGGTGCCCATCTTGGGGGGAACCTCCTCGCTGTTGTACCGCACCACCAGGGAGATCATCAGGGCGTTGGCCACGCCGTGGGGCAGGTGGTGGAAGGCGCCCAGCTTGTGGGCCATGGAGTGGCAGACGCCGAGGAAGGCGTTGGCGAAGGCCATGCCCGCCATGCAGGAGGCGTCGGCCATCTTCTGCCGGGCCTCCACATTGGTGCCGTCGTTGTAGGCGGCGGGGAGGTAGTCGAAGACATTTTTCATGGCCTTCAGGGCAAGACCGTCGGTGTAGTCGGTGGCCATCATGGAGGCGTAGGCCTCCAGGGCGTGGGTCAGCACGTCGATGCCGCTGGCGCTGGTGAGGCCCTTGGGCTGGCTCATCATGTTGTCCGTGTCCACAATGGCCATGTTGGGCAGCAGCTCGTAGTCCGCCAGGGGGTACTTGATGCCCGTCTCCTGGTCGGTGATGACGGCAAAGGGGGTCACCTCGCTGCCGGTGCCGGAGGAGGTGGGAATGGCCACGAAGTAGGCCTTCTCGCCCATCTTGGGGAAGGTGTACACTCTCTTGCGGATATCCACAAAGCGCATGGCCAGATCCTGGAAGTCCACTTCAGGGTGCTCATAGAGGACCCACATGATCTTGGCGGCGTCCATGGCGCTGCCGCCGCCGAGAGCGATGATCACGTCGGGCTGGAAGGCCGCCATGGCCTTGGCCCCCGCCTGGGCGTTGGCCAGGGTGGGGTCGGGCTGCACGTCGGAGAACACGGTGTAGACAATGCCCAGCTCCTGGAGCTTGTCGGTGATGGGCTTGGTGTAGCCGTTCTGATAGAGGAAGGAATCGGTGACCAGGAAGGCCTTCTTCTTCCCCAGCACGTCCCGCAGCTCATTGAGGGCCACGGGCATGGAGCCCTTCTTGAAATACACCTTCTGGGGGGTGCGCAGCCACAGCATATTTTCTCTCCTCTCCGCCACGGTCTTGATGTTCAGAAGCTGCAGGGGGCCTACGTTCTCGCTGACGCTGTTGCCGCCCCAGCTGCCGCAGCCCAGGGTCAGGGAGGGCCGCAGCTTGAAGTTGTAGAGATCGCCGATACCGCCGTGGCTGGAGGGGGTGTTCACCAGGATGCGGCAGGTCTTCATGGCCGCCTCAAAG
Source organism: uncultured Oscillospiraceae bacterium (assembly GCA_944386975.1). Lineage (GTDB taxonomy): Bacteria > Bacillota > Clostridia > Oscillospirales > Oscillospiraceae > CAJFPI01. The sequence continues at coordinate 15,146 of CALXDC010000010.1, read as the reverse complement.
GCGTTGAGCTTCTCCGTCTCCTTCGTGTCAATGTAGATGCCCGCGGTGTGGCCGTAGCCGCCGTCGGCCACCAGCCGCTCCGCCTTGGCCACGGCCTCCTCAAAGGTCTCCGCCTTGTACATGGCCAGTACCGGGGACAGCTTCTCGTGGGCGAAGGCCTCGCTCACGTCCACGCTCTCCACCTCGCCCATGAGGATCTTGGTGCCAGCCGGTACCGTGACGCCGGCCATCTCCGCGATGGTCTCGGCGCTCTGGCCCACAATCCTGGCGTTGAGAGCGCCGTTGATCAAAATGGTGTTCCGGACCTTGTCCAGCTCGTCGCCTTTCAGGAAGTAGCAGCCCCGGGCGGCAAACTCCGCCTTCACCGCGTCATACACGTCGCTGAGGACGGTGACGGACTGCTCGCTGGCGCAGATCATGCCGTTGTCGAAGGTCTTGGAGTGGATGATGGAGTTCACCGCCACGCGGATATCGGCGGTGCTGTCGATGATGATAGGCACGTTGCCGGCCCCCACGCCCACGGCGGGCTTGCCGGAGGAGTAGGCCGCCTTCACCATGCCGGGTCCGCCGGTGGCGAGGATCAGGTCCGCATCCCGCATGACCTGGTTGGTGAGCTCCAGGCTGGGCGCGTCGATCCAGCCGATGATGCCCTCGGGGGCGCCGGCCTTCACCGCCGCCTCCAGCACGATCCGGGCAGCCTCAATGGTGCAGCCCTTGGCCCGGGGGTGGGGGGAGATGATAATGGCGTTGCGGGTCTTCAGGGCGATGAGGCACTTGAAGATGGCGGTGGAGGTGGGGTTGGTGGTGGGAATCACCGCGGCAATGAGTCCCACCGGCTCGGCGATCTTTCGGATGCCGTAGGCCCGGTCCTCCTCGATGACGCCGCAGGTCTTCAGATCCTTGTAGGCGTTATAGATATACTCGGCGGCGTAGTGGTTCTTGATGACCTTGTCCTCCACCACGCCCATGCCCGTCTCCTCCACGGCCATCTTGGCCAGAGGGATGCGCTGCATGTTGGCGGCCTTGGCGGCCTCAAAGAAAATCTTGTCCACTTGCTCCTGGGTGTAGGAGGCGAAGCGGCGCTGGGCGGCGCGCATGGCCTCCATCTTGGCGGCAAGGGCCTCGGCGCTGTCGATGACGGCGGGGACTTCCAAATTGTTCTGCATCATAAGAAAACCTCCAAGCGTTGTCGTTCGAAGTTTGTTAATGTTTTAACGCTCTTGCTGGTTCTCAGTATAGGGTATTGTGAAAGTTTTGTCAATACGTTTTTCTTAAATTTGATAAAGTTTTAACAAACTGTTCATATCTCGCGCCCGGAATCTTCCGGTTCTTCTCACTTTTACCAAAACAGGCGCAAAAAATACCGGAAGGCGGGAGATTTCCCCACCTTCCGGTGAAAAAGTAGGAAGATTCAGTTCATCTGCTTGCGGCGGCTGAGGTTCATGGTGCCGTCCTGCATGGAGCTGACCCAGTCCAGGCTCTTGCCGGTGCCCTCGGCCACGCACTTGATGGCGTCGTCGGCCACCCGGGTGGTGATGCCGGTGCGGGACTCGATGAGCCGGTCGAAGCCGTCGATGAGGCTGCCGCCGCCGGTCATGACAATGCCGTTGGTGGAGATATCCGCCACCAGCTCCGGGGGGGTCCGCTCCAGCACGGAGTGGATGACCTCCAGAATCCGCTCGGTGGGCTCCTCAAAGGCCTCCAGCATCTCCGAGGAGGTGACGGTGATGGTCTTGGGTAGACCGGTCAGCAGGCACCGGCCCTTCACGTCCATGGTGACCTCCTCCTCCTTGGGGAAGACGCAGCCGATCTGCATCTTCATCTCCTCGGCGGTGCGCTCGCCCAAAAGAATGTTGTGCTTGCGGCGCATGTACTTCACCACAGCCTCATTGAACTGGTCGCCGGCCACCTTGATGGAGGCGGACTCCACCACGCCGGAGAGGGAGATGACGGCGATGTCGCTGGTGCCGCCGCCGATGTCCACCACCATGTGGCCGTCGGGCTTGGTGATGTCGATGCCCGCGCCGATGGCCGCCGCCACCGGCTCCTCGATGAGGTAGACCTTCCGGGCGCCGGCCTGGATGCCGGCGTCGATGACGGCCCGCTCCTCCACCTCGGTGATGCCGGAGGGCACGCAGATGATGATGCGGGGCTTGAAGAGCATGAAGCCGCTGACCTTCCGGATAAACTCCCGGAGCATCCGCTCCGTCATGTCGTAGTCGGAGATGACGCCCTCCCGCAGGGGACGGATGGCCACGATGTTGCCCGGGGTACGGCCCAGCATCTGGCGGGCCTCCTCGCCCACCTTCAAAAGCTTGCCGGTATTCTTGTCAATGGCCACCACGGAGGGCTCGTTGAGGATGACGCCCTTGCCCTTCACATAGACCAGAACGGACGCGGTGCCCAGATCAATGCCGATATCCTTTGCCAACGCACACATTTGAATCCACCTCGCTGATTATATTTGTTCTATTCCGGTGGGGCGGAAAACAAGTGCGCATCGCCGCCCCGTACAGTCTTTTGGTATTTTAAGCAGAAAAACCCGCTTATACTCCTGTTCTTTGATTATAAACATGGGAGAGAAATTTTGCAAGGCCATAATCAGTGACCAAATTGCCAAAATCACGGCGTTTTTCCGGGCAAAGGATGGGAACTTTGCGGTTTTGGAGCAAAAGAGGGGGTAGCCAAGAGTTCGCGGCCGTGGTATACTGCCGGAAAAGCCTTTGGAGAGGAGCATGACCATGGAAAAAAACGGAATGTCCTTCCGTTTCGCCTGTGAGGCGGATGCGGAGCTGGTGCTGGATTTCATCCGGCGTCTGGCGGACTATGAGAAAATGGCGGATCAGGTGGTGGCCACGGAGGAGCTGCTGCGGACGCAGGTCTTTCAGGAGAAGCACGCGGAGGTGCTGTTCGTCCTGGAGGGGGAGCGGGAGGTGGGGTTCGCCCTGTTCTTCCACAACTTCTCCACCTTCTTAGGCCGCAGCGGCCTCTATCTGGAGGACCTGTACGTGCTGCCGGAGGATCGGGGCAAGGGCTACGGAAAGGCTCTCCTGTGCCGCCTGGCCCGGATTGCCCGGGACCGGGGCTGCGGACGGATGGAGTGGTGGTGTCTCGACTGGAACGAACCCAGCATCCGGTTTTACCGGTCCCTGGGAGCGGAGCCCATGGAGGAGTGGACGGTGTACCGTCTGGCCGGAGAGACGCTGGACGCCCTGGCCCGGCAGGACCGAGAGGCATAGAGCGTCCGGCGGGAACGGCAGGGCCGCCGGGGAGGAGATCCCTTCCCGGCGGCCTCACTTTTTGCGCTTTGGAGAAAATAAGCAGCCGCCCCGGGGCGGCTGCTGTTTACTGGAGAAGGGGTCAGGGGACCGGGGGGTGGCGGCGCAGCTCCCACCGGGTCAGGAAGGGGCAGAGAATGTTGGTGGCGGTGAGGACGAAGGCCAGGGTGGCCACGGTATTTCCGGCGTAGGCCTCCAGGGCGGGGTTTGCCTGGGCGGCCATGGTGGGAATGGCCAGGGCCACCCCCGCCAGGGAGGAGCTGGCCACCGACACATAGCCCGGCCGCCGGAGGACCCGGCGCTCGAAGCAGTAGGAGGGGAGAATGGTGATGAGGAAAAACACCAGGCTCAGCAGCAGTCCCTGGGGCAGCATCCGGAAGGCCTCCAGCAAATTGATGGTGGAGCCGAACTGAAAGCCCAGGAAGGGCAGAATCATGGCCCCGCCGCCGGCAAACACCCGGCGGATGTCCTCGTCCAGATTGCCCAGAAGCACCCCCAGAAGGAAGGGGAGCAGCAGGGAGAGAATCTGGACGGCCTGCTGGGCCAGGGAGGCGGAGGCCCCGAAGAAGCCCAGAAACAGCAGCGGCAGCAGGGGCATGGAACAGAGGGTGATGAGGCTGAAATTGGCCTTGTCGCTGGCGTCGCCGAAGGGCTGGATAATGCCCATGTACAACGCGCCGTTGGCGCTGGTGACGGCGCAGACGAAGGCCAGGAAGGAGATGCCTCCCACCCCTTCCAGGCCGAAGGTCAGGTAAAAGGCGGCGGAGAGGAGATAGGCGGCGGTCAGGCGGACCAGAATCAGGGGGACCCCACGGTGGAGGGCGGCCTCCAGATCCTGCCGCCGCAGCTGGGTGCCGGTGCAGAAGAGCAGAAGCCCGATCAGCAGCATCTGGCCGCTGGAGGAGAAGAGGTCCTTCATGGGACTGCCCAGAATCTCCCAGAGGTCGACGCCCAGAAGGCCCCGGCACAGGGTGGCGATGAGAGCGCCCAGGAGCAGAGGGACAAACATGGTCCCGGCGGGAATCCGCTGCAGGGTCCTCCAGATGGGCAGGCGGCGGGGGGGATGGGCCATAGGGGTCTCCTTTCTCCGGCAGGCGGCCGGTTTGGACAGTGGGATGGGTCCGCCGCTGTCCGGCGGACCTGTCAGAGTGTATTATAGTCCACCCCTCCCGGGATGGCAACCGGTTGTTGACAGGAAACGTCCGTCCGGTTGGCGGCAGGGGCTTTCACAGGTTTTTTGAAAAAAACGCCCGGCGAGGGAAATTTTCCCCCGCCGGGCCCGGTTTTTATGGTTTGTCTCCCCGGATCAGACGGCGGACCTCCTCCAGAGAGAGCCCCCGCTCCCGGGCCAGCCGGGCCAGCTCCTCGTACTCCGGCTTCTCCCGGAAAAGGTCTCCCCGCCGGGACTCCTTCCAGACCACCGGCCCTAAGGCCGAGTCCCTCTCCCGCTGCCGCCGCTCCAGCACTGTCCGCTGCTGGAGGCTCCGCCGGACGCCCAGGGTAGTGGTGTGGCGGAGGATGGCCTCCGTCAACGCCGCCTCCCCCTCCGGCCGGACAAGGCAGGTGAGGAGATGGCCGGGACGGCCCTTTTTCATGGTGATGGGGGTGGTAAACACGTCCAGGGCCCCCAGCTCCATCAGCCGCTCCGCGGCAAAGGCCAGGTCCTCTCCGGTGATATCGTCCATCTGGCACTGGAGGCAGACCACCTGGTCCCCGCCGCCGTCGCGGCCCCAGGCGCTGCGCAGGCAGTTGGCGGCCCCGGGAAAATCCCGAGTACCCAGGCCGCAGCCCCAGCGCTCCACCGTCATGGGGGGCATGGGCCCCCACTGCTGCACAAAGGCCCGCAGCAGGGCGGCCCCGGTGGGGGTGCACAGCTCCCCCTCCACCGCCCCGGCGGCCATGGGGATCCCCTCCAGGAGATAGGCCGTGGCAGGGGCGGGCACCGGCAGAAGGCCGTGGGCGCACCGGACCTGGCCGAAGCCGGTGTGGACCGGGGAGGCGGCCACCAGGTCGGGGTGGAGCTCCTCCATAAGAAGGCACACCCCCACCACATCGGCCACCGCGTCCAGGGTCCCCACCTCGTGGAAGTGGATCTGGTCCACAGTGACGCCGTGGGCCCGGCTCTCCGCTGCCGCCAGAAGGCGGTAGACCTCCGCCGCCTTCTGCCCCACCGTCTCCGGCAGGGGCAGGGTCTCGATGAGATGGAGAATGTCCGCCACGGTGTGGTGCTCATGGCGGCCGTGCTCGTGGTGGTCATGGGGATGGTCGTGGTGGTGATGCGTCTGGTCATGGCCGTGGACATGGTCGTCCTCCTCCCGGCCGAAGACCTTCACCGCCGCGTGGGTGCCGGCGATTCCACGGCGGACGCTCTTCTCCACCGTAACGGTGATCCCGGGAAGCCCCAGACCGTTGAGGCGGCGGAGGAAGCCCTCCGGGTCCGGATGGAGCTCCAGCAGGGAGGCCAGGAGCATGTCCCCCGCGGCCCCCATGGAGCAGTCCAGATATAAGATGTTCATGGCCGTTTTCCCTCCAGATGATTGATGCGGCTGGCCAGGAATCCGGCCCCGAAGCCGTTGTCGATGTTCACCACGCTGACGCCGCTGGCGCAGGAGTTGAGCATGCTGAGAAGGGCCGCCACGCCGCCGAAGGCGGCGCCGTAGCCCACGCTGGTGGGCACTCCGATCACCGGGCAGTCTACCAGTCCCCCCAGCACGCTGGTGAGGGCCCCCTCCATCCCCGCCACGGAGATCACCACCCGGGCCTCCATCAGCTCCCTGGCGTGACTGAGGGTCCGGTGGATGCCCGCCACCCCCACGTCGTACAGACGCAGCACCTGGTTGCCCAGGGCCTCGGCGGTGAGGGCGGCCTCCTCAGCCACCATCATGTCGCTGGTGCCGCCGGAGGCCACCACGATAGTGCCCACCCCGTCGGGCGGGGGCATCTCCCCCACGATGCCCACATGGCCCATCTCATGGTAGTGGAGGTCCGGTACCGCCCGGCCTACCTGCTCCGCGGCCTGGGGGGTCAGGCGGGTGATGAGCACGGTCCGCTCCCCCTGGCGGCGGAGGGCCCCGGCGATGGCGATGATCTGCTCCGGGGTCTTTCCTCCGCCGTAGATCACCTCTGCCGCCCCCTGGCGGAGATGGCGGTGGTGGTCGATTTTGGCAAATCCCAGGTCCTCAAAGGGGGCCAGCTTCAGCCGCTCCAGGGCCTCCTCCACCGGCAGGGCCCCCTCCGCCACCGCCTGCAGCAGCGCTCTCGTCTCTTCTCTGTCCATAGTCACTCCTCCCTCCGAGGCGTATCGTCCAGGGCCGCCCGGGCAAACCAGGAGGCCAGCAGCGCTTCCAGTTCCTGCCATTCCCTCCGGGCCCGCTCCAGCTGGTCCGCCGGCAGCTGGAGGAGAACCCCCTCCTCCCGGAGCCGGAGCCGGAGGTTCCGGTAGCCCCGGGCCATGAGGGCGGTTTCGCCATCCTCCACCCGCCGCAGCTCCGCCGCCGTAATGGGGCGGCCGGTGGGGAAGCGGGTGGCCAGACAGGCATAGGAGGGCTTATCCCAGGTGAAGAGACCCGCCGCCCGGCTCTCCCTGCGGACCTCCTCCTTGACAATGCCGCACAGCCGGAGGGGGGAGAGAACTCCCAGCTCCCGGAGGGCGTCCATGCCGGGCCGGTCCCCGGCGTCGTCGGAGGCGTTGGTGCCGTCGATGACGGTGTGGTAGCCGTCCGCCGCCGCCCGGCTTTTCAGAGCGGTGAAGAGGGCCTTTTTGCAGGAGTAGCAGCGGCGGGGCGGATTGTCCGCCACCCCCTCCGCCGCCAGGATATCCACGGACACCACCCGGAGGGAGGTCCCCAGCTCCTCCGCCAGACGGCGGGCGTCGGCCAGCTCAAAGGCGGGCTGCAGGGGGGTGGAGACAAAGTAGGGGGCTACGTCCGCCCCGGCGTTCCGGGCGGCCCACAGCAGGTAGGCGGAGTCGGTGCCGCCGGAGAAGGCCAGGGCCGCCCTGGGATATTGCTGAAAAAATTGACGCAGCGTCATGGCGTCCTCCTTTTCTCCCGATGAGGGAAGGAATGGGTTTTCTCATGATGGGGAAGAGGCGGGGCGGCGCTGCGCCAGGGCGGCCTTTGCCGCCTCCAGGTACTTGGCAAAGGCGGAGGGCACCGCCAGCGTCTCCAGCGCCGCCGGGTCCGCCCAGGTGAAGTCCGCCCCGGTTCCCCGGACCTCCAGAAGATATCCGGTCATGTGCCACTCCACGTGGGTAAAGATATGCCGGGCGGTGATGCGCTGCCGCCACTGGAGGGGGGTCAGTCCCCACCGGTCCAGGGGGCCGGCGGCCTCCTCCTCCGTCAGCGTCCCGGGGATGTGGGGGAACTCCCACAGCCCTGCCAGAAGGCCCCGGGCCTCCCGGCGGCGGAGGGCGATCCGACCCTCCCGGAGGAGGAGGTATACGGTCATCTCCTCCCGGCGGCGGGCCTGTTTCTTCCGCTTTACCGGGAAGTCCGTCTCCCGCCCGGCGGCGTGGGCGGCGCAGAGGGCCGCCAGGGGACAACTCCCGCAGTCCGGCTGCCCGTTGGGGAGGCACACCGTGGCCCCCAGGTCCATGAGGGCCTGGTTGAAGTCCCCCGGCCGGTCGGGGGGGACCAGCTCCGCCACCATGTCGGTGAAAAGCCGCCGTCCGCCGGGGCTCAGAATGTCCTCCCCCAAGGCGGAGAGCCGGGCGGCGATCCGCAGCACGTTGCCGTCCACCGCGGGGACCGGACGGTGAAAGGCGATGGAGGCCACCGCTCCGGCGGTGTAGTCCCCGATTCCCGGCAGGGCCCGCAGCCCCTCGAAGGTGTCGGGAAAGCGGCCGCCGTGGTCCTCCATGACGACCTTTGCCGCCCTCTGGAGGTTCCGGGCCCGGCTGTAGTATCCGAGCCCCTCCCACAGCTTCATGAGCCTGTCCTCCTCCACTGCCGCCAGGGCCGCCACGTCCGGCAGGGCCTCCATCCAGCGGCGGTAGTAGGGCAGCACTGCCGCCACCCGGGTCTGCTGCAGCATGATCTCCGACACCCACACCCGGTAGGGGTCGGTGCTCTCCCGCCAGGGGAGGTCGCGGCGGTGCATGCTGTACCAGTCCAAAAGCCGCCCCGTCACCGCCGGGGGCAGGGGCGGATATTGCAGTTGTTCCTTCTTCATCGGTTGAACCTCGTGGCATAGCCGCAGCGGCGGCATAATTCCTCCGTGGGACGTCGCTGGGAAAAGCCCTCGTATACGGCCCTGGCCCGGGGGCCCGCCAGAATCTCCGCCAGGGGCTGCTCCAGCAGGTTCCCAAGGGGAATGTCCCCCTCGTGGTCCAGGCAGCAGGGGACCACCGTGCCGTCCACCAGCACCGCCGCCTGGGTGCGGAGGCCCTGGCAGAACTCCACCCCCGCTTCCGCCGCCTGGAGGTCCGGCCACTCAAACCGCTCCGCCTGCTCCAGAAAGAGCCGCTCCCCCAGCACCCAGACGCCGGGCCAGACGCCGCTTTCACCGAGAGGGTCCCGGCCCAGCTTGTTCCGAAGGAAGGTCAGAATCTCCCCATTGCGCCGGTCGGCGCCGCCCAGGTTCCACAGCCGCAGGCACCGGATCATCTCCCCCCGGCGGCAGAAGTCCCACACGCCCTCCAGATACTCCTCCAGACAGGTCCGTCCGTTGCCCTCCATGCTGTGGAGGGAGATGCTGACCTTGTGAACCGCCCGGTGGCGGAGAGTTTCCCCCGCGGTGGGCAGGAGGGTGCCGTTGGTGGTGACGCAGGCCCGCAGGCCGTTTGCATCGCAGAGGTCCAGAATCTCCCTCAGCGCCGGGTGGAGAAGAGGCTCTCCCATGACATGGAGATAGACGTAATCCGTATATTCCTTCAGCTGAGAGGCCATCCGGGCAAAGTCCGACGGAGCGAGGAAGCGGAGGGGGCGGCGGGTGCCGGGGCAGAAGGCGCACCGGAGGTTGCAGCAGTTGGTGATCTCCACATAGATCCGGGAAAACCGCGTCTTTTTCATACCGCGTACCGCTCCAGAACAGCCGCCGTCTGCGCCTCCGGCAGTGCCGGAGCGGGGAGAAAGGGGAGCGGGGGGACCTGGGCGGGCGCAAGGGCCTTCTCATACCAGCCGATGTCCCGCCAGGCTCCCATTTTATAACCCATCTCCGGAAAACGTGCCAGGAGACGGAAGCCCATGGCCATGTGCAGGCCGTGGCTTGCCTCGTTGGGCAGCGCCACCACCCCGTAGGCCATATGGACGTTCTGGAGGGTCAGAAGCTCCAGAAGACAGCCATAGAGTCTGCGGCCGAAGCCGCGGCCGCGGCAGTCCTCCCGAACGTACACCGACAGCTCCACCGACCAGTCGTAGGCCTCCCGGCTGCGTACCCGTCCGGCGTAGGCGTAGCCCACAATCTCCCCGTTTTCCACGGCGGCCAGATAGGGATAGGCCTCCAGGGTGGCGGTAATCCGGCGGCAGAACTCCTCCGCGGAAGGAAGGGCCGCCTCGAAGGTAAGGGGCGTATGGAGCACATAGGGGGCATAAATATCCCGGAGGGCGGGGGCGTCCGCCGGGGTGACAAAGCGCAGGTGCATGGTCATTCCTCCTCTTGGGGCAATCCGGTGAGATCAAAGTCGGGGGTATAGGCGGCCCGGGCCGAGGCGGCCTCCTGGGTATAGCCGCTCTGAATGCCCACGTTTTCCAGGTAAGCTGCGGCGGCGCGGTACTCCGCCCCGGTGACCCGGCGCTTTAGCAGGCCCTCCGCACCGGGCTGAGGGGTGTATTGGGCCATGAGGGACACCAGCACCTCCCCGGGAGTGAAGGAGTCCGCAATCCAGTCCAGCACGGCCTTGGTGTTGCGGAGGGCTCCAGGCAGCAGCAGGTGGCGGATGATGACCCCGGAGGTCATGAGGCCGTCGCCGTCAAAGCGGCAGGGGCCGGTCTGACGCACCATCTCCCGGATGGCGGCTGTGGCGGTTTCAAAGTAGTCCGGAGCGGCGCTATACCGCTCCGCCAGGGCGTTGTCGGCGTACTTGAGGTCCGGGAGATAGATCTGAATTTTGCCTGCAAGGCTCCGGAGGGTCTCCGTACGCTCATAGCCGCCGCAATTGTACACTACCGGCACCGGAAGGGGCTCCGCCAGGACCTCCGCCACGGCGTGGGCGAAGTGGGTAGGGGTGACAAAGTTGATGTTGTGGGCCCCCTGGGCAACAAGGTCGAGACACACCTGCCGCAGCTGGGAGATGGAGAGAGGCTTTCCGAAGCGGTCGTGGCTGATGGAGCGGTTCTGGCAGAAGACGCACCGCAGGGAGCAGCCGGAGAAGAAAATGGCGCCGCTGCCCCGGGTACCGCTGATGCAGGGCTCCTCCCAGTGGTGGAGGGCGGCCCGGGCCACCACCGGCAGGGCGGGCATGCCGCAGAAGCCGCCGGCGGCGGTGTCAGTACGCACCGCGCCGCACTGGCGGGGACAGAGGGTACAAACCATAGGGGGGCTCCTTTCTTTTTGTCCGCTCATGCGCCGGGACGGGCTTTTTGCCCTCTGACGAGGGCGGGCCTTTTTTGTCGGTACCCGGGGGAGGTTCGGTACCTTGTTCTGCCTCCGGCGGCCTACTTTTCTCGTCAAAGAAAAGTAGGCAAAAGTTGACTTAGAACCAAGGTTCTAAGGACTCCTTTCGGCCTATTATGGGGAATCTGTACCGTTTTTCGGTGATTGAGTGCGGCTGACACTGCAAGGGGGTGACAGTTCCCCTCTTTCCGCGCGACCGCGCGCTGCCCTGGTGGTGGTAGGGACTTCTGCTCCTTTTGCCTTCCCCTGGGGGAAGGCTTAAAAAGGGACCGCATCAGCGCGGAGCGCGGCGCTTCAAGCAGAAGACGACCCAAACAGGCGTCACCCGTATAAAACCTTCAACAGAACGCCTCTCTGACCATCCGGTCTTGGTAATAACGAAAGGAGTTCTTAGAACCTTGGTTCTAAGCGGACTTTCACCGAGCCGCAGCGAGGTGTTTCGGAGCGCAACCGAGCGAAGCGAGGCTCTTAGCGCGGAGATGGTGACTTTTCTTTGGCGAGAAAAGTCACCCGCCGGAGGCATAACACCAAGCGGTACACCGTCGGATATCGACAAAACGACACCGGCCCTCGTCAGAGGGCAAAACGGCCCGAGGGCAGACACACTGCCCGGCCCGGATAGTAGAAAAACATTATATCACACTTCCTCACGGGAGGCAACGACGGCCCTTCCTGGCAAAAAAGACAAAATATTGTCTCAAAAAGGAGAAAGTTCCCCTTGACAGGACCGGACAGAGCCTCTATAATAATTCCCGGACATTTGTCCAGGACAACTGAAACCTTATCAAGAGTGGCGGAGGGAACGGCCCGATGAAGCCACGGCAACCTGCTCAATTGCGGCAAGGTGCCAATTCCGGCGGAAACGCAAGATGAGGAAAACCCCAAGTTTTCACTACGCCCCGTCGGTATTCCCGGCGAGGCGTTTTTTCTCGTTTTGCAAAGAAAACAGTACAAGAAAGGAAGCAAAACAATGGCACACCGTATTTTTACCTCTGAATCCGTGACCGAGGGACATCCCGACAAGGTCTGCGACCAGATTTCCGACGCCGTTCTGGACGCCATTCTGGCCCAGGACCCCTACGGCCGCGTGGCCTGTGAGACCGTTACCACCACCGGTATGGTGATGGTCATGGGCGAGATCTCCACCAGCTGCTATGTGGACATCCCCCACGTGGTCCGCAAGACTGTGGAGGAGATCGGCTACAACGACCCTGCCTGCGGCTTCGACGCCCGCAGCTGCGCCGTCATGACCACCATCGATGAGCAGAGCGGCGACATCGCTATGGGTGTGGACGGCGACAGCGACGAGGACATCGGCGCCGGTGACCAGGGCATGATGTTCGGCTACGCCTGCGACGAGACCGACACCCTTATGCCCGCCCCCATCGCCATGGCCCACGACCTGACCCGGCGGCTGGCTGCCGTCCGCAAGAGCGGCGAGCTCAGCTGGCTGCGGCCCGACGGCAAGAGCCAGGTCACTGTGGAGTACGATGAGGAGGGCAAGGTCCTGCGCTGCCCCGCCATCGTCATCTCCACCCAGCACAGCCCCGACATCGCCGCCAAGGACCTGCGGGAGGCCGTTCTGGAGACGGTGATCAAGCCCGTCATCCCCGCCCGGTACATCGACAAGGACACCAAGTTCTTTATCAACCCCACCGGCCGGTTCGTCATCGGCGGCCCCGTAGGCGACAGCGGCCTCACCGGCCGGAAGATCATCGTGGACACCTACGGCGGCTCCGCCAGCCACGGCGGCGGCTGCTTCAGCGGCAAGGACCCCACCAAGGTGGACCGGTCCGCCGCCTACATGGCCCGGTACGTGGCCAAGAACGTGGTGGCCGCGGGCCTCGCCCGCCGCTGCCACATCGAGCTGGCCTACGCCATCGGCGTCAGCGAGCCGGTGAGCGTGCTGGTGGACACCCAGGGCACCGGCGTGGTCAGCGACGAGAAGCTGTCCCAGGTGGTGCGGGAGCTCTTTGACCTGCGGCCCGGCAAGATCATCACCAAGCTGGACCTGCGCCGCCCCATCTACCGGCAGACCGCTGCCTACGGCCACTTCGGCCGCACCGATGTGGATCTCCCCTGGGAGCACACCGATATGGCGGAGGCCCTGAAGGCCGCTCTGTAACAAAAAACCGCGCCTCCATCCCCTCGGGGACAGGAGGCGCGGTTTTTGTCTATTCGCTCCAGAGCACGGCGTCCACGGGGACGTCGTGCTCCGCCATTTCCACATGGTCCAGAAGCTGGAAGCCGTAGCACAGGGCCAGGGTGGGATGACCGGGGTGCTCTGCCAGATACCGGTCGTAAAATCCGCCGCCGTAGCCCATGCGGCCCCCCTGGCGGTCAAAGGCCAGACCCGGCATGAGGATCAGGGCCCGGGGGTCGTCGGCCACGGGGCCGTCGGCGATGGGCTCGGGGATTTTGCAGTACCCCTCCGCCACGGCGGAGAGATCGTCCAGCCAGATGAATTCCATCCGCTGCCCCTCGTCCAGCACCTTGGGCACCGCCACCCGCTTTCCATCCGCCAGACACCGGCGGAGGATGGGGCCCGTCCGCACCTCCTGGTTGTAGGAGAGATAGGCGTAGAGGCTGGGGGCCTCCCGGTAGAGGGGATGGGCAAAGAGCTTCTCCGCCAGCTGGGCGCTCTTTGCCTCGATCTCCGCCGCGGTCATGGCCCGCTTTTTGGCGGAAATGGCTTTTCGCAATTCCTTCTTATCCATGGTGCTCCTCTTCCTCCTTGTGAAAATGGTCGTACACCGCCTGGGCGGCCTTCCGGGGCACCGCGGCAGTGAGGTCCTCCACCGAGGCCTCCCGGATGGCCTTCACGGTGCCGAAGGTCTTCAAAAGGGCCTTCTGCCGGGCCTCCCCCACCCCGGGGATACCCTCCAGGGCCGAGCGCCGCAGGCTCCTGGCGTGGGTCTGGCGGTGGAAGGTGATGGCAAAGCGGTGGGTCTCCTCCTGGATGCGGCCCACCATGGCGAACACCGCCTGATTCTGCTGAATGCCGATTTCCCGGCCCTCCGGGGTCACCAAAGCCCGGGTCCGGTGGCGGCCGTCCTTCACCATGCCGAAGATGGGGATGGCAAGGCCAAACTCCCCCCGGATCACCTCCCGGGCGGCCTGGGCGTGGGTGACGCCGCCGTCGATAAGGAAGGCGTCGGGGAGGGGGGAGAACTTCTCGTCCCCGTCCCGGTAGCGCTGCAGGCGCCGCCGCAGCACCTCCTGCATGGAGCGGTAGTCGTCGGGGTGGCCGCTGAGCTCCTTGATGTGGAACCGGCGGTACTGGCTCTTGGCGGGCTGGGCCCCGTGGAACACGGTCATGGAGGCCACAATGTCGCTGCTGCCAGTGTTGGAGATGTCATAGGCCTCCAGCCGCTCCGGGCTCTGGGGGAGTCCCACCATTTTGGCGAAGAGCTGGGCGGTGCGGTCCACCCGCTCCTCCCGGGTGGTGACCCGCTCCGCCTCCTCCCGGGCGTTGCGGAGGGCCATGTCCAAAAGCTCCGCCTTCTCCCCCCGCTGGGGACAGCGGACGTGGACCCTGTGGCCCGCCGCCTCGGTGAGCATCTGGGCAAAGACCTCTATGTCCTCGATTTCCAGGGGCAACAAAATCTCCCGGGGCAGTACGGTGCGTCCGCCGTAGTACTGCAGCAACACCGCCGCCAGCATCTCCGGATCCTCCTCCCCCGCCGGGGCCTTGAACACCTCCGCCTCCCGGTAGATGAGCTGGCCCTGCTCGTAGTGGAGGACAGCGTAGCAGCACCGGGCCTCGTGATAGAGACCCCACACGTCGGTGTCGGCGCAGCCCGCCGCCACCACCCGCTGGCGCTTGCCCATGGTCTGGATAGCCCGAAGCCGGTCCCGGAGCTCCGCCGCCCGCTCAAACTGCAGGTTCTCGGCGGCCCCCATCATCTCCTCCTCCAGAGCGGCGGTGACCTCGTTGAGCTTTCCCGTCAAGAGGAGCACCGCCTGCTCCATCCGCCGGTTGTACTCCGCCGCATCCGGGGTGCCCCGGCAGAAGCCGTCGCACCGGCCCATGTGGTGGTTGAGGCAGGGCCGCTCCTTACCGATGTCCCGGGGGAATTTCCGGTTACAGGTGGGCAGCTTCAGCGCGGCGGCAATGGCGTCCAGAGCCGCCCGGGTCTCGTACCGGCCGCCGAAAGGGCCGAAGTACCTTGCATCGTCCTTCTCCTTCCGGCTGACCATGGTAAACTTGGGGTAAGGATCCCGGGAGAGGCGGACGAAGGGGTAGCCCTTGCCGTCCTTCAGCAGGATGTTGTACCGGGGCATGTACTGCTTGATGAGGGCGTTTTCCAGCAC
>CALXDC010000009.1 GCA_944386975.1 uncultured Oscillospiraceae bacterium | reverse complement strand
GGTAGCGAGTTCGAGCCTCGTCGCCCGCTCCAACTTCAAGAGGACATCCAAGTCTGGATGTCCTCTTTTCATCTGCAGAAGAACGAACTCGCTGCCTCCACCTGTGCCGGAGGCACGTTTGATCTGAGGTCCGGCAGGGTTCCTGCGAATGGACTTCAGGCCATTCGCGGGATGCCGGTAGCGAGTTCGAGCCTCGTCGCCCGCTCCAACTTCAAGAGGACATCCAAGTCTGGATGTCCTCTTTTCATCTGCAGAAGAACGAACTCGCTGCCTCCACCTGTGCCGGAGGCACGTTTGATCTGAGGTCCGGCAGGGTTCTTGCGAATGGACTTCAGGCCATTCGCGGGATGCCGGTAGCGAGTTCGAGCCTCGTCGCCCGCGTCCCCCAAAGGGCCGCTCCATGCGGCCCTTTTGGGGGCCCCACAGATTTGAAATGCTCGGCAGAAATGAATTCCGCCATCTCCGCGCCAAGCGCCGCCCTCCGGGCGGTTGCGCTCCGAAACGCCGCTGCGGCGGCAGTGCGCCGAGGTTTTGAGCCAATGGCCCAAAACGCTCGGGACGCCGCACTTGCGGCGGGTGGCTTTCGCCGCCGGAAGTCCTGTTTTTTCTCATAGCGGCAAAAAAGCGCGCCTCCATCTCATCGGAAATGGAGGCGCACATTTCTTTCAGCCGCTATGTTCAGTCGTTGTGCTTGGGAAGAATGAGGTTCAGCAGAATCGCCATGATGGTGGCGATGACCACGGGGGACTTACCGAAGATGATGATGAACTCCTCCGGCAGCTGCCCCAGAGAGGCGGAGGCCTGGGAGATGCCCACGCCCAGAGCGGCGCTGAGGCCCACGATGGTGGTGTTCCGGGCGTCCAGCTTCTGGGAGGCAATCAGCTTCATACCGGTCATGGCGATGGTGGAGAACACGGTGATGGTGGCGCCGCCCAGCACACACTGGGGAATGGTGGTCAGAACGGCGGCAAACTTGGGGGACACACCGGCCAGCAGCAGGAAGCCTGCCGCCAGAGCAAACACCGTGCGGTTGATGACCTTGTTGGTGGTGACAATACCCACGTTCTGGGAATAGGTGGCGGTGGGCAGGCCGCCGAAGAAGGCAGACAGGGTGTTGGTGACGCCGTAGGCAATGATACCGCCCTTCAGCTCGGCGTTGGTGGGATCACGGTCCATGCCGCCCACGGTGGTGGCGGTAAAGTCGCCGATGGCCTGGATGGAATTGATGGCGAAGAGAATGCTCAGAGCCACGCAGGCCGCCAGGTCAAACTCGATGCCGAAGGGCATAAACTCCGGCAGGGCGAACCAGGTGGAGCTGCCCACATCGGCAAAGGACACCATGCCGAAGAAGGCGGATACGATGTAACCGAAGACCATGCCCAGCAGAATGGAGGCCAGCTTGGCGATGCCCTTGCCCTTGTTGTTGAGCACCATTACTGCGGCAAGCGTAATAACGGCGACCAGCCAGTTCTGCCAGGAGCCGTACACCAGGGCGGGGGTGAGCCCCTTGGTTTCCACCACCAGCTCATAGGTGTTGGCGGTGCCGCCGGCCATGTAGTTGATGGCGGTGGGATAGAGGGAGAGACCGATGGTGAACACCACGGTACCGGTGATCACCGGAGGGAAGAACTTTCGGATTTTCTCCACCCCGAGGCCCACAATCAGAGCTACGATACCGCCCACCACCATAGCGCCCGCAATGGTGGCCACGGTGCCGCTGCCCTTGGCAATGGCCTCCATGCTGGGCACGTAGGCAAAGCTGACGCCTAAGATCACCGGCAAACCGGAGCCAAAGCGCAGGCGGCTATTCTTCCCGCCGATGGGGAAGACTTGGAACAAAGTTGCTACAGCGGAGAGAACCAGGGAGGATTGGATCAGGAGGACCCGCTGGTCCTGGGGCATGCCGATGGCGTTGGCCACGATGATAGCGGGAGTGACACAGCCCACAATCATGGCCACCAGATGCTGCAAGGCCAGAGAGACGGAGGATCCCAGCGGCGGAATACCGGTGGGCTGGAACAGCAGCTGCTGGTTGGAGGGTTGTCTGCTCATGAGTTAAAAGCTCCTTTCCTATGCAAACATGTCATGGCGATCCGCCAAACATGTCTACACAAACCATACCATATTTTTGAAAAAAATCAAACAAAATTTTCGAAGCCAAATTTAGGATTTTTGACAAGAGCATAAAAATTTCGCCTGAGAAGGGGGCGACATAGCGGAAAAATCCCTCTCTATGGTACTGGATTCTTCCCCTGTCGGAGAAGAAAAGGGAAGGATGTATGTTCTGATTTTCATATTGGGCTGGGAAAGGAGCGGCTTTTCCGGCCTTTTTTCGAAAAAAACTTACGGAAAGGGGAAAAAATACTTGCAATTAACGGTATAATATGGTATGATGCTGCTCGTAAGATGTGTCAGCATGAGAGTGGACCTATGGTCCGCTCTTTTTCTTGACTTGAAACAGAAGGTCAAAAATAGTCCGTTTCGTACAAATCGGAGGAGATGTATGGCGAAAGCTACCGAAATTGTTGCAAAACTGGCTGCCCCTGTGGTGGAAGCGGCGGGGTGTGAGCTGTGGGACGTGGAGTATGTCCGGGAGGCCGGACAGTGGTATCTGCGGCTATATCTGGACAAAGAGGGCGGCGTGGACATCATCGACTGTGAGACGGTGAGCCGTCAGGTCAGCGACCTTCTGGACGAGGCCGACCCCATTGAGGGCAGCTATGTGTTCGAGGTCTGTTCCGCCGGCTGTGAGCGGCCCCTGAAGCGGCCCCGGGATTTCCAGCGGTTTTTGGGAAGCCCTGTACTGGTAAAGCTATACCAGGCCCAGAAGGGCCGGAAGGAGTATGCCGGCGTGCTGGAGGGGTATGACGAGGCCACCGGCGCGGTGACGGTGACGGTGGGGAAGGAGACGTTGACCTTCTCCAAGGATCAGGTGGCATTGTGCCGCCTGCGGGTGGAATTTTAACGGAAACGACCGATGATCGGATGATAGGAGAATCAATATGAAATGTGACGAGATCTTTGCGGCGCTGGCGCTGCTGGAGAAGGAGCGGGGGATCCCCCAGGATTTCATGATGGGCAAGATCATCCAGGCTCTGACCACCGCCTACAAGAAGGACCACGAGGGCGTGGAGAATGTGTATGTAGACGTGGACGAGGGGAAGAAAAATCTGAAGATGTACGTCCAGAAGGACGTGGTGGAGGAAGTGGACTTCCCCGGCAGCCAGATGTCTCTGGAGGAGGCCCGGGCCATCCGGGGCACCGCCCAGCTGGGGGATGTGATAAATCTGCCTGTGGACAATGTAGAGTTCGGCCGCATTGCCGCCGGCATCGGCAAGCAGGTGATTATCCAGGGCCTGCGGGAGGCCGAGCGGGGAATGGTGTACGACGAGTACAACTCCAAGCAGCATGAGATTCTTACCGGCGTGGTCTCCCGGATCGACCCCCACAGCGGCAATGTATCCCTGCGGATCGGCACGGGATCGGAGGCCACCGAGGCGGTGCTGCCTCCCAAGGAGCAGGTGCCCGGGGAGGAACTGGTGGAGGGCCAGCGGATCAAGGTGTACGTCTCCGAGGTCCGGCGGATTGCCAAGGGGCCCCAGGTGCTGACCTCCCGGACCCACCCCGGTCTGGTGCGGCGGCTGTTTGAGCTGGAGGTGCCGGAGATTTACGACGGCACGGTGGAGGTGAAGTCCATCACCCGGGAGGCCGGCAGCCGCACGAAGATGGCGGTATGGAGCAACGATGAGGCAGTGGACCCCATCGGCGCCTGCGTGGGCCCCAAGGGTCAGCGGGTGGCCAATATTGTGGAGGAGCTGCGGGGCGAAAAGATCGATATCATCAAGTATAGCGAGGACCCCGCCCAGTTCATTGCCGCGGCCCTGGCGCCTGCCGACGTGGTGGACGTCCAGCTGGCCGAGGAGGGGAAGGGCTGCCGGGTTATCGTCCCCGACGATCAGCTGAGCCTTGCCATCGGCAAAGAGGGGCAGAATGCCCGGTTGGCCGCCCGGCTCACCGGTTATAAAATTGATATCAAGCCCGCTTCTTACAAGGAAGAGGAGTGATTCTGCCCCTCCCCGCGCCGGAGGCGCGTCCAAGCGTTTCGTGCAGCGAAACTTTGCCGCAGGGCGGATTCATTCCGCCCGAGGATGTTCTATCAACAGGGCTCCCACGGAGCCGAAGGCGCCGTGGGAATGGGGCAGAATGCCCGGTTGGCCGCCCGGCTCACCGGTTATAAAATTGATATCAAGCCCGCTTCCTACAAGGAAGAGGAGTGATTGCGGCATTGCCATGCCGGGGGCTGTTTCTTCCCTCTGACGAGGGCGTGCCCGCCTAACCGGGAGACGATCTCCTGATTGGTGTTCTGCCTCCGGCGGCCTACTTTTCTCGTCAAAGAAAAGTAGGCAAAAGTTGACTTAGAACCAAGGTTCTAAGGACTCCTTTTGACCTATTATGGGGAATCTGTGCCGTTGTTTTCGTTAGATTATACGGCTGACCCTGCGAGGAGGTCGGAGTTCCCCTATTTCCGCGCTTCAGCGCGCTCCCTTGGTGGTTGTTGGAGCCTCTGCTCCGATACTGTCAGACTTGCCAACGCCGCACAAACTCATTCGCGGAAGAAACGGTAGACGAAAGTACCAGCGTCTACCCAACAGATGAGCGCGCTTAAAGCGCGGCGCAGGAGCAGAAGATGACCCAAATAGGCGTCACCCATACTAACCCAACAACTAAACGCCTCCCTGACTTCCAAGTTTCGGTAGGAAACGGAGGGAATTCTTAAAACCGTAGGTTTTAAGCTGATTTTTGCCTACTTTTGTTCAGCGACAAAAGTAGGCCGCCGGAGGCAAAACACCAGACGAAACACCGTCGGGTATTGAAAAACGACAACGCCCTCGTCAGAGGGTCAAAGCATCCCCGCCCTCCCTGGGGGAGGGCAAAACAAGAGCCATGTCCCGGCGACAGAGGGACAAAACACAGGAGGCCCCGCCTATGCAGAAACCGAAAAAGATCCCCCAGCGCCAGTGTCTCGGCTGCCGGGAGATGAAGGACAAGAAGGCCCTTATCCGGGTGGTCCGCTCCCCTGAGGGGGAGATCACCCTGGACTTCGTGGGAAAGAAGCCCGGCCGCGGCGCTTATGTGTGCCCCAGCAGGGAGTGCCTTGCCAAGGCCCGGAAGAGCCGGGCCCTGGAGCGGGCCTTCAGCACCCAGATCCCGCCGGAGGTCTATGCTGCCCTGGAGCAGCAGATGGAGGCGGCGGATGGATAATATTCTGCATCTTCTCGGCCTCGCCATGCGGGCGGGACGATTGGAGATCGGCGAGGAGCCGGTGGGCGCCGCCTGCCGCGCCCGCAGCTGCCGCCTGATTCTGGTGGCCCGGGACGCTGCCGACAACAGCTTCCGCCGGGTGCGGCATTTCGCCGACACCGGCCAGTGCTTGTGGCTCTCCGTCCCCTATACGAAAGAGGAGCTGGGGAACGCCGTGGGCCGCAGTGTCTGCGCCATGGCTGCTGTCACCGATATCGGTTTTGCCGACGCCGTCGTCAAGCGGCTGGCACAGCAGGATCCGGAGCGGTACGGTTCTGCGGAGGAAACGCTCAGCGCCAAGGCGGAAAAAGCTGCCCGGCGGCGAAAGGAGCAGCAGATCCACGAAAAGAAGCTCCGCACCCAGGGCAGAACCGCGAAGCCCTACATCCCCACCCGCATCAAGCGGGCCGGGAAGCCGGACCGGAACGGCGGCGCGCAGCAGTGAATTGAAATCAACCTTTCTATGGAGGTGGCTCTATTGGGTATGAATAACATGAACAAGTACAGAGTGCACGAGGTGGCCAAGGACTTCGGCCTGCCCACCAAGACCATCACGGAGATTCTGACCAAGTATGCTACGGCCCCGAAGAATCATATGCAGGTCCTCACCGACGAGGAGCTCTCTCTGATCTTCGAGTACCTGACCCAGCACAATCAGGTTTCCGGCATTGAGGTCATCTTTGCCGACGCCGTCCAGGCGGAGCAGAAGCAGCAGGCGCCTGCAGCCAAGCCCCAGCAGGGGCAGCAGGGCGGCCGTCCCGCGCAGCAGCAGGCCGCGCCTCAGCAGCCTCAGCAGCGCCGGCCCCAGCAGAGCGGTCAGCAGCAGCCCCAGCAGGGGGGCCAGCCGCAGAGCGCACAGCCTCAGGGCGCCGCCCAGCAGCAGCCCACCACCCGTGTGCCTGCCAAGAAGGTGGTGGATACCCGTAAGGCCGCCAACGTGAATTTGGAGAAGTACGATGAGCGCCTGGAGGACATTGCCGACAGCCGTACTCGGGGCGCCCACAACATGCAGCAGGGCAAGGAGAAGTTCCGCAACGCCGGGAACAAGAAGAAGAACCAGCCCGCCTTCTCCAACAAGCGCAAGCAGGAGGAGCAGGAGAAGATGCGCCGTCTGCAGCTGGAGGTGGCCAAGAAGGCTCCGCTGAAGGTGATGATTCCCGAGGAGATCAGCGTGGGCGAGCTGGCCAGCCGCATGAAGAAGGCTGCCACCGAGGTTATCAAGTGCCTGATGAAAAACGGCGTGATGGCCTCCATCAGCCAGATGATCGACTTTGACACCGCCGCCTTTGTGGCCGAGGAGCTGGGCTGCAAGGTGGAAAAGGAGGTCGTGGTCACCATCGAGGAGAAGCTGATCGACGACAGCGCCGACAAGGAGGAGGATCTGGTGCCCCGGGCCCCTGTGGTGGTGGTCATGGGCCACGTGGACCACGGTAAGACCTCCCTTCTGGACTATATCCGCAACGCCCATGTAGCCTCCGGCGAGGCCGGCGGCATCACCCAGCATATCGGCGCCTACCAGGTGCAGATTAAGGGCAAGCCCATTACCTTCCTGGATACCCCCGGCCACGAGGCCTTCACCTCCATGCGGGCCCGGGGCGCCATGGTTACGGATATCGCCATTCTGGTGGTGGCCGCCGAGGACGGCATCAAGCCCCAGACCGTGGAGTCCATCAACCACGCCAAGGCCGCCGGTATCCCCATCATCGTGGCCATCAACAAGATGGATAAGCCGGAGGCCAACCCCGAGCGGATCAAGCAGCAGCTCACCGAGTATGAGCTGGTGGCCGAGGACTGGGGCGGCGACACCATCATCTGCCCCATCTCCGCCAAGACCGGCATGGGCATCGACAATCTGCTGGAGATGGTGACCCTTACTGCCGAGATGGCGGAGCTGAAGGCCAACCCCAACCGCGCCGCCTCCGGTACGGTGATCGAGGCCCGTCTGGACAAGGGCCGGGGCCCTGTGGCCACCTTGCTGGTGCAGAACGGCACCTTGAAGCTGGGCGACATTATCATCGCCGGTACCGCTGTGGGCCGCGTCCGGGCTATGGTGGACGACAAGGGCCAGCGGCTCACCGAGGCCGGTCCCTCCGTGCCTGTGGAGATTACAGGCCTTGGCGAGGTGCCCGGCGCGGGCAACACCTTCAACGCCGTGGCCGACGAGCGTCTGGCCCGGGAACTGGTGGAGCAGCGGAAGGCGGAGGAGAAGGCCAAGCTCAACGCCCCCATCCAGAAGGTGAGCCTGGAGGATCTCTTCAGCCAGATCCAGGCCGGCGAGGTGAAGGATCTGAACATCATCGTGAAGGCGGACGTCCAGGGCTCCGCCGAGGCGGTGAAGAGCAGCCTGGAGAAGATTTCCAACGATGAGGTCCGGGTCCGGGTAATTCACTCGGGCGTTGGCGCCATCAACGAGAGCGATGTGATGCTGGCGTCCACCTCCAAGGCCATCATCGTGGGCTTTAACGTGCGGCCTGACGCCGCCGCCCGGGACAGCGCCGCCCGCAACAATGTGGATATGCGGATGTACCGGGTGATCTACGACGCCATCGGAGAGGTGGAGGCCGCCATGAAGGGTATGCTGGCCCCCAAGTTCCGAGAGGCTCTCATCGGCCACGCGGAGGTGCGCCAGACCTACAAGGTGTCCGGCGTGGGTACCATCGCCGGCTGCTACGTCCAGGATGGCAAGATCCAGCGTGGCTGTCAGGTCCGCATTGTCCGGGACGGCGTGGTGATCCACGAGGGCGAGCTCAGCTCCCTGCAGCGGTTCAAGGACGCGGTGAAGGAAGTTGCCTCCGGCTATGAGTGCGGCATCGGCATCGAGAAATTCAACGACATCAAGGACGGCGATATCATCGAGTGCTTCGTGATGGAGCAGATTGCGGTAGAGTAAAATTTGACAGAGCGCGGAAAGCAAGAGAACTTTGCTTTCCGCGCTCTTTTTTCTGCTGACGGAGTCCTTTCTTCTATCGGTGGCCGACGACGTTTCGATACCTTGTTTTGCCTCCGGCGGCCGACTTTTCTCGCGGAAGAAAAGTCGGCAAAAGTCCGCTTAGAACCAAGGTTCTAAGGACTCCTTTTGGCCTATTATGGGAAATCTGTACCGTTTGTTTCGTTGGTTTGGTCCGGCTGACCCTGCAAGGGGGTGACAGATTTCCCCTGTTTTCGCGCTTCGGCGCGCTGGCTTGGTGGTTGAAGAAACCTCTGCAATTCCCAAGTCCAAAGCCTTCCCCTGGGGAAAGGTGCCTCCGAAGGAGGCGGATGAGGGAAAAGGTATCGAGAAATATCTGGCTTATTCGGAAGTTAATTTCCATAAACCGTGCAAATTTTCGCTTTTTCCGCAAAATCGGCCTGGGTGCTCTTTGATGGCGCTCCCCTCATCCGTCACGGCTCCGCCGTGCCATCCCGCAGCGGTAAGAATGTTTTTAGCGTAGGCCACATCGCGCCCGCAGGCGCATTTCGGAGCGCAACCCCGCGGAGCGGGGCTCTTAGCGCGGAGATGGTGACTTTTCTTTGGCGAGAAAAGTCACCCGCCGGAGGCAAAACACCATTCGAAATATTGTCGGGTACCGGCAAAAAAAGACCTGCCCCCGTCAGAGGGCAGGCCTGTAAATGTAGATCGCTTATAGCACAAAGAGCACGTAGTCCAGCTCCTCCAGCCGGGCAATCATATCCTCGGGAATATGGCCGGGGAAGTTGATCTCCACGCCGGCATTTCCGTTACAACCGCTGCGGGGCGGCACCACCTCGATCTCCCGGTCCCACTGGGCCGTATCCTCGATCAAGGTCCGAATATCCGCCACGGTCCGCAGCTCCAGATAGATGTGTTCGCACAGCCTGCCGTCCTTGGTCCGCCGCTCAATGCGGGCCAGGAAGGTCATGGCCACCAGCATGAACATGGTGGTCAGAACCGCCGCCCAGTAAAAGCCCACTCCCAGAGCAAGGCCGGCCGCAGCCGTGGCCCAGAGGCCGGCGGCGGTGGTGAGGCCGGTGACCTGGGAGGACCGGCCCACGATGATGGTTCCTACCCCCAGAAAGCCGATGCCGGAGATGACCTGAGCCGCCACACGGTTGGGATCGCCGCTGGCGCCCAGATAGAACGTGGTGTACATGCCCACCAGGGAGGCCAGACAAGCGCCCAGGCAAACCATGATGTGGGTCCTCAGGCCGGCTGCGCGGCCGTGGCGGCCCCGTTCCCAACCTACAATGCCGCCGATCACTGTGGCCATCATCAGCCGCAGCAGCACCGCCACGCCGGTAAGGCCGCTGAAAATATCCGGCGTCTCAATGATCCAATTCATGGTGATGTCAGGGTTCACAGTCGGGCGTCTCCTTTCGTTTCACAGTCCGCCAGGACCCGCCGGGCCATGTCGGGGTAGTTGCCGATCACCGCATCAATGCCCAGAGCCGCCAGACGGCGGACATCCTCTTCGGCATTGACGGTGAAGGTGTTGATCTCCAGGCCGTATTGCTTCAGCTCTGCTGTCAGCTCCGGCGTCAGATTGCCGTGGATAGGATGGTAGCAAGGGATCCCCAGGTCGTGAACATACTTCCCGGCCCCCACCACCCAGCTTTCGCTGAGCAGGCCGTACTTCAGCTCCGGGGCCAGCTCCCGCATCCGAAGGACACTGAAGTGGTTGAAGCTGGAGATGATGATCCGGTCCTCCAGACGGAACTCCCGAATCAACTCCAGCACCTTGGCTTCGATGCCGGGGTACTCGTTGACGTTGGTCTTCAGCTCGATGTTGGTAACGAGAGGCAGCTTCTCCACCAGCTGGCAGTACTCCCGCAGAGTAGGAATGGGATTGGGCTCCATCTGGCCCCGCCACAGATAGGAGGCGTCCAGCTGGCGAAGCTCCTCCAGGGTCATCCTCCCAACCCTGCCGCTGACACCGCAGGTCCGGTCCGTGGTCTCGTCGTGGATGATCACCAGCTGGCCGTCCTTCGTCAGATGCACGTCCAGCTCAATGCCGTCCACCCCTACCTCAATGGCCTTCCGAAACGCCAGCATGGTGTTTTCCGGGTATTTTCCGCTGAAGCCCCGATGGG
The DNA here is from genome assembly GCA_944386975.1 of uncultured Oscillospiraceae bacterium. Taxonomy (GTDB): domain Bacteria; phylum Bacillota; class Clostridia; order Oscillospirales; family Oscillospiraceae; genus CAJFPI01. The sequence continues at coordinate 62,914 of CALXDC010000009.1, read as the reverse complement.
CAAAATTTTTGGTCATGACAAACGCCTCTTTCTCCCATGTCCTCCGGCTTCCAGCCGGGACGAAAATTGGCGAGAGAAGCACCGGCAGGCCGTGTCGGTGCTTCTCTCATACTCTCAACGCACGCTATTTGGCAATATGGCAGGCTACAAAATGATTGGGGGAGATCTCCACCAGCTGAGGGTTGGGGCCATCCTGGCAGCACTGCTGGCAGGCGTCGCACCGCTTGAGGAAGCGGCACTGGTCGGGCAGGTTCACCGGAGAGGTGATCTCACCCCGCAGCAGCTTCCGGGGGGGCTTGTCCTTCCCCACCACGGGGATGGGGATGGCGGACAGCAGGGCCTGGGTATAGGGGTGGGTGGGCTTCTCAAAAATCTCTGCGGAGGGAGCCTTCTCCACCATCTGTCCCAGGTACATGACGGCAATGTCGTCGGCGAAGTATTTCACCACGCTGAGGTCGTGGGTGATGAAGATGTAGGTGAGACCCATGTCCCGCTGCAGCTGCTTCAAAAGGTTCAGAATCTGGGCCTGGATGGACACATCCAGGGCGGAGACGGGCTCGTCGCAGACGATGAGCTTGGGATTCACCGCCAGAGCCCGGGCAATGCCGATGCGCTGGCGGCGGCCGCCGTCCAGCTCGTGGGGATAGGAGTTGACGAACCGGCGGGCCAGGCCCACGATATCCATCAGCTCCAGGGTGCGCTTCTCAATTTCTGCCTTGCTCTTGAGGAGCTTGTGCTCCTTGATGGGCTCGCTGATCAGCTGCATGATGCTCTGCCGGGGATCCAGAGAGGAGAAGGGGTCCTGGAAGATCATCTGCATCTGGGTGCGCATCTTCCGCATGCGAGCGCGGCTATAATGGGTAATGTCCTCGCCGTTGAAGAGAATGGTACCGGCGGTGGGCTCCAGAAGCTTGAGCAGGGTGCGGCCGGTGGTGGACTTGCCGCAGCCGGACTCGCCCACGATGCCCAGGGTCTTGCCCTCCTCGATCTGGAAGTTCACCCCGTCCACAGCGTGGAGCTTGCCCTTGGGGGTGTCAAAGTATTTGGTCAGGTTCTGGACCTCCAGAATGATCTTCTTCTCAGCCATTTGCGTTCCTCCTCAAGCGGAAGCTGGGATCGTCGTAGGCGTGGCAGGCCACAAAGTGGGTGCCGCCCATCTTCCGCAGCTCCGGCACAGTCTGGGTGCAGGCCTCGGTGGCATAGGGACACCGGGGGGCGAAGGTGCAGCCCTCGGGCAGGCGCATGGGGTCGGGCATCATGCCCTTGATGGGCACCAGCTCCTCCCCCTGTTCCTTCAGGTTGGGCAGAGAGTCGAAGAGGCCCTCGGTGTAGGGGTGGCGGGTGGAGTTGAACACCTCCTCGGTGCTGCCGATCTCCACAATCCGCCCGGCGTACATCACCGCCACGTCGTTGCACACCTCCGCCACGACCCCCAGGTCGTGGGTGATGAGGAGCATAGACATGTGGTTTTTCTCGATAAGCTCCTTCATCAGATCCAGCACCTGGGCCTGGATGGTCACATCCAGAGCGGTGGTGGGCTCGTCGGCGATGAGAAAGTTGGGCTGGCAGGCCAGGGCAATGGCGATGACCACCCGCTGGCGCATGCCGCCGGAGAACTGGTGGGGGTAGTCGTAGGCACGGCTCTCGGCGATGCCCACCATCTTCAGCATCTCCTTGGCCCGCTCAAAGGCGTCCTTCATGGAGATGTGCTCGTGGAGCATAATACTCTCGGCAATCTGCTCGCCCACGGTGAGCACCGGGTTCAGGGCGGTCATGGGGTCCTGGAAGATCATGGCCACGTCGTTGCCGCGCATGTGCTCCAGCTCCTTGTCGGACATCTGCAGCACGTCCTTGCCGTCCAGTTCAATGGAGCCGCCTTTGATGACGCCCGGAGGGCTGGGCACCAGATTCAGAATGCTGAGGGCGGTGGTGGTCTTGCCGGCGCCGGTCTCGCCCACCAGACCCAGGGTCTTCTCCTTGCCTACGGACAACGTCAGGCCGTTGATGGCCTTGACGCAGCCGTCGTCTGTTTCAAAATGGACCACCAGGTCCTTGATCTCTAAAATCTTTTCACTCATGCGTCACTCCCCCTTATCGTTTCAGCTTGGGATCCAGGGCGTCCCGCAGGCCGTCGCCCATCAGGTTCAGGGCCAGCACGGTGAACATGATGGCGAGACCCGGGAAGATGCACATCCAGGGTTCGCTGACGATGTAGGTACGGCCTTCCGCCAGCATGGTGCCCCACTCGGGAATGGGGATGGGCACGCCCACGCCCAGGAAGCTCAGGGAGGAGGCGGAGATGATGTTGGAGCCGATGGCCAGGGTCACCTGGACGATGATGGGGCTGAGGCAGTTGGGAATGATGTGCTTGAGAATGATCTTCCAGGTGGGAAGACCCATGGCGTAGGCCGATTCCACATACTCCTGACCCCGTATGGTCATCACCGCCGCTCGCGTGATTTTGGCGAAGGAGGTGGCGGAGCTGATGGACAGGGCCACCAGGAGGCTGCCGATGCTCTTGCCCAGCAGCTGCACGATGACCACCGCCAGCATGATGTTGGGGATGGAGTAGAGAATGTCGTTGGCGCGCATCACCAGCTGATCCCAGAAGCCGCCGTAGAAGCCGGCCAGGGAGCCGGTGATGAGGCCCACCACCAGGCCCAGGGCCACACTGCCCACGCCGATGATCAGGGAGTAGCGGGTGCCGTAGATCACCCGGGCGAAGATGTCACGGCCCAGCTGATCGGTGCCGAAAAGGTGGTCCAGGCTGGGACTCTCGCTGAGGTCCGCGGAAAAGCCGGTGATGTCCACCTGGAAGTCGTAGATCAAATCGCCGCTGCAGGCCAGAATCACCAGCAGAATCATAAAGGCCATGCCGACGATGGCGCCCTTGTTCTTGAGAAAGCGGCGCCAGGTCTCCTGGGCCAGGGAGCGGCCCTTGTACTCGTTGAGGGTCTCCACAGAAACAGTCTTTTTCTCGCTCATCGTATCACCCCTTATTGGAATACTGCGCCTTGATCCGAGGATCCAGGAACGCGTAGATCAGGTCCACCACCAGGTTGATGATGCTCATGAGGATGCAGCAGAGGATGATGGCGCCGGTGACCATGGGCTCGTCCCGCTTGTCGATGGACTCAAAGACCAGACGGCCGATGCCGGGCCAGGAGAACACCACCTCCGCCAGGGCGGAGCCGGTCATCACCAGGGAAAACTGCATGCCGATGGCGGTGACGATGGGAATCATGGCGTTTTTCAGGCCATGGTAGTAGATGACCCGCCGGTGGGAGGCGCCCTTGGCCTTGGCGGTGGTCATGTAGTCCTGCCGGATCACGTCCAGCATGGCGGAGCGGGTGGTGCGGGTGATGAGGGCCGCCAGGCCCAGCCCCACCGTCAGCGCCGGCAGGACCAGATACTCCGGTCCTTCCGCACCCTGGGAGGGCAGCAGCTTCCATTTCACCGCGAACAGCAGCATCAGCATCAGACCCAGCCAGAAGTTGGGCATGGACACGCCGAACAGGGCAAACACCATGCCCGTGGTGTCCTTCCAGGTGTTCTGATTCAGCGCCGTATAAATGCCGAGGGGCACGGAGATGATGCAGGCCACGATCAGGGCCGAGCCGCCCAGGGCCAGCGTCATGGGCAGACGCTCCATAAAGGTCTGCAGCACGTCCTTGCCGGTCACATAGGACTCACCCATATCGCCGGTGATCAGACCGGCCATGTACCGGGCATACTGCACCACCAGCGGATCGTTCAGGCCCATCTCCTCACGGAGATTCTCCTGCTGCTCCACCGTCGCGTTCTCCGGGAGGATCTGCTTGACGGGGTCGCCGCCGGCGATCTTCATGGCGAAGAAAATGATCAGGGAGGTCAGCAGGATCGTGGGGATCATGAACAGCAGCCGTTTGAGTACATAACGAATCATACTATCTTCACTTCTCCTTTTCCGCGGACCGGAGACCGGCCGCCAAAGTCTGGGGTCGCCGCCGGACAGACGTCAGTCCACCCGCGTCCGGGGCCTTGCCGGAGGGCAAGGCCAAAAACGCAGGTATACCGGCGTGCAGCCGACGCATTTCCAGTGGGGGGCAAGTGGGGGAAAACCGGTCGGGAGGGCCGGACAGTCACGCTGTCCGGCCCTTCCGAGGGTCAAAGTGCGAGCACGCTCTGCCGCGGCGTCAGTTCAGGGACACGTAGGCCCAGGACCAGTTGTGGTTGCCGCCGCCGAAGAGGTAAGTATCCTGCAGGTTCTTGTTGTAGGCGATCACCAGGTCGGCCACGTACAGAGGCACCTGGGGGCAGGCCTCCACCAGATAGGTCTGGAGATCCTGGCTCAGCTGCAGGCGGGTCTCCTTGTCCTTCTCGGTGAGGACCTTCACGGCCATCTCGTCCACATAGGGATCGCTGTACTGGTGGTAGTTGGTGGCGTAATCGGTGCTGAACAGCTCGGTATAGATCTCGTCCAGACGGTCGATCACGTTCCAGCGCCACAGGAACATCTGCTGCTCACCGCTCTGGCACTTGTCCTTTAGGGTGGCCTCGTCGAACTGCTCGATGTTCACGGTGATGCCGATGGCCTCCACATTCTGCTTGATGATGGGGGCGATGGTGGTGTAGGGAGCGGCGTTGGAGACGTACAGGGTCACCGCCAGCTCACCCTCGCTATAGCCGGCCTCACTGAGCAGCTGCTTGGCGCGGTCCACGTCGTAGTCAAAGCCTTCCATCTCGTCATAGAAGCTCCACACGCCGCGGTTGACCACGGTGGTCTGGGCCTTGCCGAGACCCTTCAGCACCACCTCGATGATCATATCCCGATCGATGGCGCAGGCCACGGCCTGACGGAGAGTCTGGTTGGTGAAGGGCTCCTTCTCACAGTTGAAGCCCATGTAGAACAGGCGGGTGCCGTCCCGGGTCTCCACAGTGATATTCTCGTCCTTCTGCAGGTCCTCCAGCATGTTGATGGGGGGATCGATGCACACGTCGATGTCGCCGCTCTGCAGGGCGGCCACGCGGGAGGCGGCCTCCAGGATGGGCTTGAAGATGATCTCATCGGCCTGGCCGGGATCATCGCCCCAGAAGTTCTCGTTGCGCTCGAACTTCACATACTGGCCTTCCTTCCACTCCACAAACTTGTAGCGGCCGGTGCCGACGGTGTAGGGCTTGTCCATGCCGCTCTCATAGGCGGCCTTGGACAGAATGACCAGGGGATAGCCGGCCAGCACGGCCAGCAGCTCGTTGGAGTAGCTCTTGGTGACAAACTCCACGGTGTACTCGTCGATCTTGTTGACGCTCTCCACCAGCTGCAGGGTAGCGGCCACAGCGGACTGATCGGGATCCATGGCCTTCTCGAAGGTAAAGACCACGTCGTCAGCGGTGAAGGGGCTGCCGTCGTTGAACGTGGCGTTCTGCACCAGGTGGAAGATCAGGTGGGTGTCGTCGGTCCACTCCCAGCTCTCGGCCAGGCAGGCCACCTGCTCATTGGTGTCGTTGGTGAGGAACACCAGGGGCTGATGGGTCAGAGCGATGCAGTTGTTGTTGATCTGGTCGTTCTGCTGCTGGGGGTCCAGCTCGTTGATGTCGGAGGCGATGCCGATGGTCAGGGTCTTCTGGACGCCGGGGATGCTCCCCTCCTCGCCCTTGGTGGTGCTGCCACCGCCGCTGCCGCCGCTGTTGTTGCCGCCGCTGTTGTTGCCGCCGCTGCAGGCGACCAGGGCGAACACCATGACGAGGGCCAGCAGCATTGCAAGAATTCTCTTCATTTCATGTTCTCCTTCGCATAGATTTCGGCCTTTCGCAGTCAATGTCGGCCAGGCCCAACCCACATCAAATCACTTCCGGAACGCGGCAAGAACGCGGACCGGAAGGTACTTGCCTCTGTTGTCTGTCCCCTTGAAATGCGTAAAAAACGCAAAACTCGGAGCGGGTATCCGCGCAGTATCAACTCACGGCTATGCCACTCCGATCTTCTCTCAATAACTCAAACAGTGGGGACTATAAAGTTGTTGAATTGTTGGTGAAATCAACATACCAAACTTGGGCGGGGATGTCAATAAAATTTGGGAAAAATCCCTGCAAAATTCTCGAAAACATTTTTTGCCTTGTGCATCTTGCTGAGGAGATTCCAGGAGTTTTTGTAGCAATTAACAACCAGCTTTCCACGCATCTCGAGATTTTTTTGCACTAATGCGAAAAAGTTTCCAAAATATCCCTTTCTCCCTGTGCCGCCGGGCCTTTTCAGACGGTCAGTTTTCCTTTTTTCACATTGTCATGGAAGCGGGTGGGCCTTGACGGGGGGGAGGGAGGCGTATTATCATGAGAAAAAACTGCGGGAGGTGCGCGGAATGAAACGGGTAATCGTGGTGGACGACGAACCCATCACCAGAATGGACTTACGTGGCATGCTGGGGGATCTGGGATTCGAAGTGGCGGGAGAGGCCGGGGACGGCTTCGACGCAGTGGAGGTGTGCCGCCGCCTCCAACCCGATGTGGTACTGATGGATGTGAAGATGCCGGTATTTGACGGGATCAACGCCGCCGAGACCATTTTGCAGCAGGACTTGGCGGGATGTGTAGTACTGCTCACCGCCTACGGTGACCGGGAGATCATCGACCGGGCCAGCGCCGCCGGGGTGACGGGGTATATTGTCAAGCCGGTGGAGGAGCGGCTGCTGCTGCCCACCATCGAAGTGGCCCTGGCCCAGAGCCAGCGGCTGCGCCAGAGCCGGGAGGAGACCCGGCGGGCGGTGGATCGCCTCAATGCCAGCAAGCTCATTCAGCGAGCCCAGGCGGTATTGGCCCGGGATCAGCAGGTACCGGAGAGCCGGGCTTACCAGATGCTGCGGCGGATGAGCATGGACAAGCGGGTTCCCATGGCGGAGCTGGCCCGTTCCATTCTGGAGCAGGAGGAGAAGACATGCTGAGGGAGATCTGCCGCAGGCACACCAATCTGCTGGAGGAGGAGCTGACCACCCTGGATCGGCTGGAGGCGCAGCTGCCTCTGATGGCGGAGCTCACCGGGGCGGACGTTTTCATCGACTGCCCCTCCGGTCAGGGCATGGTGGTGGCTGCCCATGCCCGCCCCAGCGGCCAGCGCAGCGTCTACACCGGCAGCGTGGTGGGAAAGCCTGCACTCCGCAAGGATGAACCGGCGGTATTTCACGCCTACGACTCCGCCACTCCTGTCAGCGACCTGCGGGCCATTACCCAGGAGGGGAGAGCGGTGCTGCAAAACGCGGTGCCGGTATGGGGACCCGCCGGGCGGATTATCGCTGTGCTGATCCGAGAGCAGGACATCAGCGAGGATATCCGCAAGGAGCGGAAATACCAGGCGCTGGCCCAGTCCCATGAGGGTAACGGCCCGTTTTCGGGGTCCGGAGAGGGCGCTCTGCTGGCGGTGCGGGAGGTTCATCACCGGGTAAAAAATAATTTACAACTGGTGGCCAGTATACTTCGTATGCAGAGCCGGCAGTATGAGGATTCATCAATTCGACGAATTTTACAAGAAAATGTAGCAAGAGTCTTGTCAATTGCCACGATTCATGATATACTCACTTATCATAGCAGCGATTTGATGCATGTGGGCAGCCGGACGCTGTTTGATCAACTGCGGATAAACATGCAATGCCTGGTGCCGCCGGGACGGGCCATCGCCATCACCGTGGATGGCGACGACGTTCCCCTGAACGCCGACACGGCCACGCCGGTGTCCCTGGTTTTGACGGAGCTGCTGACCAATGCGCTGGAGCACGCCTTTGAGGGCCGGGAGCGGGGCCAGGTAACGGTTTCGCTTCGAGCCGGAACGCTCCGCCACACCGTCACCGTAGCGGATGATGGAGTGGGGTTTGCTCCGCAGGAGCAGTCGGGTCCTCGCATGGGTCTGCATATTGTCAGCGCAACAGTGCGGGACAAGCTGGACGGCAATCTTCGGATTCGGTCTGATGGGAGCGGTACCCGGGTGTCCTTTGACTTTCGCGCATGACCACAATCGAATAGGTCCCTCAGCGGCGAGGGGCCGGAAATGAGGCAAAAAGGCCAGAATAACCAGGGGGTTGTTTTGGCCTTTTCTGTATGTTTCCGAGAGAAAGGGTGGTGACGGGAAATATGGCGGAGATTCTCAGCGTAGGCATCGACATCGGCACCTCCACCACCCAGGTGATTTTCAGCCGCATTGCCATGGAGAACACCGCCGCCTACTTCGCCGTACCCCATGTGTCCATCGTGGACAAGCGGGTGGTTTACAAGAGCGCCGTCCATGTTACCCCCTTGCGGACTCCCGTCCTCATCGACGGGGACGCTGTTCGGGACATTGTGGCGGCGGAGTTTGAGAAGGCGGGCTTCACGCCCGCCGACACCGGTACCGGGGCCGTTATCATCACCGGGGAATCCGCCCGGAAGGAGAACGCCGCCGTAGTGCTGGAGAAGCTCAGCGGCTTTGCCGGGGAGTTTGTGGTGTCCACCGCCGGACCGGACCTGGAGAGCGTCATTGCCGGAAAGGGCAGCGGCGCGTGGAAAGATAGTGTGGATCACCAGTGTGCGACGGTGAATCTGGACGTGGGAGGCGGCACCACCAACATTGTCGTCTTTTCGCGGGGGGATGTGGCCGGAAAGGGCTGCTACGATATTGGCGGGCGGCTGATCCGGGTGTCCCCGGAGGGGCGGATCCAGTCGGTGAGTCCCGCCGCCGCCGCCGCCGCCCGGGACGCCGGGGTGTCCCTCTCCCCCGGAGACCGGGCGGACGTCCAGACCCTCTCCGCCGTCACCGGCCGGATGGCGCAGCTGCTGGCGGAGGCCATGGGGCTTTCGCGTCCCACCCCCCTCCTCCGGGCGGTCCAGACTCCCGGCAGCACTCCCCTGGCTCTGCCGCCGCGTATCGACCGGATCTGCTTTTCCGGCGGCGTGGCGGACTGCATCCGGGAGGACCGGACCGGCGACCCCTTCCGCTTCGGGGACGTGGGTCCCCTGCTGGGCCGGTCCATCCGGGAGGGGCTGCTCTACCGCTCCCTCCCGGTGCTGGAGGCAGGGGAGACCATCCGGGCCACAGTGGTGGGGGCCGGGACCTACACCACCACCCTCTCCGGCAGCACCATCGCCTACGACGAGGACCTCTTTCCCATGAAGAACGTGCCGGTACTGAAGCTCACTGAAGCGGAGGAGGCCGCCGCCTTCCGGGGGGAGGCGGAGACGCTGGCGGATCGGATGGTCTGGTTCGCCGGGCAGTCCGACGGCAGCAGGATGCTCCTGAGCCTCCGGGGGCGGCGGGATCCCTCCTACGGGGAGGTGAAGACCCTGGCTGCCTCCCTCAGCCGGGCGGCGGAGCTGGCTCTTCCCGCAGAGGAGCCCCTGCTGGTGGCGCTGGAGGAGGACATGGCCAAGGCCCTGGGGGCGGCCATGAGTCCTCTGCTTCGAGGAAGGCCCATGATGGCCATTGACAGCGTGCATACCGAGGACGGCGACTACCTGGATTTGGGGCGGCCTTTGATGAACGGGCTGGTGATTCCCCTGGTGGTCAAGACCCTTCTCTTTGGATAGACCGATTCTTTCGCCGCAAATAACGAGACGAGGAGAGACGCGTATGAAATTATCCGTCACTCTGGCGGGCAAGCACTTCACCTTTCGGGACGTAAAGGACGTGCTGGCCAAGGCCAACGAGGAAAAATCCGGCGATATCCTGGCCGGGGTGGCCGCCGCCTCCGATCTGGAGCGGGTGGCCGCCAAGGTGGTTCTCAGCGATCTTCTGGTGGAGGACCTGCGGGAGAACCCGGTGGTGCCCTACGAGGACGACGAGGTGACCCGCCTGAATCAGGACGGCCTGGACGAGACCGTCTACCAGTCCATCCGGGGCTGGACTATGGCACAGCTGAGGGAGTACATTCTCAGCTACGACAGCACCGAGGAGGACTTGAAGCGCCTGGGCCGGGGCCTCACCGCCGAGGTGGTGGCCGGAGTCTGCAAGCTGATGAGCAACCTGGACCTCATCTACGCCGCCAATAAAATCCGTATCACCGCCACCTGCAACACCACCATCGGACGCCGGGGCTGTCTCTCCACCCGATTGCAGCCCAACCATTCCACCGACAACGTGGAGGGCATCACCGCTTCCCTCTTTGAAGGACTCAGCTACGGCTGCGGCGACGCCCTTCTGGGTCTCAACCCGGTGAACGACACGGTGAGCAGTCTGGCGGAGGTGCTCAAGCGGTTCGACGAGGTGAAAAACCGGTTTGAGATTCCCACCCAGATCTGCGTGCTGGGCCATATTACCACCCAGATCGAGGCGGTGAAGCGTGGCGCCCCCTGCGATATGATTTTCCAGTCCATTGCCGGCAGCCAGAAGGGCAACAGCGCCTTCGGCTTCTCCGCCGACACGGTCCGGGAGGCGCTGGCCCTTCTCAAAGAGCGGGGCACCGCCAAGGGGCCGGACGTACTGTACTTCGAGACCGGACAGGGCAGCGAGCTCAGCTCCGACGCCCACTACGGCGCGGACCAGGTGACCATGGAGGCCCGGTGCTACGCCTTCGCCCGGCCCTTCCACCCCTTCATGGTGAACACGGTGGTGGGCTTCATCGGTCCGGAGTACCTCTACGACAGCCGCCAGGTGATCCGGGCGGGGCTGGAGGACCATTTCATGGGCAAGCTCTCCGGGTTGCCTATGGGCTGCGACTGCTGCTACACCAACCATATGATGGCGGATCAGAACGACATTGAAAATCTCTCCCTGCTGCTGGGCAGCGCGGGGGTGAACTATATTCTCGGCGTCCCCACCAGCGACGACGTGATGCTCAACTACCAGACCAACGCCTACCACGACGTAGGCACCATCCGGGAGATTCTGGGTCTCCGGCCCATCCGGGAGTTCGAGCAGTGGCTGGAGCGGATGGGCATTATGGAAAACGGCCGCCTGACCTCCCGGGCCGGCGACCCCACACTTTTTACTGCAAGGAGGTAAGTTATGGCGGAGCCTGAAAGAATTGCCGCCATTGTGGCGGAAGTCATGGAGCAGCTCCGGCGCACCGGCAGCGTGGTGCTGCCCGCCTCCCCCGCCCCCCAGCCGGAAATGCAAAGCGCCGGAGACTGTGAGGACCTCACCTCCCCCGCCTGTAAAAAGATCAGTCTTCTGGACCACCCGCAGGACCCCGAGGCCCTGGAGCGGATGCGGGGCAGGACCACCGCCCGCATCGGCGTGGGAAGGGCGGGCCCAAGGCTCAAAACCAAGACCATGCTGACCCTCCGGGCGGACCACGCCCAGGCCCGGGATGCGGTGTTTGCCGATGTGGACAGCGCCCTTCCCCAGCGGCTGGGCCTCTTCACCGTGGAAACCCGGTGCGGCGACAAGGATACCTATCTCACACGGCCGGATCTGGGGCGCCGTCTCAGCGAGGAGGCGGCGGAGACCCTCCGGCAGCGGTGTATCCCCCATCCGGATGTGCAGATTTTCGCCTCCGACGGCCTCAGCTCCACCGCTGTGGAGGCCAACCTGGAGAAGATCCTTCCCGCCCTCACCGACGGCCTGAAGGCCAGGGGCCTCACCGTGGGCACGCCCTTCCTCCTCCGGTTCGGACGGGTGGCCGCCGAGGACCATGTGGCGGAGATTTTAGGGGCCAAGGTGGTCTGCGTCCTTCTGGGGGAGCGGCCCGGCCTCGCCACCGCCGAGAGCATGAGCGCCTATATCGTCTACAACGCCTATGTGGGCATCCCCGAGTCCAAGCGGACGGTGGTGTCCAACATCCACAAGGACGGCATCTCCGCCGTGGAGGCGGGGGCCTATCTCACCGAGGTGATCTGCAAGATTCTGGAGCAGAAGGCCAGCGGTGTGGACCTGGTGAAGTGAGGAGGGCCTATGCGAGGCGACAAGATCCCCGTCCGGGTTCTCAGCACCCGGCTGATTCCCAACGCCGACCCGGCCCTGCTTCGGAAGCTGGAGGTGCCGGAGGGCCTGCGCAGTCTGGCGCTCTTTACCGCCGACTGTGACGACGTGTCCTACGCGGCGCTGGACGAGGCCACCAAGAAGGCGGACGTCCAGGTGGTGTATGCCCGGAGCATGTATGCCGGGTCCGGCAACGCCAGCACCGCCAACGCCGGGGAGTTCATCGGCGTCCTGGCCGCTGCCGATCCCGCCGCCGCCCGCAGCGGGCTGGAGGCCGCCGTCCATTTTGCCCGGCAGGAGGCCAGCTTTTATTCCGCCAACGATGAGGATACCGTGGTCTATTTTGCCCACTGTATCTCTCGCACCGGTTCCTACCTCTCCCAGATGGCGGGGGTACCGGAGGGGACGGCCATGGCCTATCTGATCGCCCCGCCCCTGGAGGCCCTTTACGGCCTGGATGCGGCGCTGAAGATGGCGGATGTGGAGTTGAACGTCTTTTACGGCCCGCCGACAGAGACCAACTTTGCCGGCGGACTGCTGACCGGCGCCCAGGCCGCCTGCCAGGCCGCCTGCGACGCCTTTGCTCAGGCGGTGTGCGCCGTGGCCGCCGCCCCTGTGGAGGAATGAAGAAGGAGGAAATCCACATGGAATTTGATCGTGATTTACTGTCCATTCAGGAAGTCCGCTGCCTGGTGCGGAAGGCCAAGGCCGCTCAGGAGCAGTTTGCAGCCTATACCCAGGAGCAGGTGGACGCCATCTGCGCCGCCATGGCGGACGCCGGGGCCCGGAACGCCCAGCGTCTGGCTCAGATGGCTGCGGAGGAAACCGGCTTCGGCATCCCCCAGGACAAGGTTTTGAAAAATCTTCTGGGCAGCGCCATGACCTGGGATGCTGTCAAGGACATGAAGACCGTGGGCGTCATCCGGGAGGACGCGGAAAAGGGAATCCTGGAGGTGGCGGTGCCCATGGGGGTGGTGGCAGCCCTGATCCCCTCCACCAACCCCACTTCCACGGTGTTGTATAAGTCCATCATCTCCGTGAAGGCGGGCAATGCCATCGTCATCAGCCCCCACCCCGGGGCCAAGAACTGCATCTTGGAGGCATGGAAGGTGGTCAGCGAGGCCGCCAAGAAGGCCGGAGCCCCCGACGGGCTCATCCAGTGCGTCACCACACCCTCCGCCGAGGGCACCAGCGCCCTCCTCAAACACCGGGACGTGGGCATCATTCTGGCCACCGGCGGCGAGGCCATGGTTCGGGCGGCCTACTCCTCCGGCAACCCGGCGCTGGGCGTGGGCCCCGGCAACGGACCCGCTTTCATCGAGAAGAGCGCCGACATCCCCACCGCTGTCCGAAGAATCTTCGACAGCAAGACCTTCGACAACGGCACCATCTGCGCCAGCGAGCAGAGCATCGTCACCGAGCGGTGCATTCAGGACAAGGTGGTGGAAGAGGTCAAGCGCCAGGGTGGGTATTTCCTCTCTCCGGAGGAGTCGGAGAAGGTGTCGAAGTTCATCATGCGGGCAAACGGTACGATGAACCCCAAGATTGTGGGCAAGACCGCCCAGGTCATTGCCGACATGGCGGGGATCTCCATCCCCCAGGGTACCCGGGTGCTGGTGTCTCCCCAGACCACCGTGGGGAAGGACAATCCCTATTCCAGGGAGAAGCTGTGTCCCATCCTGGCCTTCTACGTGGAGGAGGGCTGGGAGGCCGCCTGCCGGCGTTGCATGGAGATTCTCCACAACGAAGGAGTGGGCCACACCATGGTGATTCATAGTGAGGACAAGAGCGTCATCCGGGAGTTTGCCCTGAAAAAGCCGGTGTCCCGGCTGCTGGTGAACACCCCCGGGGCCCTTGGCGGCGTGGGAGCCACCACCGGCCTTCAGCCCGCTTTGACTCTGGGCTGCGGGGCGGTGGGCGGCAGCGCCACCAGCGACAATGTGGGTCCCCAGCACCTCTTCAATATCCGCCGGGTGGCCACGGGCCTCAAGGAGCTCAGCGATCTGCGTTCCTCCGTGCCCCCGACCATTCCCGCTCCGGTCCCCACCAGCCCGGCTGCACGGTTTGCCGATCTGTCCGCACGTTCCCAGAACGCCCAGGCGGCCGGCGTTACCCTCAGCCGGGAGGAGATTGCCTCCATCACCCGGGCGGTGCTGGAGCGGCTGGAGCGGTAAGCGCCGGACAATGCGGCAGAAAGGACGTGAGGAAAGAAGCAATTGACGGACGGTACACAGTGGGAGAACGTATCTCAGGGAGGTAGCATATTGGCTAAATATGTATTAAAGAAGCTGCTGGAGTATTTGCTGATCTGTTTGTTGTCAGCTTCATCATGTTTTTCATGATTCATCTGTCGCCTACCGAGCCACTCTCGGTGATTCTCGGCGGAAAGGCAAGCACTCCGGAGCAGATTGCAAGCGCTCGGGCAAAGTTTCATCTGGATGAACCCTTGATTATGCAGTATTTTATCTGGCTCAAGGGTGTTGTGCAGGGGGATTTTGGTATCAGCTACAAGTATCAGACATCTGTTTTGGAATCCATTGCATCCCGGGCAGCCATTACGTTGGGACTTGTTGTCGGAGGCTTTATTCTGTCGATCTGCGTGGCGATCCCCATGGGAGTGTTCAGCGCTATGAAAAAGAACACTTCGGTGGACCGTATCCGGAGCACCTGCGAGGATATGCTGGGCTTTCTGGCGGAGCGGACAGCTCTTGCAGAGGACGAGATCACCATGCTGCTCAGTGTGGTGGGGGATTGTCAGGCCTGCGTGGCGTGCTCCCAGGAGAGTCAGACCTTCCGCCTTGCCATGCCGCGATATGTTCTGGAGGCTTACGGATTCACGTGGCCCCTTGACCGGTAGGCGCCCCGGCGCTTTTTCCACGGCCGGAATGGTTCCGGCAGACACCAGAAACGGAGGATAGGAATATGGAACAGCTTTTGGCATTGGGCATGGTGGAGACCAGGGGTCTCGTAGGGGCCATTGAGGCTGCCGACGCCATGGTGAAGGCGGCAAACGTGGTGCTCATCGGCAAGGAGCGTATCGGCTCCGGGCTGGTGACGGTGATGGTCCGGGGGGACGTAGGGGCTGTGAAGGCCGCCACCGAGGCCGGGGCCGAGGCCGCCCGCCGGGTGGGCGAGGTGGTCAGCGTCCACGTGATTCCCAGGCCCCACAGTGACGTGGAGGCCATCCTGCCCACGTTGAACCGATGAGCCGCCGGCTGATTACCGACGGGGAGCTGCGGGGCCTGTGGAACCGCGCCCCTTTTTCGGAGCTGACGGTGGAGGCGGACGCCATTCTCACCCCCTCCGCCAAGGACTTTCTGCTGGAGCACCGGATCACCCTGAAAAAAGGGGACCCCACCATGACCGTTACCCCCATCCCCGAGCGGGGCGGGCAGAAGCGGTACGTGGAGGCCGCCACCGGCCGGGAGCTCAGCGAGAAGCCCGAGGACATGACCCACCTGCGGGGGAATCTGCTGGTGCCCAAGACCCACCCCCGCATCGCCTTTCGGGGGCGGCTGGACAGCCTGATGGCCCAGGTCATTGAGGTGCAGTGGGCCGCCGCAGACCGGGGGGACGGGCAGGTGGCCGAGGCGCTGGAGGAGATCCTGGGATGTATCCGGTCTGTTCTCGCCGCCGAGGTGAAGGAGGAGCCCATGGGGGAGCTCTGCCTCCTGGGGCTTGACAGCGCCGGGCTGCGCCGGGTGTCCCACCACGTGAAGGAGGAGATCGGCATTTCCCACCCGGTGCCGCACTACCGCATGGGTCCTACCGCCGTTGCCCTCAACCGCCTGCGCACCCAGGTGCGGGAGGCGGAGCTGGCCGCCGCCGCGGCCTTTGAGAGCCCGGAGGGATGTACCCGCAGGGACATTGTGGAGGCGCTCAACCGTCTCAGCAGCGCCGTGTATATCCTGCTGTGCCGCCATCTGGCCCGGCGGGGGAAGTAAGGAGGTTCTTCCATGGAGGAACAGCGGAAACAACGGATCATCCAGGAATTTGTTCCCGGCAAACAGGTGACCATGGCCCATCTCATCGCCAACCCGGACCCGGACCTCTACAAGAAGCTGGGAGTCATCGGGGAGCGGAGCGGGGCCCTGGGCATCCTTACCATCACCCCCTCCGAGGCCGCCATTATCGGGGCGGATGTGGCCACCAAGGCCGCCAGCGTGGAGCTGGTGTTTGTGGACCGGTTTAACGGCTCCCTGGTGATCAACGGAGATGTGGCCAGCGTGGAGGCCGCCCTGAAGGACGTGCTGGACGTGCTGGTGAACATCATCGGCTGCACCCCCGCCCCCATTACGCGGACATGAGGCGGATTTTATTGGCAGGAGCCGTGGCCTGCGGAAAAACCACGCTGTGCCAGCGCCTGAACGGGCTGGATCCGTCCTATAAAAAAACCCAATCCCTGGAGGTGATGGGTACCACCATCGACACGCCGGGGGAGTATCTGGAGCACCGGGCGTTTCTCCGGGGGCTGGTGGTCACCGCCTCGGAGGCGGATCTGGTGCTCTTCCTCCAGGACGCCTCCCAGGAGCGGTTTCTCTACTCTCCCGGCATGGCGGGCATGTTCCCGGTGCCGGTGGCGGGGGTGGTGACCAAGGTGGATCTGGCAACGGAGCGCCAGGTCCGGGACGCCCGGGAGATGCTGGAGCTGGCCGGCGCTCAGCCCATCTTCACCATCAGTGCCGTTACCCAGGAGGGGATGGAGGACCTGTTGGCCTTTCTGGAGCAATAATTCCTTATTATTCAAAAGGAGAACAGATATGGAACCGACGCGGAAGGCGCTGTTGATTTTGTGCGACGGCATGCGTTCGGACAGCTTGGATGCCTGCGGCAGCCCCTATGTCCAAGAATTCTGCCGTGAAAGCGCCGTTACCCTCTCCGCCAGAACTGTGATGCCCAGCGTTACCCTGCCCTGCCACATGTCCCTCTTCCACAGCGTGGACCCGGAGCGCCACGGCATCCTCACCAACACTTATGTGCCGCAGGCACGGCCCATCGACGGGCTTGTCGACCACCTGTACCGCTATGAGAAGCGGTGTGCCATGTTCTACACCTGGGAGCCCCTCCGGGACCTCACCCGGCCCGGCCATCTCTGCCGCAGCATCTTTGCAGATGAAAAGACCCTGGGCCCGATTCCGGCTACAGAGGAGATCCTGCCCTCGGCCCTCTCCACACTGAGGTCGGAGGGCCCGGATTTCGTGTTTCTCTATTTGGGCGCCCCCGACGAGGTGGGCCACGACAGAGGCTGGATGTCTCGGGATTATCTCCAGACGGTGGCCCACGCCTGGGACTGCATCCGGCGGGTGATGGAGGCGCTGCCCTCCTGCTACACCGTTCTGGTCACCGCCGACCACGGCGGCCATGGGCGCAACCACGGAGAGGATTGCCCGGAGGACATGACCATCCCGCTGATGATCCGGGGAGAGGGAATTGTTCCAGGCCCCCTCGGAGACGTGTCTATCAAGGATGTGGCCCCCACCGTGGCCGCGCTGCTGGGCGTCCCGCCCTGCCGGGACTGGGAGGGCAGATGCCTGGTATGAGGCGGTTTCCCAGCGCCGGCCGGACGTGGCCCGTTGCGGCAGGCTGCGGTGCCTGTGCGCCGCAGGGAAATGGGGCAACTTTACCAGAAACTTACAGGACAAATTAGAAAAAACGCAGAAAATCCGCTCATCCCGTTGACATCGCTGGGGAAAGCTCGTATGATATCAGTAATCGCGAGAGATGAGAGCGAGATGATAAGGAAGCGGAAGCCGCTTCCTTATCGTCTTGCTCTTTTCTTTTTTCCTCCCCGGCAAAATCTATTTTTGAAGGGAGGCCCCCTCTATGAGAGAGAGCATTTTTGACGCCATTGAATCCTCGCCGCTGATTCCGGCGGTGAAAAACGATGAGGGACTCAGCAAGAGCCTCACCTGTGACCAGCGGGTGATTTTTGTGCTCTACGGCGATGTCTGCGGCATCGGAAGCATTGTAGAGCAGATCCGCAGCCGGGGCAAGCTGGCCATCGTCCATGCGGATCTGGTGGCGGGTCTCGGCAGCAAGGAGGCGGCGGTGGACTACCTCCACCAGACTGGCGCCGACGGCATCATCAGCACCCGGCCCGCCTTTATCAAGCGGGGGCGGGAGCTGGGGCTTTTTACCGTCCACCGGTTCTTTGTTTTCGATTCCCTGTCCCTCCAGAACGTGGCCAAGGGTGCGGCCATCTCCCGGCCGGACATCGTGGAGATCCTGCCGGGTCTCATGCCCAAGGTCATCGCCCGGGTGTGCCAGGCGGTGGAGTCCCCCGTGATCTGCGGAGGTCTCATCGAGGACAAGACCGACGTGATGGCGGCCCTGGGCGCCGGAGCGATTGCCATCTCTACCACCGACCAGGCGGTGTGGGAGTTGTAGGGGGAGACAGAACAGGCCAAATATTCCAGGAGGAGTGAGGATATGTACGATGTAGTGATCATCGGCGCCGGGGTCTCCGGCGCCGCCGTGGCCCGGGAGGTAAGCCGCTATACGAAGAGCGTCCTGGTGCTGGAGCGGTTTGAGGACATGTGCTGCGGCACCTCCAAGGCCAACAGCGCCATCGTCCACGCCGGGTACGACGCCCCCGCCGGGTCCCTGATGGCACGGCTCAACGTTCGGGGCAGCCGGATGATGGAGGCGCTGTCCAAGGAGCTGGACTTCCCCTACCGCCGCAACGGCTCCATGGTGCTGTGCATGGCGGAGGAGGACCGGCCCCACCTCCAGAAGCTTCTGGAGCGAGGCGTCGCCAACGGGGTGGAGGGCTTGCGGATCATCGAGCGTCAGGAGATTCTCCGCCGGGAGCCCAATGTGTCTCCCGATGTGGTGGCGGCTCTGGACGTGCCTACCGGCGCCATCGTCTGTCCCTTCGGCCTGAACATCGCCATGGCGGAGAACGCCGCCGTCAACGGCGTTACCTTCCAGTTCGACACCACCGTCACCGGCTTCACCGCCGGGGCGGAGGGCTGGACCGTCCACACCGACAAGGGGGACGTGGAGGCCCGCTGCGTGGTAAACGCCGCCGGGGTCTACGCCGACCGGCTCCACAATATGGTCAGCGCATCGAAGATCCACATCACGCCCCGCCGGGGGGACTACTACCTTCTGGACAAGGCCGCCGGGGAGATGGTCCATTCCACCCTCTTCCAGCTGCCCGGCAAGTTCGGCAAGGGCGTGCTGGTATCCCCCACGGTCCACGGCAACACCATCGTGGGCCCCACCGCCATCGACATTGAGGAGAAGGACAACACCGCCACCACCCGGGAGGGTCTGGACCAGGTGGCCCGGAAGGCGGCTGTCTCCGTCCCCTCCATCCCCCTGCGGCAGGCCATTACCTCCTTTGCCGGCCTCCGGGCCCACGAGGACGGCGGCGAGTTTATCATCGGGGAGGTCTCCGACGCCCCCGGTTTCTTCGACTGCGCCGGCATCGAGTCCCCGGGCCTCAGCTCCTCCCCTGCCATCGGGGAGATGGTGGCGGGCCTGATCCGGGAGAAGCTGGGCCTCAGCCCCCGGTCTGACTTTGTGCCCACCCGGAAGGGCATCGTGAACCCCCAGACCCTGTCCTTCGAGGAGCGGCAGGCCCTGGTGAAGGAGAACCCCGCCTACGGCCGGGTGATCTGCCGGTGTGAGACCGTCACCGAGGGGGAGATCGTGGACGCCATCACCCGTCCCTTGGGGGCAAGGAGTCTGGACGGGGTGAAGCGGCGGACCCGGGCGGGGATGGGCCGGTGCCAGGGCGGCTTCTGCGGTCCCCGGGTCATGGAGCTTATCGCCCGTGAGACGGGCGTGGACCTCAGCGAGATCACCAAGTGCGGCGGCAAATCCCGCATGGTGGTGGGCAAGACCAAGGAGGGGACGGAAGCATGAACACCTACGACATCGTCATCATCGGCGGGGGCCCGGCGGGCCTGGCCGCCGCCGTCAGCGCCCGGGACGCCGGGGTGGAGCGCATCCTGATCCTGGAGCGGGACAACGAGCTTGGCGGCATCCTCAACCAGTGCATCCACAACGGCTTCGGCCTCCACACCTTCCAGGAGGAGCTTACCGGCCCGGAGTACGCCGCCCGGTTCATCGACCAGGTGAAGGAGCGGCAGATCCCCTACCTCCTTAACACCATGGTGCTGGATGTGAGCTCTGACCGGGTCATCACCGCCATGAACAAGACCGACGGTCTCTTTCAGCTGTCCGCCAGGGCCATTATTCTGGCCATGGGCTGCCGGGAGCGGCCCCGTGGGGCTCTGAATATCCCCGGGACCCGGCCCGCCGGCATCTACTCCGCCGGCACCGCCCAGCGGCTGGTGAACATGGAGGGACTTCTCCCCGGCAGAAAGGTGGTCATCCTGGGCAGCGGCGACATCGGCCTCATCATGGCCCGACGCATGACCCTGGAGGGCGCCCAGGTCCAGGTGGTGGCGGAGCTGATGCCCTACTCCGGCGGGTTGAAGCGGAACATCGTCCAGTGCTTAGACGACTACGGCATTCCTCTGAAGCTGAGTCACACGGTGGTGGACATCCGGGGCCGGGAGCGGGTGGAGGGCATCACTCTGGCGGCGGTGGACGAGCACCTCAAGCCCATCCCCGGCACCGAGGAGGACTACGAGTGCGACACCCTCCTCCTCTCCTGCGGCCTCATTCCCGAAAACGAGCTGAGCCGGTCCGCCGGGGTAGCGCTGAGCCCCGTCACCTCCGGCGCGGTGGTGGACGAGAGCCTGGAGACCTCCGTCCCCGGCGTCTTCGCCTGCGGCAACGTGCTCCACGTCCACGACCTGGTGGACTTCGTGTCCCAGGAGGCGGCGGCGGCGGGCCGTGCGGCGGCCAAGTACGTCCGGGGCGAGCTGGAGACCGGCGAGGCGGCCATTTCCCTGAAGGCTCAGGGAGGCGTCCGGTACACGGTGCCCGCCCGGGTCCACCCCCATCGGATGGAGGCGGAGCAGGTGGTCCGCTTCCGGGTGGGAGCGGTGTACCGCAACGCCTATGTGAGCGTGTATTTTGACGAAGAGCGGGTGAGCCGCCGGAAGCGGCAGATCATGGCCCCCGGCGAGATGGAGCAGGTGGTGCTGAAGCGGGAGGACCTGCTCTCCCGCCCGGACCTCAAGACCATCACCGTGACCATCGAGGAGGCGTGACCATGGAGAAGAAGAATCTCATCTGCATCGGCTGCCCCATGGGCTGCCCCATCACCGTGACCCTGGAGGCCGGGGAGGTCCGGGAGGTTACCGGCTTCACCTGCAAGCGGGGGGAGACCTACGCCCGCAAGGAGGTCACCAATCCCACCCGCATCGTCACCACCACCGTCCGGGTGGAGGGGGGCGTGTCCCCCATGGTGTCGGTGAAGACCGCCCAGGACATCCCCAAGGGGAAGATCTTCGACTGCGCCGCCGCCCTCCGGGATGTGCGGGTGCAGGCTCCCGTGGCCATCGGAGACGTGGTGCTCTCCGACGCGGCGGGCACCGGCGTGGACGTGGTGGCCACCAAGGCGGTGGCCGCCCGCTGAGAACGGCGGAGTGAAAAAGAAAAAAGGATCGCCGGAACCCATGCTCCGGCGATCCTTTTTCGATTCCACTTTGTAAAATTCGGCAGAAAAGCAACGAAATGCAATCACTTCGGCGGCTCTTCCTGGCTCGGGGCTGAGGAGCGGGCCTTTTTCCGCTTTCGCAGCAGGACATTCAGCACCACCAGAGCCACCGCCAGCAGTACCACCAGGAGCACCCAGTTGTAAGCCAGGAAGATGAGAAAGCTCTCTCCGAAATTTACCGCGGACCGGAAGCCTCCCTGGAAGGCGGCGGTCAGGCGGCCGCCGAAGGTGGTCACCGGCTCCTCCGCGTTGCTGAGCCTGTAGACCTCGCTGAGGGTCATGTCCACGGTGGCGTAGTTGATGAGGTTGTCGTAGGTCCGGAGACTGCCGGTCAGCTGTTCGATGGTCAGCTCCGTCTCACTGATGGCCGACTCAATGGTGATGATGTCCTCCATGTTCTCCGCCTGGCTCAGAAGATTCTGGAGCCGCTCCAGCTTGGTGCGCTGGGTGGTCAGGCGGCTCTCTACGTCATAGTAGGCGTCGGTGACGTCATCCTCGGCGCTGGTCTGGTAGAGGACGTGGCAGCTGTCCCCCACCTGCAGGAGAAAGTCCCGGAAGCGCTGGGCGGGGATGCGGATGGTGTAGGTTCCGTAGCGGTAGGTTCCCCGGTTGGATACGCTCTGGTTCTGGAAATAGCCGCCGCAGTCCGCCACCAGCTGGCTGAGTCCCTGGGCGGCCTGATCAAAGGCGGTGGTCTCCGCCTCCAGGCTGGCGGTGTAGATCTTCTTCTGGAGGGAGACCGCTCCATCGGAGGCGTCCTCCTGGGGGGCAGCGGGAGACTCCATGCCGGCGTCCCAGCCGTTTTCCTCGTATCCCGCACTGCCGCCGTTGGCGATGTCGGACGTGGCGGTGTTGCCGCCGCCGCATGCGGTGAGGAGAGAGAGCAGCAGCAGGGCGGCGAGGGTGAGAGATGTGATCTTCTGTTTCATGACAATACCTCCTTTTCTGTTCTGATAGTCTTCTACTATCCTGGACGCGGAACAGGAGGAAAAAGTGCCTGCCGCACTTGCAAATTTTTCGCCCCTTGTTACAATAGAAAAAAGAAGGCGTCTCCCGGCCACTGGGCCGGAGCGGACCCAATGTGTGAGGAGGAGCATCCATGACCTATTCCGAAGTACTGGCCGCCGCCCGCACCTGCTGCGGCCCCTACTGCAAGGCCTGCCCGGTGTGCAACGGCTTGGCCTGCGAAAACACCATCCCCGGCCCCGGGGCGAAGGGCCAGGGCACCGGCGCTATCCGCAACTACCAGAAGTGGCAGGAGATCTGCGTCAATCTGGATACCATCTGCGAGAACAAGCAGGTGGACACCGCCTTTTCCTTCTTCGGCCGGACCTTTGACGCCCCCATTTTTGCCGCTCCCGTGGGGGCCATGACCCTCCACTACGGGGACAAGTACGACGATCTGGCCTATAATAACATTCTGGTTCCCGCCTGCCGGGAGGCGGGCATCGCCGCCTTTACCGGCGACGGCACCAACCCCGCCGTCTTTGAGGGCGCCTGCGCGGCCATTGCCCGCAGCGGCGGCGCAGGCATCCCCACGGTGAAGCCCTGGGACCGGGAGACCCTCTTTGCCAAGCTGGAGCGGGCCAAGGCCGCCGGTCCCGCCGCCATCGCCATGGACATTGACGCCGCCGGTCTGCCCTTCCTCCAGAACCTGACGCCTCCCGCCGGCAGCAAGACCGTGGAGGAGCTGCGGGAGATTGCCGCCTGCGCCGAGGTCCCCTTCATTCTCAAGGGGATCATGACCGTCCGGGGGGCGGAGAAGGCCGCCGCCGCAGGGGCCAAGGCCATCGTGGTGTCCAACCACGGCGGCCGGGTGCTGGACCAGTGTCCCGCCACGGCGGAGGTGCTGGGGGAGATCGCCGATGCGGTGGGGAAGGAGCTGACCATCCTGGTGGACGGCGGAATCCGCTCCGGTATGGATGTGTTCAAGGCGCTGGCCCTGGGGGCGGACGGGGTGCTCATCGGCCGTCCCTTTGTCACCGCGGTGTACGGTGGAGAGGCCGAGGGCGTGGCGGTGTATGCGGAGAAGCTGAAGGCGGAGCTGCGGGACACCATGGCCATGTGCGGCGTCCACGCCCTGAGCGAGATTGACCGCACCTGCATCCGGGTGTAACGGATGAGAGGCCGCAATCTGTGACGATAGATGCAAAAACACCCCGGAGCGCTGCTCCGGGGTGTTTCGGTTCGGTCGATGCCGATTCTTACTTCATGCTCTCGGCCACAGCCACGGCAGTCGCCACAGTCATACCGTTTCCCCAGGCGGCAGGGGCCGCCTGGGGGCCCCATTGATTGGACTTGCCTTGGGGCAAATGAATTGCCCCAAGACCGAGGTTTTGGGCCATGGGCCCAAAACGCTCGTGACGCCGCACTTGCGGCGGTCCATGGTCGGTATGCGTAAAAACACCCCGGAGCGTTGCTCCGGGGTGTTTCGGTTCGGTCAAGCCGAAAATCTTACTTCATGCTCTCGGCCACGGCAACAGCAGTCGCCACAGTCGTACCGTCTCCCCAGGCGGCGGGGCCGCCTGGGGGCCCCATTGATTGGACTTGTCTTGGGGCAAATGAATTGCCCCAAGACCGAGGTTTTGGGCCATGGGCCCAAAACGCTCGTGACGCCGCACTTGCGGCGGCCCATGGTCGGTATGCGTAAAAACACCCCGGAGCGCTGCTCCGGGGTGTTTCGGTTCGGTCGATGCCGATTTTTACTTCATGCTCTCGGCCACAGCAACAGCAGTCGCCACAGTCATACCGACCATGGGGTTGTTGCCGGCGCCCAGGAAGCCCATCATCTCCACGTGAGCAGGGACGGAGGAGCTGCCCGCGAACTGAGCGTCGCTGTGCATACGGCCCATGGTGTCGGTCATGCCGTAGCTGGCGGGACCGGCGGCCATGTTGTCCGGGTGCAGGGTGCGGCCGGTGCCGCCGCCGGAGGCCACGGAGAAGTACTTCTTGCCCTGCTCCACGCACTCCTTCTTGTAGGTGCCGGCCACGGGGTGCTGGAAGCGGGTGGGGTTGGTGGAGTTGCCGGTGATGGACACATCCACACCCTCCAGGTGCATGATGGCCACGCCCTCACGGACGTCGTCGGCGCCGTAGCAGCGGACGTTGGCCCGCTCGCCCTCGCTATAGCGGGTCTCCTTGACGATGTTCACCTTGCCGGAGGCATAGTCGAACTGGGTCTGCACATAGGTGAAGCCGTTGATGCGGCTGATGATCTGAGCGGCGTCCTTGCCCAGACCGTTCAGGATAACCCGCAGGGGCTCCTTCCGGGCCTTGTTGGCGTTGCGGACGATGCCGATGGCGCCCTCGGCGGCGGCGAAGGACTCGTGGCCGGCCAGGAAGGCGAAGCACTTGGTCTCGTCCCGCAGCAGCATGGCGCCCAGGTTGCCGTGGCCCAGGCCCACCTTGCGGTCCTCGGCCACAGAGCCGTCGATGCAGAAGGCCTGCAGGCCGATGCCGATGGCCTCAGCGGCCTCAGCGGCGGTCTTCACACCCTTCTTGATGGCGATGGCGGCGCCCATGCAGTAGGCCCAGCAGGTGTTCTCAAAGGTGATGGGCTGAATGCCCTTGACGATCTCGTAGGGATCAAAGCCCTTATCCTGGCAGATCTTCCGGCACTCCTCAATGGAGCCGATGCCATACTGAGCGAGGACGCCGTTGATCTTGTCGATTCTTCTCTCGTAGCTTTCAAACAGAGCCATTTCCTTGTCCTCCTTCTCTTATTCGTGGCGGGGATCGATATACTTGGCGGCGGCGTCCCACTGGCCGTAGTGGCCGGTGGCGGCCTTCAGGGCCTCGTTGGCGTCGGTGCCCTTGGCGATGGCGGCCATCATCTTCCCCAGGTGGACAAACTCATAGCCGATGACCTCGTTGTCGGCGTTGAGAGCCATGCGGGTGCAGTAGCCCTCGGCCATCTCCAGGTAACGGGGACCCTTGGCCTTGGAGCCGAACATGGTGCCCACCTGGCTCCGGAGACCCTTGCCCAGGTCCTCCAGAGAGGCGCCGATGGGCAGGCCGCCCTCGGAGAACGCGGTCTGGGTGCGGCCGTAGACGATCTGCAGGAACAGCTCCCGCATGGCGGTGTTGATGGCGTCGCACACCAGGTCGGTGTTCAGCGCCTCCAGAATGGTCTTGCCGATGAGGATCTCGCTGGCCATGGCGGCGGAGTGGGTCATGCCGGAGCAACCCAGGGTCTCCACCAGGGCCTCCTCAATGATGCCGTCCTTCACGTTCAGGGTCAGCTTGCAGGCGCCCTGCTGAGGAGCGCACCAGCCCACGCCGTGGGTGAGGCCGCTGATGTCCTTGATCTCCTTTGCCTGGACCCACTTGCCCTCCTCGGGGATGGGGGCGGGGCCATGGTACGCGCCCTTGGCGACGGGGCACATGTTCTGCACTTCGCTGGAATAGATCATGGCAATTCTTCCTTTCCTTTTTTGAGCCTGTCCCAGAGGAGCAGACCCGTATTCAAGCTGCCGCGGCCACGGGGAGAGGCTTGCTTTCCGCCGCGGCATATTCGCTTTCACTTCTCCGGCACCGACAGGTCCCAGCCTGTCCATACCTTCAATTATTATAAAAAATTCACGTCCCTTTGTCAAGGCGGCGTCCCGCAGATTCCACGGTCCCTCCTGTCTGACATCTTTTCAGACAAAAGCGGAAAATTGTTGATTTTTTCACGAAAATGCGATATAGTATCATCGGAAGACTACCGTTGAAAAGGAGACTGGTACGATGAAGCGGAAAACGAAAGTGGGTCTTGTCACCAGCGGCGGCGACTGCCAGGGTCTCAACGCGGCCATTCGGGGCGTGGGCAAGGCTTTGTTCCAGTATGTGGACAACATTGAGATTTACGGCATGTACGACGGCTACCGGGGCCTCATCGAGAACGATTACAAGTTCATGGAGCCCGGCGACTTCTCCGGCATCATCGCCCAGGGCGGCACCATCCTGGGCACCTCCCGCCAGCCCTACATCCCCGGCAAGGCCATCGTGGACAAGGATGGCAACGACGTCATGGACAACATGCTGGACACCTACAACCGGCTGAATCTGGACTGCCTGGTGGTGCTGGGGGGCAACGGCACCCAGAAGAGCGCCAAGCTCCTCCACGACGCGGGCATGAACGTCATTACCCTGCCCAAGACCATCGACAACGACATCTATGGCACGGACCAGACCTTTGGCTTCCAGTCCGCTGCCGACATCGCCACCAATGTCATCGACTACATCCATACCACGGCACTGGCCCACAGCCGGATTTTCCTGGTGGAGGTGATGGGCCGGGATGCCGGGTGGCTGACCCTCAGCGCCGGAATCGCCGGCGGCGCCGATGTGATTCTCATTCCCGAGATTCCTTACGACATCAACAAGGTGGCGGAGGCCATCGAGGCCCGGAAGAAGAAGGGACGCACCTTTTCTATTGTGGCGGTGGCGGAGGGCGCCATCTCCAAGGACGACAAGATTCTCACCGAGGAGGAGCGCCGCCGGAAGAAGGAGGCCAACCCCTACTCCACCATCTCCTACGATATTGCCGCCCAGCTGGAGAAGATTACCGGCCAGGAGGCCCGGGTTACCGTGCCCGGCCACTACCAGAGAGGCGGTCCCGCCTGTCCCTACGACCGGGTGCTGGCTACCCGCTTCGGCACCGCCGCCGCCCGGATGATCATGGAGCAGAAGTATGGCTACATGGTGGGCATTCAGGCCGATCAGATCGTGGCGGTGCCCTTGGAGGAGGCCGCCTCGCGGACGAAGTTCCTGCCGGTGGACCATCCGCTGATCCAGACCGCCCGGGACGCCGGCACTACCTTCGGCGACTGATTTCCCGAAACGCCCAGTTTGGAAAGGAGGATTGTCATGGGAAGAGAACCGTTTCCCTGGCTTCACTTCAAATCCCGCCGTCAGGAGGCGAAGGAGCAGGCAGAGTATGCCGCCTGGGCCTTCCCCTACGGCAGCGCCCAGCAGGAGAAGGTCAGGCAGCTGCTGATCCAGCTGTTTCCCAGGGAACCCATCAGCGTGGCTATGGTGAACTATCTCACCGGTCGGGAGGCCTTCCTCAACCGATACGACGATTACGACGAGGGCTATGACCCCCTGGCGGTGGCCTTGGAGGAACTATACGCCTGTGCTACGGTACCCAAGCAGGATATCACCCTGTACATGGCCCTGCTGGCCGCCGACAGTCGGGTGGACGAGGCTCTGGACTATCCCGATGTGGAGGAACTTCGGGCTGCAGCGGCGGATTTGACGGACATGCTCCGGCGCTGACCAAAGGTATGAAAAAAGCCTTCCCTGCACCGCAGGGAAGGCTTTTTTAGTGGGAAAGGGGCGGCAACGCAGCCCCTTTCCACTGTTCAATAGAACCACAAAAACGCGTGGGTCTTTCTGCCGCTGTCGTCCCGAATCTCCACCTGGTGCTTCTCTCCGGTAAAGGCGTAGAAGAAGCGCACCCGCTCACCCCGAAGAATCTGCCGCTTATAGAGAATTTCCACCGTGGCGAAGGGCAGGGCCCGCACCGCCTCCGGCAGGGCCTCCCGTCCCAGCTCCAGGTAGTGGAGATTGTTCACGTGGTGGAAGGTGTCCAGATCCCGGCCCAGAGCCGTGTAGGAAAAGGTCTCCTCCGCGTCCTCCGGAGTTTTGCCGCCCATGGGAATCTCCCCCTCCACCGCTTTGTGGTCCCACAGGGTATAGTGGGAGGCCAGCTCCTCCGTCACCCGGGTAACCCGGCCGGTGTGTACGTCCAATAGCAGCCACCGGGAGGTGGCGGCCGCCACAGTTTGCCCCGCCTCGTCCAGAATATGAAAATCACGGTCGGAAAAGTGGAGGTCCATCCGCCGGGGCCAGGTTCGCACGGTCAGCTTGGTTCCCCACGGGGCTTTTTGTCCCAGCTGCAGTTTCCATCCGCAAAGGACCCAGCCGATCCCCCGGGCCTCCAGCAGCTCCCCTGGGGCGCAGCCCACGCTGGCGGAGTCCTCACAGGCCGCCTCCTGCATCAGCCGCAGCATCCCGACGGCGGAGAGAAATCCATCCTCTCCCAGATCGGAATACTGGACCTTGGTGTGATACTCAAAGAATTCCATCGGTTTTGTTCTCCGTATTCTCCACAATGTGGACATTCAGGTGGTTGTAGGTCATGGTAACGCCGTCCCGGTCAAAGGCGTGCTTGACCTCCTCCATCAAGGTGTTCCTGGCGTCCCAGTAGGTGTCCACCTTGCTCCAGCAGCGCAGGTGGTATTCAATGGCGCTGGCGCCGTAGTTGGTGACTACCACCACCGGCGCCGGGTCCGGCAAAATGTCCGGGGTGGCGGCCACAGCGGCCAGGAGGGAGGCGCGGACCGTCTGGATGGCGTCGTCGTAGGAGGCAGTGATGGCCAGGTCGATCCGGCGGGTGCCCAGCTCCGTGAAGTTGACGATCTTGCTGTCGGCCATGGTGCTGTTGGGCATCAATACCCGCTGGCCGTCAGGGGTGTCCAGCTTGGTGTAGGTGAGGTCGATGGCGTACACTGTCCCGGCCACGGCGTCGGTTTCGATGTAGTCGCCAATCTGAAAGGGCTTGGAGAAGAGGATCACGATGCCCCCGGCCACATTGCCCAGCACGTCCTGAACGGCCAGCGACACAGCCAGCGACAGCACGCTGAACAGAGCCACCAGAGAGGTGGTGGGGATACCCAGGCTCTGCGCCACAATGAGGGCAGTGAGGATGTATAGCACCGCTTTCAAAGCGGTCAGGGCGTACCGGTTCATCCGAGGATCCAGCCGCTTGACCCGGCCAAGCAGCTTTTCCGTCAGGCGGGTGACCACTTTGATGACCAGCAGGCAGACCAGAAATACCAGCACCGCAGCCAGCGCCTTCTCCATGGTAAAGGTCTTCAGATGGCTGGTCAGAGAGGAGAGATCAATCTCAGGCATAGTCGATATCCTTTCGTTCCGGCGCGGTGCGCCGGTGTACACCGCCGCAAAAAGCGGCGTTTTTTACAGTATACCACACCTTTTTCAAAAGAGAAAAGGGCTCCGACAGGTTACAACTCCGGGTATTCGATCCCCCATTGGTTCCGAATGGTATCCATCAGGGCCATCATGGTGACGGACATCTCATGGGGTGCGTCGGGACATTGGACGGCGCCCTCGGCGATGGCGGCGGCGCAGGCGGCCAGCTCATACTCATAGCCTGTCACCTGGGGTGGGCAGGGAATTTCCTCCACCAGCCGGTGATCCTGGTCGAAGATCCGCAGGTATTCGTAGTTGTTGACGTTGCCCACCTCGGCATAGCCCCGCTCACCGTAGATCACGCCCCGGCGATCTGTGGGACCGGCGATGGAGCTGAAGATTTCCGCCCGGGCGCCGGAGGCGTAGGTGAGAACGATGTGGTTGCTCTTGTCCACCCCCGTGTCGCTGAGGTCCGCCGCGGAACGGATGTCCGTTACGTCCTCCCCCAGGATGAGGGAGGCGAAGGTGAGGGGGTAGATCCCCACATCCAGCAGAGCGCCGCCGCCGAGGGCACGGTCATGGAGCCGCTCCCGGTGGTAGACCGGGTAGCCCAGGTTGGCGGTAAGGGCGTAGATTCTGCCGATTTTGTCCCCGGCGGCAAAGTCCCGCAGTATCTTGGCCATGGGCATGTACCTTGGCCAGATGGCCTCCGCCAGCAGAAGCCCCTTCTCCCGGGCCAGGGCGGTGACCTCTCGGGCCTGGGCGGCGTTGATGGTGAAGGCCTTCTCGCACAACACGTGCTTGCCCGCCTCCAGGCATTGGCGGATCTGCCGGGCATGGAACACGTGGGGGGTGGCGATGTACACCAGATCCACCGCCGGGTCCGCCAGCAGCTCCTCGTAGGACCCGTAGGCCCGGTCAAAGCCGTACTGATCCGCCATAGCTTGAGCTCGGGACAGATCCCGGGAGGCCACGGCGTAGCCGTTGACGATATCGGTCCGCTGCACGGTGGTCCCCATCTCACGGGCAATGGCTCCCGCCCCCAGAATTGCGAAGTTGTACATTTGCGTCTCCTCCTTCGTCTGTTATGGTACCTGTTCGCTCCTGTGCTGTTCCGGCGCTCCCACCGGCAGACCGTGGCCCAGCAGGCGGCGGGCCTCCTCTGCGCGGCCCTTCTCCAGAAGCGCCCGGATGCGGGTGGAGCTGACCAGCTCCCCCTCCGCCAGCACCGGGGGGATGATGTCGCAGCCAAGGTTCAGCTCCGCCGCCCTCTGGCGCAGCAGATCGGCGTTCCCCTGGTTTTTGTGGCCGAAACGGTAGTCGTGGCCCGCCACCAGCCAGCCTGCGTGGAAGCGGGTGACCAGCATGTCGAGAAAATCCCGCCAGTCCATGGTCATCATCTTCTCGTCAAAGGGGGCCACGATGATCTCCCGGATGGGAAAGAGGGCATGGATGATGGCGATGCGCTGCTCCGGCGTGGTGAGAAGGGGGATGTCCTTCCCAGTGACCACCGCCTTGGGAGAGCGGTCAAAGGTGAAAACGGAGGGGGTCATACCATGCTCCTCCGCCCGCTCCACCGTCCGGCGCAGCAGGGCTTGATGGCCCAAGTGGATGCCGTCAAAAAACCCCAGGGCGATGACGGTCCGTCGGATCTGTTCCATAGCGCGGTCACTCCTCAGCTGCCGAAAAAGTTCTTGATAGAGGTCAGTACGCCGTTCTCCCAGCGGCTGACGCACAAAAAGGCCCCGTCCTGTCCGTAGATCCGATAGGTCCCCTCCGGCAGCGCCGGAGCGGGGACGGGGTTGCCGTTGCGACAGAGCTTTTCCTCCCGCTCTCCGGGGAGCGTCCAGGAGGGAAGGTGGGAAAAGAAGGCGTCGGTGGGCAGGAGGAGGGCGGGGCCCTTCTCCTGGGCCTCTTCCATGGTCACCGCCTGGTCAATGGTGAAGCCGGAGGCCATGGTGCGCCGCAGGCTGCTCATAGCGCCGCCGCAGCCCAGAACCTCGCCCATATCGTGGCAGAGGGTGCGGACATAGGTGCCCTTGGAGCAGCGTACCCGGAGAAGGAAATCGGCGGGACCGGTCTGATCCACAATTTCCAGAGCGTGGATGGTGACGGGCCGGGGAGGACGGTCCACCTCGATGCCCTTCCGGGCCAGCTGATAGAGCTTCTGGCCGTTTTTCTTGATGGCGGAGTACATGGGGGGCACCTGGAGGATGGGGCCGGTGAATTGGGGGAGGACAGCCGCCAGAGCGGCGGCCGCGCCGTCGGGGACGGGGCGCTCCTCCAGCGTCTCGCCGGTGGTGTCCTGGGTATTGGTCACAAGACCCAGCCGCAGCCCGGCGAGATACTCTTTGTCGCCCTTCTCGGCGAACTCCACCGCCCGGGTGGCATTGCCCACGAACACCGGCAGCACGCCGGTGGCCATGGGGTCCAGGGTGCCGCCGTGGCCGATGCGGCGCTGGGACAAAATGCCCCGCAGCTTGGCGCATACGTCCATGCTGGTCCAGCCCTGGGGCTTGTCGATGATGATGATGCCGTCACTCATAGGGGGGTGCTCCTTTTTGTCCGCTCTGCCGCCGGGACCGGCGGGGCTTTTTTTCTTGCCCCCGGGCCGGGCGGGCCGGGCCGCTGACGGCGGTCTTGCCGCTTTTGTCGGTACCCGACGGTGTTTTGTTAGGTGTTTTGCCTCCGGCGGCCTACTTTTGTCACTGAACAAAAGTAGGCAAAAATCAGCTTAGAACCTACGGTTCTAAGGACTCCCTTCGTTTCCTACCGAAACTTGAAAGCCAGGGAGGCTCTTTGTCGCTGGTGTTGTACGGGTGACGCCTGTTCGGGTCATCTTCTGCTTTAAGCGCCGCGCTCCGCGCTGATGCGGCGGGTTGACGGTGGTTCGTCTCAAGCCTTCCCCTGGGGGGAAGGCGAAAGACGCAGAGGCCCCTACCACCGCCAAGGGAGCGCGCTGAAGCGCGGAAGGAGGGGAACTCCGACCCCCTTGCATCCGTCAGCCGGAAAAATCAACGAAATAACGGAACAAGACTACCCTCAATAGGTCAAAAGGAGTTCTTAGAACCTTGGTTCTAAGCGGACTTTTGGTGACTTTTCTTCCGCGAGAAAAGTCACCCGCCGGAGGCAAAACACCGAACGAAATACCGTCGGGTACCGACAGAGGGAAAAACTCTGTCAGCCGTCGGCCTGCCAGGCCCGAGGGACAAAATGCCTCCCCCAGGCGGCGGAGGGCAGAAAAAAAGCTCTCCCCCTTGGGGAGGCCTTTTTTTACTCCGCCGCCTCCGCCAGTACCGCCGCTACGGCGGCGCGGATCTGCTCCTTCACCTCCGGCAGGGTGCCGGACACCGTGGCCCCGGCGGCCATGGCGTGACCGCCGCCCCCCAGGAGCTTGCACACCTTGGTGGCGTTCACCCGGCCGTTGGCCCCCGTGCGGAGAGACAGCTTCCAGCTGCCGTCGGGGAGCTCCCGCAGCACCGCGCCGCAGTCCACGCCTTCAATAATCCCTGCCAGGGTGGACAGGTCCTCCGCGTCGTTCTCTGTGGCCTGGAGGGATTCCATCAGGCTCAGGGGCACCGCCATAAAGACCCCCCGGCCCTCATCGAAAAATTCCATATTGGCCAGCATGTCTGCCTCCAGGGCAAGTCTTCTCCGGCTCTTGGTGCGGAAATGCCGCTTGTTCACGGCAAAATAGTCGATTCCCGTTTCCAAAAGAGCTGCCGCCACCGCGTGGGTGTTGGCAGTGGTGTTGGCATAGACGAAGCACCCCGTGTCCGTGGCCACCGCCGCGTACAGGGGCAGGGCGATCTCCGGCGTGATCTCCCCCAGCTCCCGGCAGATGGCATAAAGAATCTCACCGCAGGCGGCCCGATTCGCCTCCAGACAGGTTTCTCTGGCGAAAAACTCCTGGGAGGGGTGGTGGTCGATGGCCAGGTCCACCCGGGAGAGGTATTGCTCCGCTGCCGGATAGAACAGCTGCCTTGCGGCAATGTCCACCGACACCACAAAGTCCGGCGTGAAATCGGCCGGGGCCCAGTAGGGCTCCACATAGACCCGGTTGATGTCGGTGACCTCCGGGTTTTGCAGTACGTAGGCCGTCTTGCCCAGACGGCGCAGGGCGGCGCACAGCCCGGCGGCGCAGCCGATGGTGTCCCCGTCGGGACGGCGGTGGGTGAGAATGAGAATCTGATCCTTGCCCCTCAGCAGGGCGGCGGTTTCCTGTACGGTCATGCTCCGGTTACTCCTCGTCTTCCAGATGAATGTGCTCATTGGCGGGGTTGGCGGGCTTCACCACCTGGGGATCCCGCAGCATCTCCAGGATGTGGGCTCCCTTTTCGATGGAGTCGTCGGCGATGAACTGGAGCTGGGGGGTGTACCGCAGCCCCAGGGCGCTGCCCAGCTCCCGACGGAGATAGCCCGCGGCAGACTTCAGTCCCTTCATCATGTCCGCCTCCTGCCTTTTGTCCAGAGCGGAGATGAACACCTTGGCCCAGCGCAGGTCGCTGGTGGTGTCCACGTGGGTGATGGTAAAGAGGCCGCTTTGCAGCCGGGGATCCTTCACGGTGCGCAGCAGGGCGCTCAGCTCCCGCTGGATCTCCTCGTTGATGCGGCCGATGCGGTTGGACGCCATAGTGTCTCCTTTCCGGGGCGGAGGCCGCCCCAGGTCAATACTCGATTTGGATGCACAGCTCCTCGCTGCCGAAGAGAAGCTGGAAAATGTCGCCGCTCAGCTCCGCCAGCCTGCCCCGGTAGAGACAGGGACGGCGGCTGCGGTGGCGGTTGGTGGCCACCTGCCACAGCTGGACCTGGCCCCCGGGGGCCAGATTCTCCTCCAGATAGGCCTTCAGCACGGACAGGGTCTCCGGGTCCTTCAGCAGCTCCAGCCGATATACGTCCGGCAGGGCGTGGAGGCCGACCAGCTCCGTGGGGAAGGGCTCCGCCTCCTCCAGCAGAAAGCCGAAGGCGCCCTGGTGGTCAGGAGTGCTCCATGCCGCCCGGCAGTCCTCCGGCGGCATGGTGCGATCCGCGGACAGGTAATAGACAAATCGCATGACAGATACCTCCCCTGCGCCTTGTCGGCGCATTGATAGCGGCTCCGCCGGGAGCCGGGGATCCATACGATACCATTCAGCCCTCCAGGGAGTCGCTGCCGAAGCTATAGGGCAGCAGCTGGCGCAGCGTCAGCGTCTGCATCTCTCCCCGGCGGTTGTAGAGCAGCACCTCCAGGTCCGGGGCGAACTCCCACAACACCTGGCGGCAGACCCCGCAGGGGGTGGTGAAAGCGTCGGTGTCGGCGGCCACGGCCAGACGGACAAAGTCCCTGTGGCCCTCGCTGACCGCCTTGCCCACTGCCACCCGTTCGGCGCAGAGGGTGGGGGAGTAGGCGGCGTTCTCAATATTGCAGCCGGTGAACACGGACCCGTCGGCGCATTCCAGGGCCGCCCCCACCCGGAAATGGGAGTAGGGGGCATAGGACCGCTCCAGCATGTCCCGGGCTGCCCGGCAAAGGGCCTCCTTCGTCATCATCGCCTCCGCCTCCTTCTCATCATCTTACCGCCAGTATAGCACACTTTTTTCCCCATTTCCAGAGGTCAGAACAGGGCCTCCTGGCGCATGACGTAGGATTGCTCCTCCCAGATCGCCAAAATCTGGCGGAAGCGGTCCTCCACCCGGCGGGAGAAGGTCCGCTGGACCTCAATGGGGGGCACGATGAACCAGGTGTCCCGCACCGCCTCCTGGCGGATGTAGGGCTTGGTGGAGCGGATCTTCCACTGATTGAGCCGGGCGGAGCGGAGGAGAAAGTAGAGGAACACGCTGTCGAAATCCTCCGGTTCCCGGGCGGTGAGGGAGATGGAGTTCTGCTGGACAAAGCAGGGCTTCTCCGAGAGATAGATCCGACCGCAGTAGTCTCCCACCCGGTTGATGACGTATACAGGCAGAATCTCCCCGGTGTTACAGAAATCGGTGTAGCCGCAGACGCCGGCTCCCTGGTAGAGAGGATAGGGACCCTGACCGGCTCCCTCCGGCAGCTGCTGGCCGGTGCGCAGGCGGAAGAGGTCGCCGCCCCGTCGGAGGGGATAGGGGCTGTCCTCCCGGAGAACGCGGAGAGCGGCGTGGGGAAAGCACTGGTCGAAAATCCGGTCCAGCTCCCCCAGGGCGTAGCTGGTGGCGTCAAAGGGTGCCGCGCCCCGACGGCCCTCCTGGGGCTGGAGGTCGTATCGGTCGGGGGTGAGAATATAGCCGGGAGACTCCACGTCCTCCCGGGGGAGGCGGAGGGCTCGGAGGCCGTCCCACCGGCCGCTGCGGGCGGCGTTTTGGACCTGGGCCAGCGTGTCCGGGGAGAGAGTGCCGTCCCGAAGGTCCACCACGGTGACGGCAGGGCGCTCCGGGGATTCCCGGCGGAAGAGGAGGACGGCGCTGTAGACCCGGGTGTCGGGAAAGGTGTCCTCGGGGAGAAGGAGCAGCAGCTCCAGGTCCAGCTCCTCCGTCAGCCGCTGCCGGGCCAGGCGGGCGTCCCGGCTGTCCCGGCCCAGAAGACCGGCGGACACCACGCAGGCGCAACGCCCGCCCGGCTTGAGGCAGTCCATCACCCGGAGGAGGGCGGCCTCCTCCCCGCCGGCGGCGCCGGGGGAGAGGAAGGGAAAGGAGGTGATAACGCAGTCATAGGGTCCCAGGTCCGGCTCCCCGTCTCCGGCGGACCAGTTCTGGCCCACGAAGGTGAGGGGGCGGTCCCCCAGGGAGGCCATGGCCGCCGGCAGCACGCCCCCGGCGCAGAAGGGGTCAAAGACCACGCCCCGGTCTGCCGGTGCGGCGGCAGTTCCCAGAAACACGGCCAGCGCCTGGGGCATTCTGTTTTGTACGCGCATGGGCGGATCCTCCTTTTCTGTCCCCTCGATTGCCGGGACCGGCGCTGTTTCTTTTTTTGCCCTCTGATGAGGGCATTGCCTTTTTATCGGCAGCCGACGGTATTTCGATACCTTCTTAGCCTCCGGCGGCCTACTTTTGTCGCTGAACAAAAGTAGGCAAAAATCAACTTAGAACCAAGGTTCTAAGGACTCCTTTTGGCCTATTATGGGCAGTCTGCCCCATTTTTCTGCTGGCTTTTACGGCTGACGGATGCAAGGGGGTCGGAGTTCCCCTGTTTCCGCGCTTCAGCGCGCTCCCCTGGTGGTCGTTGGGGGTTTCTGCAATTGCACCACACCAGAGCCTTCCCCCAAGGGGGAAGGCTTTAGACTATCGTCTACCCCACCAATCAGCGCGCCGAAGCGCGGCGCAGAAGCAGAAGACGACCCAAACAGGCGTCACCCGTATATAGTATCCGACCAAACGCCTCTCTGACTACCCGGTCTTGGTAATCAACAAAAGGAGTTCTTAGAACCTTGGTTCTAAGCGAGTTTTTGGTGACTTTTTGCTCGTCCAAAAAGTCACCCGCCGGAGGCAAAACACCAAACGAAACACCGTCGGGTACCGACAAAAAAGGTGCTGTCCCCGTCAGCGGTCGGCCCGCCCGGCCCGAGGGTAAAAAAGGCCATGACCGGCCGGAGGACAAAAACACCTCCCTACTCCCCAAAGAAGGAGCCGTTGCAGGCCGCAACGGCTCCCTTTTTCCACCTTACTTTTTGGGATACGCTCCATAGAAGTGCATCACGTTGATGTCCTCCTCCCGGAACTCGCCGTGGTTGCCGTGGCCGTCCCAGTCGGTGTGGACGCCGTGGTCCGTGGCCCACACCACCAGACTGTCGTATCCGCTCCAGTGCTGCCGCACCGCGTCGGTGAGCCTGGCAAAGGAGGCCACGTGCTTCTTCAGCGCCGCCATGGACTCCTCCGACTCCGGCTTGGTGTCGTGGATCATGTCGTCGTACTCCTGGTTGTATACCACCACCACGTCGTACTGGTCCCCGGCAATGAGCTCCAGGCCCTTCTCCGTGGCCTCCCCGTCGTAGGGCATGGGATAGTAGTCGATCTCCCGGCCCCGGAAAATGAGGTCCATGCTGGAGTTCTCCACCGTTACCAGGGCTACCTTCTTCCCCGCCCGGTGGAGGGCGTCGAAGAGGGCGTCGATGGTGATCTGGGGCTTGGTGTAGGACTGGATGCCGTGGACGGCGGGCATGGCCCCAGTGTACATGGTGCCGAAGCATACCGGCGTCACAGAGGGCATCACCGTGGCCACCGGCACGGTCAGCTGGGTGGCCGCCATCACCGGGGCAAAGAGATCCGTGTGCTTCTGGTACATCCACATGGCAATGCAGTCGGGATTGTAGATCATCACCTTGTCCGCCTTTTTGCCGAAGGTGTTCTCCACCAGAGCCGCCACCTGACTGATGCCCTTGTCCGCCTCCTTGGGGGGCTCTACGCCGAGAGCACCGGTGATGCTGGCTGCCAGCTGGGTCATGGAAATGGAATTCATCATGGTTGGGTTCCTCCTTTATGGTTTCGCCGCCTCAAGGGCAGTTATGCACATGGCCTTACGAATACCGCCTGTCCAGGTGGTCCACCACCTCGCCTACGGCCCCCTCCCCGCAGGAGCGGACCACTGTCACCCCGGACTGCAGCACCGCCGGGATGGCGTTGGCGGGGGCGAAGCTCTCCTTCCCGATGCGGAGCATGGGCAGATCGTTCTCCTGATCCCCGGCGCAGTAGAGATGCTCCGGCGAGGCCCCCAGCAGCTCCATCAGCTTCCGGGTAACCTCCCCCTTGTTGGCACCCAGGGCCGTCATCTCCATCAGATGCTTGCCGGAGAAGGCCAGCTCGTAGCCGGCAAACCAGGGCCGGGAGCGGATGTAGGCCTCCAGCTCCCGGAGAAACGCGTGCTCTCCTTCAAAGAGAATCTTGATGACCTCCGCCTCCGTCTCCCGGGGATCCTCAATGACCCGGTAGGTGTACCGGGCGCCTTCGGCGTGGTCTACGGTGAAGGGAATGGGGTGGATCACGTCCGCCTTGTGGTCCCCGCGGAACAGCTCGCAGGTGAGGTCCGGAAACCGGGCAATGACCTCCTCCAGATGGCCGATGGCCTCCGGCGGAAGAAAGCGGCGGTAAAGAAATTCCTCGGTGGCGATGTCGATGATCCCCGCCCCGTTGGCCACGGCGCAGGGGCCGTTGGTGGGCACACCGCCGATAAAGGGCCGCATGATCTGCCAGGACCGGCCCGTCACCAGACAGAACCGGCCGCCGTTGTCCATAAAATACCGCAGCCGCTCCACGGTGTAGGCCGGTACCGGCGGCAGGCGGCGCTGGGGATCCCGATAGAGAGAGGAGGTGTCCACCATGGTGTCGTCAAAGTCGCTGACCAGCAGTACCCCGTCAAATTTGCCCATGTTTGCCGCTTCCTCTCTCCTGTTCATAGATACTGCTATCATACCACGAAAAAAAAGGGGGCGCAACCGTTCTTTTTCCTCAGGACAAGCATAGGCTGAATGCAGAAAGGAAAGGGGGACTTGCCAGTGAAGCGCAGAGGAGGACATGAGTGGATGCGGCAGATCGGAGCGGCCCTATTGGCGGCAGGAATTCTTTGGGTGGTGTTTGCCACCGCGGGCAGCGACACCCTGACAGGCGCGCTGTCCGCCCTGGAGGCGCGCAGCACCCTGCCCATGGCCCTGCTGCGGCTGCAGCTGGGGGACGGAGGGGACCGGGGCTGGCTTACCACGGCGGCAGCTCTGGCTATCGCCCAGTCTCCTCTGCTGGAGAGCAGCCGGGAGGAGGTGCTGTCCCTCCAGTCCCAGGATGACACCGACGGCCAGGAGGAGGCGCAGCAGCCCATCCGGGAGACGCCCACCCAGCCGGAGACGGCCCTCAGCTTTGAGGACAACGGGGTGGCTGCCCGGACGCTCCAGCCCACCACCACCGAGGGCTACATCGTCAGCGGCCTGGCCTACGTCAACAACTACTCCGACAAGTCCTTTACCGCCGCAGACCTGGAGGGCCCCTTTGCCGCCGCTCTGGGAACGGAGGCCCCCCAGGTGCTCATCGTCCACACCCACGGCAGCGAGGCCTACACCATGCCTCCAGGCCGGGAGTACGAGGCCAGCGGGGAGAGCCGCACCACCGACACCAATTATAATGTGGTGCGGGTGGGGGACGAAATTGCGGAGATCCTCACCCAGCACGGCATCTCCGTGATCCACGACCGGAGCATGTACGACTATCCCCAGTACAACGGGGCTTACGACCGGTCGCTGGCAGCTATCGAGAACTACCTGGCGCAGTATCCCTCTATTACCTTCGTGCTGGATATCCACCGGGACGCCATCTCCGACAGCGAGGGAAACCCCTATAAGGTGATTTCCCAGGTGCCCGAGGGCACGGCGGCCCAGATGACCTTCGTCATGGGCACCGACGGCGGCGGCCTCAGTCATCCCCAGTGGCTGGAAAATCTGAAGCTGGCGGCGGCGGTGCAGAACACCCTCCTGACGGACTATCCCACCCTCATGCGGCCCATTACCGTCCGAAACTCCCGGTACAACCAGCACTGCACCACCGGCAGCATGCTGGTGGAGGTGGGGGCGGCGGGCAATTCCCTGGACGAGGCACTGCTTGCCGCCAGGCTCTTCGCCCACGGCTTTGCCGAAACCCTCCTGGCTCAGTGACAAGGTCACGGAAGTGGAGAGGAGGAGGGCGTATACTGGACCCAATCTGATGAAATGAGGAGGGAACCTATGGGAAAGGAAAAGCGGCTGGCCCGGGTGGACCGGGACCACTGTGTGGCCTGCGGGTGCTGCGTGAAGGTGTGCCCCAGGGGGGCCGTCCAGGTGGTCCGGGGGGTGTTCGCCCAGGTGGAGGAGGCTCTGTGCGTGGGCTGTGGGAAGTGCGCCAAGGCCTGTCCGGCATCGGTGATCGGAATGGAGGCGGCAGGACAATGAAAAAGCGCTGGTACGACTATCTCTGGATTGCCTCGGCCCTGTATCTGCTGTTGGGATTTTTCAATATCCTCTTTGCCTGGCTGGGGCTGATCTGCTTTTTTCTGCCCCTTTTGATCTCCATCACCACCGGCAGCAAGGCCTACTGCGGCCGTTACTGCGGCCGGGGTCAGCTGTTCGCCCTTCTGGGGGGGCGGTTCGGCCTCTCCCGGCAGCACGATGTGCCCCGGTGGATGAAGAGCAGGTGGTTTCGATACGGCTTCCTGCTGTTTTTCCTGGTGATGTTCGGCCAGATGCTGTGGAACACCGCCCTGGTGTTTTCCGGAGCCCGGGATCTTCGGGAGGTGGTGACGTTGCTGTGGACCTTCCGGCTCCCCTGGCACTGGGCTTACCATGGCGGCGCTTCCCCCTGGGCGGCTCAGTTCGCCTTCGGCTTTTACAGCGTCATGCTCACCTCCACGGTGCTGGGTCTTGGGACCATGGTCCTCTGCAAGCCCCGCTCCTGGTGCGTCTACTGCCCCATGGGCACCATGACCCAGCTGATCTGCAGAGCCAAGTATCACCCGGACGCCGTCCGGCAAAATCAGGCATAATGCGGCGGGAAAGCGGAGAAATTTCTCCGCTTTTCTCTTTTTCCACCGCCTTTTTCCCCTTCCAAGATTTTCTTTCCGTCCTCGACAGCTTTCGGCAGGATCGTCGGATCTTTTCCGGTATACTGCAGGTGTCCAAGGC
Organism: uncultured Oscillospiraceae bacterium; assembly: GCA_944386975.1. GTDB lineage: Bacteria > Bacillota > Clostridia > Oscillospirales > Oscillospiraceae > CAJFPI01. The sequence continues at coordinate 21,969 of CALXDC010000009.1, read as the reverse complement.
GATCCGAGAGAAAAAAACGAGCACCGCGTTGGCGGTGCTCGTTTCTCTATTTTGGGAGAGGGACGCTTACTTGTGGTCCACGCTATACATGTGCTTGATGAGCTCCAGCACCTTGTTGGAGTAGCCGATCTCGTTGTCGTACCAGCTGACGACCTTCACGAAGGTGTCGGTCAGAGCGATACCGGCGTCGGCATCGAAGATGGAGGTGCGGGCGTCGCCCAGGAAGTCGCTAGAGACAACGGCCTCATCGGTGTAGCCCAGAACGCCCTTCAGCTCACCCTCGCTGGCGGCCTTCATGGCGGCGCAGATCTCCTCGTACTTGGCGGGCTTGGCCAGGTTCACGGTCAGGTCCACGACGGAGACATCCAGGGTGGGAACACGCATGGACATGCCGGTCAGCTTGCCGTTCAGCTCGGGAATGACCTTGCCCACAGCCTTGGCGGCACCGGTGGAGGAGGGGATGATGTTGCCGGCAGCGGCACGGCCGCCGCGCCAATCCTTCATGGACACGCCGTCAACGGTCTTCTGAGTGGCGGTGGTGGAGTGGACGGTGGTCATCAGACCCTCGGTGATGCCCCAGTTGTCGTTGAGAACCTTGGCAATGGGGGCCAGGCAGTTGGTGGTGCAGGAGGCGTTGGAAACAAAGTTCATATCGGGGGTGTACTTGTCCAGGTTCACGCCGCAGACGAACATGGGGGTGTCGTCCTTGGAGGGAGCGGACATGACAACCTTCTTGGCGCCGGCGTCCAGGTGGCCCTGGGCCTTCTCCTTGGTCAGGAACAGGCCGGTGGACTCCACCACATACTCAGCACCCAGCTTGCCCCAGGGCAGATCGGCGGGGTTGCGCTCGGCGGAGATGGGGATCTCCTTGCCGTTGACAATGATGGCGTTCTCAGTGGCGGAGACGGTGCCCTCAAAGTGACCGTGCATGGTGTCGTACTTCAGCATATAGGCCAGATAATCGGCGGGGCACAGGTCGTTGATGCCCACGATCTCGATCTCGGGGTGGTTGATGCTGGCGCGGAAAACCATGCGGCCGATGCGGCCAAAGCCATTGATACCAACTTTGATGCTCATAGCGATAATCTCCTCTCAAATTATCCCAATATCCCAAATTGGAATTCTGGAGGTATTATACACCCTGGTTTTCAAATTGAAAAGGTTTTTTTGTGATTCCTTTCACGCACATTGAAAATTCTTGTAATTTCGACAAAAATTTGATATAATCACCATGCCATTCATGTAAAAGGTGCAATTTACCACGAAGGCAAAGCCTGTTTTGACGCAGGATATCACAGGGAGGAGGTGCGCAATGTCGCAAAAAGAGATAGATCCTGAGAAGGAGATTGGCCGGATTCTGTCTCAGGTGGCCGCGCAGATGCGCTGCTCCCTGGTCAACGTATACGCCGCCATCAACCGTCTGGCGCCCCAGGAGCGGCGGGAGGAGGATCCCAAGCTGGACCGCAGCGCAGCGCTTCTGGAGGAGAGCTACTACCGGCTGCTGCGGCTGGCGGGCAACCTCACCGACGCGGCCACGCTGGTGGGAGAGGGACCTCTGCCGCTGGAGAATGAGGATCTGGTAGGGCTGTGCCGGACGCTCTGCGGAGAGGCGGCGGAGTTGGCGGCGGTATTGGAGCAGCAGCTGGTATTTCACTGCGAGGAGGAGGAGCGGCTGGTGGCTGTCAATCCGGAGGGAGTGGAGCGGCTTTTGCTGAACCTACTGTCCAACGCCATGAAGTTTACCCCCAAGGGCGGTGTGATCACGGTGGAGCTGCGCTTTGCGGGAGGGCAGGTGGAGCTGTCGGTCAGCGACACGGGGACGGGAATCTCCCCGCAGCTGCTGCCAACGCTCTTTGACCGCTATCACCACGCCGAGCGGATGGATCCGGCGCCCCACGGCCTGGGGCTGGGGCTGCCCATCTGCCATCGGATCGCCAAAGGGCACGACGGAGAGCTTACCGCCTCCTCGGTGGAGGGGGTCGGTACCCGGGTGACCTTCACCTTCCCGGACCGGACGGAGCCGGTGGTCACGGTGCAGGACATTGGATTCGACTATGCGGGGGGCTTTGACCACACCCTGCTGGAGCTGTCGGATGCGCTGCCTGCTGCGGCGTTCTGCCGCCGGCGGGAGAAATCATAAAAATAGGCCCCCTTGGGGGCCTGCAGTCTGTCGAAAAAGTGGCTTAGGCCACTTTTTCGACAGAGATACAGCCCGCCGCACGCAGGAATTGTCCGCTTACGGCGGACAATTCCCACACTTGCGGGCTGCAAAGTATTTTCTCCGACGCACATGTCGCCGGAGAAAATGGATTGGACTGGATTTGCGCCATCCGGCGCAAACTCTGCGAGGCTTTTTCGACACGCAGTAGGCCCCCTTGGGGGCCTGTTCTTTTGCCCGGCCGGCGGGCGAAGAGCTACCCCGTCCCGGCAGAGGGACAAAAGAAAGGAGAACGTCTATGGAGAATCGGCGGGTGCTGCTGGGCATGAGCGGCGGGGTGGACAGCACCGCCGCCGCCCTGTTGCTGCAGGAGGCGGGCTACGAGGTGGTGGGCGCCACCCTTCAGATGCACAGCTGGGAGGCGGAGCGCTGCGCCAGCGCCCGGGACGTGGCGGACGCCGCCGCCGCGGCGGAGCGGCTGGGCATCCCCTTCTGCGCTCCGGACTGCCGAGAGGACTTCGCCCGGTGGGTCATGGCGGATTTCGCCGGAGAGTACGCTGCTGGGCGTACCCCCAACCCCTGCGTCCGGTGCAACCGGTTTGTAAAGTTCCCCGCTCTTCTCCGTCAGGCCGACGCCCTGGGCTGCCGGTTCATTGCCACCGGCCACTACGCCCGGACTGCCTGTGACGAAAAGACCGGCCGCCGACAGCTTCTCCGGGGCGCCCACCGGCAGAAGGACCAGAGCTACGTCCTCTATCCCCTCAGCCAGGCGCTCCTCTCCCGACTGCTGCTGCCCCTGGGAGATCTCCGCAAGGAGGAGGTCCGCCGTCTGGCGGAGGGGGCCGGGCTCCAGAACGCCCACAAGAAGGACAGCCAGGATATCTGCTTCATCCCCGACGGGGACTACCTCCGCTTTCTCCGGGACTGGGGCGGCCAGGACGCTCCGGCGGGGGACTTTGTAGACGAGACCGGCGCGGTTCTGGGCCGCCACCGGGGCCAGGCCGCCTACACCCTGGGCCAGCGCCGGGGATTGGGCGTCAGTGCCGGCCGGCCCCTGTACGTCGTCGGCAAGGACCCGGCGGCCAACCGGGTGACCCTGGGGGACGAGGGGGCTCTTTTTCACCGCAGCCTCCGGGCGGAGCAGTTCAACTGGGTGTCCATTCCCTGTCCCCGTGAGCCCATCACCGTTACCGCCAAGACCCGCTATAGCCAGCGGGAGGCGGAGGCGGAGGCGCGGCCGCTGCCGGCGGGGGAGGTGGAGGTCACCTTCCGGGAGCCTCAGCGGGCGGTGACCCCGGGCCAGTCGGTGGTACTATATGACGGCGATCTGGTTTTGGGGGGCGGAATCATCCGGGCGGCCTGGGACTGAGAGAGCGCCGAATGAAACAAACCGGCCGCCGGAGGAGTCCCCCGGCGGCCGGTTTCCTGTCGTAGCGTTTCAGTTTTCGTTCCGGAGCTTCCGGCAGTATTGGGTACAGAGCTTGTCGGTGCATTCGCAGCACTGCAAAGCGGCGTTGGAGTGGTCCCAGAACCGCTCGGGATACATCATCACGCACAGCTCCCACACCAGCCACGCGACGGCGGACAGGAGTACCAGGGAACCGGCGTAAAACCCGCCCAGGAAGATCAGGGGGGAGAACATCATCAGGTGGTCCCAGTTGAAGATCCGGCAGGTGGTGCAGCAGCGGTTTTTCATAATCAGCCGGAAGGGGCACCAGATCAGCACGCAGATGAGGTCGCAGACATAGAAGACCACGGAGATCATGAAGAGCCCCACCCCGTCGATGACGCCGGAGCCGTAGAGAATTCCGATGGCGGCAATGAGGGCGCACCAGAGGAGGAACACCTTATAGGCGGCCTTGGTGGTGGAGACAATGTAGCTGCGCAGGGCCTCGTAGTTGATCTTCTCCCGGATGGGGCGAAAGCGGTTGGCGAAGAGCTTCTGGGAGCCCAGGGGGACCTTGTTTTTCACGGGGATGATCTGGAGGAACATGTCCGCCACCCAGACGGCCCACAGAAGGTGGAGGGGGGAGGGGGTCCGAAAGAAGTTCATTCCCTCCAGCACCAGGAAGGCCTCCCGGTCAAAAAGGCACATGGCGGCGCACAGGCCGAGAATCAGGCAGCGCCCGGCCAATCGGGCGAAATAGCGTTTTCTTGTGGGCGACATGGGAACCCTCTTTCTCTCTCAGGATGCCGCGGCGGCCGGGGTACGCCCCGGTTTTGGATAAAAAGTCGGAGCAAGCGTTCTGGCGCTTGCTCCGATGGCGCAGCGGGTGGGATTCGAACCCACGTGGGATTGCTCCCAAACTGATTTCGAGTCAGCCCCGTTATGACCACTTCGATACCGCTGCACATCTGCCCTGCCGCATGTTTCCGGGCGGTCAATCGTTATCATATCATAAGCCCCGGCCTCGCGCAAGAGGCCGGGGCCATCTTTTTCCCCGGGAGCGGGACTATAGCGCCCGGCGGTAGATCTCCGCCATGTCCGCCTCCGCCAGCGGCCGCACCGCCCCGATGGTCCGCGTTCCCCGGAAGCTGCAGCCATGGGCCAGGGCCGCAATCTCCTCCCCGTCCAGCCGCCGTCCCAGCAGCTCCGTCAGCGTTACCGGCATTCCCAGAGACCGGAGATGCGCCTCAAAGGCGGCAATACCCGCCAGGGCCGCCGCCCGGTCCTCCGTCTCCGCCACGCCCATTACGTTCCGGCCGAAGGCGGCAAACCGGGCCGGGTCCGCGTCCACCACATACCGGGCCCAGGCGGGCCACACCGCCGCCAGACCGGCCCCGTGGGCCACGTCGTAGACGCCGCCCAGCTCGTGCTCCAGCTGGTGGCAGGCCCAGTCTCCACGGGTGCCGTTGCCGCATTGGAGCAGGTCGTTGTGGGCGAGGCTGCCCATCCACATGACCTCCGCCCGGGCGTCGTAGTCCTCCGGCTGCTCCAGCACCCTGCGGGAGCAGACCAGCATGGTCCGCAGCAGGGACTCCGTCATGCCGTCCGAGGACATGGACAGCACCCCGCCCGGATGGAAATACCGCTCCAGCATGTGCATCATGATGTCTGTGCAGCCGCTGGCCGTCTGATAGGGGGGCAGGGTAAAGGTCAGCGCCGGGTCCATGACGGCAAAGCGGCAGCGGCACAGATCGCTGCTATAGCCCCGCTTCTCGCCGGTCTCGTCGTTGGTGATCACCGAGGAGTTGCTGGTCTCGCTGCCCGCCGCCGCGATGGTCAGCACCGCCCCCAGGGGGAGGCAGGATGCCGCCTGGGCTTCCTTGGCGTAGAGGTCCCACACGTCCCCCTCCATGCAGAGGCCGTAGGCGATGGCCTTGGCAGAGTCGATGACGCTGCCGCCGCCCACCGCCAGGAGGAAATCCACCCCTTCCCGCCTCCCAAGGGCGATCCCCTCCCGGATCAGGGACAGACGGGGGTTGGGCTTCACGCCGCCCAGGGTCACACAGGTCACGCCGCTGTCCTCCAGAGACCGGCAGACCCGCTGGAGAAGGCCGCTGCGCACGGCGCTGCCGCCGCCGTAGTGTACCAGGACCTTCCTGCCGCCGAAGGCTGCCGTCAGCTCGCCTGCCCGGTCCGCGCCGTCCCGGCCGAACACCACCTGAGTGGGACTGTAAAAGGTGAAATTTTTCATGATCTCGCTCCTTCCGCCGCCTGCCGGCGGCTTCTTTCCACCATGATATCATAAAGCCGCCCGGATGCAAAACGGAATTTTCAGCAAATCTACGCCTTTCTATTTTCTCCTCGGGGTGCTATCATAAGGCATATTGACGCGACAGGCCGCCGAAAGCGGCTTTGACATAGATATCGAAACTGACAGGAGGTCACCGATATGCAGAATCTGCGGGAGGAGCACGACACCATGGGTACCGTTCTGGTGCCGGCGGACCGGCTGTGGGGGGCCCAGACCCAGCGCAGCCTCCAGAACTTTGCCATCGGCACGGAGACGATGCCCCGGTCCATCATCCGGGCCTTTGCCCATCTGAAAAAGGCTGCCGCCCAGGCCAACTGGGATTGCGGCAAGCTCAGCGAGGAGCGGCGGGACGCCATTGCCGCCGCCTGCGGCCTCATTGCAGGCGGGGAGCTGGACGGGGAGTTTCCCCTGAAGATCTGGCAGACCGGCTCCGGCACCCAGAGCAATATGAACGTCAACGAGGTTATCGCCCACCTGTGCGCCAAGGCGGGGGTGGAGGTCCACCCCAACGACCACGTGAACCTGTCCCAGAGCTCCAACGACACCTTCCCCACCGCCATGCACATCGCGGCGGTGTGCGAGATGGAGGAGCGGCTCCTGCCAGCCATGGAGCGGCTGGAGAAGACCCTCCGGCGGCTGGAGGAGGAGAACCGGGACGTGATCAAGATCGGCCGCACCCACCTTCAGGACGCGGTGCCCCTCCGCTTCTCTCAGGAGATCAGCGGCTGGCGGCACATGCTCACCGTCTGCCGGGAGATGGCGGCGGGGGCCGTGGACGCCCTGCGGTACCTGGCCCTGGGCGGCACCGCTGTGGGCACCGGTCTCAACGCCCCCCACGATTTCGGGGAGCGGACGGCGGTGCTGCTGACCCGGTATACCGGACACCGGTTTTTTACCAGCCCCAACAAGTTCCACGCCCTCACCAGCAAGGACGGCTTTGTCTACGCCCACGGCTTTCTGAAGGCCCTGGCGGCGGACCTTATGAAGATCGCCAACGACGTGCGGTGGCTGGCCAGCGGTCCCCGGTGCGGCCTGGGGGAGATCGTTATTCCGGAGAACGAGCCGGGCAGCTCCATCATGCCCGGCAAGGTGAATCCCACCCAGTGTGAGGCGGTGACCATGGTGGCGGTGCAGGTGATGGGCAACGACGCCGCTATCGGTTTTGCCGCCAGTCAGGGCAACTTTGAGCTGAATGTGTTTATGCCGGTGATCGCCTACAACTTTCTCCAGTCCGTGGAGCTTCTCTCCGACGTGATGGACTCCTTCGACCGCAACTGCCTCCAGGGCCTCCGGGCCAACCGGCAGCGGATGGGGGAGCTGGTGGACCGGTCGCTGATGCTGGTGACCTGCCTGACCCCCCTCATCGGCTATGAGAAGGCGGCGGAGTGCGCCAAGCGGGCCCACCAGGAAGGGCTGACCCTCCGGCAAGCGGTGCTGGACAGCGGCCTTCTCACCGCCGAGGCCTATGACCGGGCGGTGCAGGCGGACAAGATGGTATGAGTCCCAATCCTGATCTACGGAGGAAACAACCTTGAACGACAACCGCACCTGCTTCGGGCGGGGAATGAAGGACGGCATTCCCATCGCCACCGGCTATTTTGCCGTGGCTTTCACCCTTGGCATCACCGCCCGCAACGCCGGGTTTTCCGCGCTCCAGGCCATGGTGGCCAGCCTCACCAACAACGCCTCCGCCGGGGAGTACGCCGCCTTTGCCCTCATCGCCTCCGGGGCGGGCTATCTGGAGGTGGCGGTGATGACTCTGGTGGCCAACGCCCGGTATCTCCTCATGTCCTGCGCCCTCAGCCAGAAGCTCCACCCCAGCGTCCCCCTGGGCCACCGGCTGCTCATCGGCTACGACGTTACCGACGAGATCTTCGGCATCTCTGTGGCCCGGCCGGGATATCTGAACCCCTGGTATACCTACGGGGCCATGGCGGTGGCCATTCCCGGATGGAGCCTGGGCACCCTGCTGGGAGTCATCATGGGCAACATCCTGCCCCTGCGGGTGGTGAGCGCCCTGAGCGTGGGACTCTACGGCATGTTTCTGGCTATCATTATCCCACCGGCCCGGAAGAGCCGGATCATCGCGGGACTGGTGGCGGTGAGCTTCGCCGCCAGCTACGCAGTCAGCCGCCTCAGCCTGCTCAGCGGGATTTCCTCCGGCATGAAGACCATCCTTCTGACGGTGGTGCTGTCCCTGGCGGCGGCCATTCTGTTTCCGGTGAAGGAGGATCAGCATGACGCATAACATCTGGCTATACATCCTGGTGATGGCGGCGGTGACCTACCTGATCCGCGTGACCCCGCTGGTGCTGATCCGGCGGGAAATCACCAACCGGACCATCCGCTCCTTCCTCTACTATGTGCCCTATGTGACCCTGGCGGTGATGACTTTCCCGGCCATCACCGAGGCTACCCAGACGCCCCTGTCCGGCTTTCTGGCCCTGGCGGCGGGCATCGTCCTCGCCTGGCTGGGGGTGAGCCTTTTCGGCGTGGCGGTGGTCAGCTGCCTGGTGGTCCTCATCGCGGAGTTCTTTCTGGTATGAAAAATGCCCCCGGAAGGGGGCTTTTTTCATGCCGGTATGGGGGCCTTCTGACGAGGGCTTGGCCCTTTTTGCCGGTGGCCGACAGTATTTCGATCCCTTTGTTGCCTCCGGCGGCCTACTTTTCTCGTCAAAGAAAAGTAGGCAAAAGTTGACTTAGAACCTACGGTTCTAAGGACTCCCTTGGCTGTTACCAAGACCAGATGGTCAGAGAGGCTTTTGCGGCCGGTCTGGTCGGAGTGACGCCGTTTTGGGTCATCTTCTGCGTCTGCGCTGCGCTTCGCGCTGATACGGTGGGCTGACGTAGCCCTAAGCCTTCCCCTGGGGGAAGGTGGCACGGCGGAGCCGTGACGGATGAGGGGAACGCCAACGAAATACGTTGAGCCAACTCGGGGAAAAATCGAAAATTCCCGTTTGATGCAAAATTGCTTCCGAGTAAATCGGGTATGCCTCGACACCCTTCCCCTCATCCGCCCCCTTCGGGGGCACCTTCCCCCGAGGGGAAGGCTTTAGTGGTTGCAATTGCAGAAGGCCCAACAACCACCAAGGCAGCGCGCTAAAGCGCGGAAGGAGGGGAACCCGGTCACTCCCTTGCATCCGTCAGCCGCACAAAACCGCCAAAAAATGGGGCAAATTTCCTATAATAGGAAAAAAGGAGTTCTTAGAACCATAGGTTCTAAGTCAACTTTTGCCTACTTTTCTTTGACGAGAAAAGTAGGCCGACGGAGGCAAAGAAGGGATCGAAATACCGTCGGGTACCGGCAAAAGCGGCAAAACCGCCGTCAGCGGTATGGCCCGCCCGGCCGGAGGGTAAAACGCACCCGCCCCGGCAGGGGATTTTCACCCTTTTTCCAATGGTTTCTCTTTCCTTATGGCAAAAAATAGCGTATACTATGGACAAACTACTTCCCCTCAGGAGGAATTTATGCAGGAACTGATCTTACTGAAGCTGGGCGAGGTGGTCCTGAAGGGCCTCAACCGCCACACCTTCGAGGACAAGCTGCTGGCCAACATCCGCCGCCGGATGAAAAACTACGGCAGCTTCAACATCTACTCCAAGCAGTCCACCATCTATGTGGAGCCCCTTCAGGGGGACTGCGACATCGACGGGGCCTACGACGCCTGCCGGAAAATCTTCGGCGTGGTGGCCGTGGTCCGGGCACGGCCCTGTGAGAAGGACCTGGAGGACATCATCGCCACCGCCAAGGTCTACCTGAAGGAGACCCTGGAGACTGTCCGCAGCTTCAAGGTGGAGAGCAAGCGCTCCGACAAAAACTTCCCTTACGGAAGTATTGAGATCTCCCGCCATGTGGGAGGCGCCCTCCACGACGCCTACCCCCACCTCACCGTGGACGTCCACCACCCGGAGGTCACCGTCATGGTGGAGGTCCGGGAGAAGGCGGCCTATGTCCACGGCCCCGCCGTCCCCGGGGCCGGCGGCCTCCCCATCGGCATGGGGGGAACCGCCGTCAGCCTCCTCTCCGGCGGCATCGACAGCCCCGTGGCCTCCTGGATGGTGGCCAAGCGGGGGGTTCAGCTGGAGATGGTCCACTTCTACAGTCCCCCCTACACCTCCCCTCAGGCGTTGGAGAAGGTGCTGGAGCTGGCACGGCTCCTGGTGCCCTGGTGTGGGCGGCTGGTGGTCCACACCGTGCCCTTCACTGAAATTCAGGAGGCCATCCGCCGGGACTGCCCTGAGGAGTATTTCACCCTCATCATGCGCCGCTTCATGATGCGCTGCGCCGACCGGGTGGCGAAGCGGGTGGGGGCCAAGGCCCTGGTCACCGGCGAGTGCCTGGGGCAGGTGGCCAGCCAGACCATGGAGGCCATGGCCTCCACTGAGGACGCCGCCGTGCTGCCCATCTTCCGCCCCGTGGTGGCCATGGACAAGGAGGAGATCGTCCGCATCGCCCGGCGCATCGGCACCTTTGAGACCTCCATCCAGCCCTTTGAGGACTGCTGCACCGTCTTCACCCCCCGTCACCCCCGGACCCACCCCAAGGTGGAGGACGTGCGGGAGTTGGAATCCGTTTTGGACATCGAGGGCCTGGTGGACCGGGCCATGGCGGCCACCCGCTACGAGGTGATCCGCTACGGGGCCTGAGAGGGAGGGACCGCCATGCACATTCCCAGCGGCGACACCGCCGCCCTGGCTATTCTGCCCTTTCAGGAAGCCCTGGAGGCCGCCCTCCGGCCCTCCCCGGACTACGACGTCAGCCGGTGGCTCTATGTCCCCAACACCTACGGGGAGTACCGGTACATCCTGGGCACCCGGGGGGAGCGGCCCCTCATCTGCGTGGGCATCAACCCCTCCACTGCCGCCCCCGGCGATCTGGACAACACCCTCAAGAGTGTGGAGCGGGTGGCCCTCTTCAACGGTTATGACAGCTTTCTCATGTTCAACGTCTATCCCCAGCGGGCCACCCGGCCCGCCGACATGGAGCGGCGGCGCAACGAGACCCTCCACCGGGAGAACATGGCCGCCTTCGACTACATCCTCTCTCTCTCCTCCGCCCCGGCGGTGTGGGCCGCCTGGGGGAACATCATCGAGGAGCGGGACTATCTGATTCCCTCTGTGGAGGATATGATCGCCATTGGAGAGGGGAGAGGCGCCCGGTGGTTCACCGCCGGAGCACGCAGCAAGCGGGGCCACCCCCATCACCCCCTCTATCTCCGGAAGGACAGCCCCTTAGACCCCTTTGACGCCGCCGCCTACTGCGCCGGCCTTCGGGGACGATGACCCCGTTGCTTCCACCACATCCGTAAAGGAGGAGTTTTCTTGGACAAGATCTACGTCACCGGGCACCGAAACCCGGACACCGATTCCATCGTCTCCGCCATGGCCTACGCCACCCTGCGCAACGCCGTGGGGGACCGGGAGTACGTGGCCGCCCGGCTGGGCCACCTCAGCGATGAGACCAGGGCCATCCTCAACCGCTTCGGTTTCGATCCCCCCCTCTATATCACCGATATGCGCACCCAGGTCCAGGACCTGGAGTACGATGTGCCTCCCATTCTCAACCGGGCCGTCACCGTCAACCGGGCCTGGTCCGCCATGGAGGCGGACTGGCACATTGCCGCCATCCCCATCACCGACGACGAAGGGAAGCTGGTGGGGATGCTCACCAGCGGCGACATTGCCGAGCAGGATATGAAGACCATTGCCGACCCGGTGCTGGATGAGGTGCCCATCTTCAACATCCTCAGCGTGCTGGAGGGGGAGCTGCTCAACGAGCCCCGGCGGGTGGTGAACACCATCAGCGGCCGGGTGGTCATCGCCCTGCCCCGGGCCCTGGAGGACCTGCCCTTCAACGACAGGGACACGGTTCTCCTCTGCGGCCGTCAGCCGGAGATTCTCCAGGCGGCGGTGGAGCAGGGGGTGGGCTGCGTGATTCTCTGCCAGGCGGAGCTGCCGGAGAACCTCCGGCAGATGGAGACGGACACCTGCATCATCTCCACTCCCTTTGACTGCTACCGGGCGGTGCGCCTTCTCTTCCAGGCCATCCCCGCCGGAGGCGTCTGCCGCACCAAGGACCTGGAGTGCTTCCACCTCAGCGACTACATCGACGACGTGAAAGAGGTGGTCCTCCAGAGCCGCTACCGCAGCTACCCCATCCTCAACTCTGAGGAGAAGGTGGTGGGTACTCTGTCCCGCTACCACATCCTGAAGCCCCGGCGCAAGCGGGTGGTGCTGGTGGACCACAACGAGGCCGCCCAGTCGGTGCCGGGTCTCGACCAGACGGACATCGTGGCCATCATCGACCACCACCGCCTGGCGGACATCCAGACGGGCACCCCCATCTACTTCCGCAACGAGCCGGTGGGCAGTACCACCACCATTGTGGCTGCCATGTTTCAGGAGCGGGGCGTCATGCCTCCCAAGCGCCTGGCAGGCCTTATGGCCGCCGCCATTGTCAGCGATACGGTAATGTTCAAGTCCCCTACCTGCACCCAGCGTGACCGGAACATGGCCCAGCGTCTGGCCAGCCTGGCGGATATCTCTCTGGAGCAGCTGGGCCGGGAGATTTTCGAGGCCTCCGCCCCGGAGGACCAGCCGGTGGAGAAGCTGCTGTTCACCGATTTCAAGGAGTTCCACATTGCAGGTCACGACTTCGGCATCAGCCAGATTACCTGCATCGATTCCGACCGTCACCTCCAGCGGAAGGACGAGTTCCTGGCCCTCATGCACAAGACCATGACGGACCGGGGCTACAACCTGATGATCCTCATGCTCACCGACGTGCTGAAGGAGGGGTCTCAGCTTCTCTATATCGGGGACCCGGAGCTGGCAGAGCAGGCCTTCAACGCCTCTTTGAAGGACAACGTCATGTTCCTGCCTAAGGTGATGAGCCGGAAGAAGCAGGTGGTCCCCATGCTGTCCGCCCTGTGGGGCTGACGGCAGACTGCATCAGAAAGGAGACGACGGTATGGCTACTCCTCACAACAGCGCCGCCATGGGCGACTTTGCCAAAACGGTGCTGATGCCCGGCGACCCGCTCCGGGCCAAGTTCATCGCCGAGACCTATCTCCGGGACGCAAGGCTGGTCAACAACGTCCGGGGCATCCACGGCTACACCGGCACCTACGAGGGCGTCCCCGTGTCCGTGATGGCCTCCGGTATGGGGATTCCCTCCATGGCCATCTACGCCACCGAGCTCTACAACCAGTATGGGGTGGAGAATATTCTGCGCATCGGCTCGGCCGGGGCCATCAGCCCCAGGCTGAAGCTGCGGGATGTGGTGGCGGCCCAAGGGGCCTGCACCAACTCCGCCTTCCCCGTCCAGTACGGTCTCCCCGGCACCTTCGCCCCCATCGCCGACTTCACCCTTCTGGAGACCGCCGTGGCGGCGGCCCGGAAAATGGGGATCGAGATGCCGGTGGGGAATCTGGTGTCCACGGACAACTTCTACGACGTGAAAAACCGCACCGCCGAGTGGGGCGCCATGGGGGTGCTGGCGGTGGAGATGGAGGCCGCCGGACTCTACTGCGTGGCGGCGAGCCTGGGGAAACGGGCCCTGGCCCTCTGCTCCATCAGCGACCATCTGGTTACCGGAGAGGAGCTGGACGCCGAGGCACGGCAGACCACCTTCACCGCCATGATGGAGATCGCCCTGGCCACCGCTGTGGAGATGGACCGGAGAGAACATCCATGAGGCGGCGGATTCTGTGCTTTGGGGACTCCAACACCTGGGGCTTTGACGGCCACAGCGGCGGCCGGTTCGACGAGGATACCCGGTGGACGGGGCTTCTCCAGAAGGCTCTGGGACCGGGGTATACCGTTATCGAAGAGGGGCAGAATAGCCGCACCATTCTGGCGGAGGACCCCATTCTGGGGGACAAGACCGGCGGGCGGTATATCCTGCCCTGCCTGGAGTCTCAGCGGCCCCTGGATCTTCTGATCCTCATGCTGGGCACCAACGATCTGAAGGCCCGGTTCGGCCTTACGGCCTACAACATCGGTCAGGCCATGGACACCTTCCTCAAAAGGGTGCGGGGGCTCGGGGACTATGACCCTCTGCTGCAAAGCATGAAGATTCTGCTGGTGGCTCCGCCGCCTCTGGGGGATGGGATTCTCACCGCCCCGGGGTGCGAGAACTTCCGGGGGGAGACGGGGCTCCGGTACTCCCGAGAGCTGGCGGAGCAGTACCGCCCTTTGGCGGAGAAGTACCGCTGCGCTTTTCTGGACGCGGGGCAGTTTGCCGCTGCCGCGCCGCCGGACTACATCCATCTGGACGGCGAAAACCACGCCAAATTGGCCAAGGCCCTGGCGGAACGGGTTCCTCTGCTGCTGGAGGGAAAATAGGACAGGGGGGAGGATTCCCTTCCGCCTGAAAAGAGAAGGTCCTCTGCAAAATGAGCAGAGGACCTTCTTTTATGTATAGAATTACAGGAATTTGTCCCAGTAGCCCTGGAGGAAAATCACCAGGATGATGACGGGCAGAATCCACTTGAGGTAGAAGCCGATGCCTCGGGGCAGCTTCAGGCCTTCTCCGGCATTGGCCTCCCGGAGAAAGTTCTCATAGCCCCAGCCGCTCTTATGGGTACAGAACAGCACATATACACAGGTGCCGATGGGGAGAATGGTGTTGCTGACGATGAAGTCCTCCAGGTCCTGGATGGTGCTGCCCGGACCGAAGGGCTGGAAGCCGCTCCAGAGGTTGAAGCCTAAAATGCAGGGCAGGCAGAGGAGGATCATCACCGGGATGTTCACCAGGGCCACCTTCTTCCGGGGGGCGTGGGTCAGCTCCGAGCAGATGGACACGATGTTCTCAAACACGGCGATCACCGTGCTGAGGGCGGCGAAGGACATGAAGAGGAAGAACAGCGTCCCCCACAGGCGCCCGCCGGTCATGTGGTTGAAGACGTTGGGCAATGTGATGAAGATGAGGGGCGGGCCGTTGTCCGCCGCCACTCCGAAGGCGGAGCAGGCGGGGAAGATGATAAGCCCCGCCACTACGGCGATGAAGGTGTCCAGCACCAGGATGGTCACCGCCTCGCCGGTGAGAGAGCGGTCCCGCTCGATATAGGAGCCGAAGATGCCGATGGAGCCAACGCCAAGGCCCAGCGTGAAGAAGGCCTGTCCCATGGCGGCGAAGATGGCTTCACTGAGGATGAAGTTGCCCTCGGCGTCGTAGGTGAGGTTGGTAAAGTCCGGCATCAGGTAGAACCGGATTCCCTCTCCGGCTCCCTCCAGAGTCAGGGAGTTGACCGCCAGCACCACAATGAGGGCGAAGAGGGCCACCATCATCCACTTGGTCACCTTCTCCACGCCCTTGCGCAGCCCCATGGCGCAGATGAGAAAGCACCCTGTCACGGTGATGACCATCACCAGGACCATGAGCCCCGGCCGGGCCATGAGGGCGTAGAACTGGTTGGCCACCCCCTCGGCGTCCAGACCGTCGAAGACGCCCCGGGCCATCCACCAGAAGTATAGCAGCATCCACCCCGCCACAGCGGCGTAGAACATCATCAGCACATAGTTGCCTGCGATGGCCACATACTTGACCCAGTGCCACTTCTGGCCCGGCTTTTCCAGCACGTCGAAGCACCGGGCAATGCTTCGACGGCTGCCCCGGCCCACCGCCAGCTCCATCACCAGAAGGGGCAGGCCCATGAAAATCAGAAAGGCCAGATAAATCAGAACAAAGGCGGCTCCGCCGTATTTCCCCGTGATGTAGGGGAAGCGCCACACGTTGCCAAGGCCGATGGCGCACCCGGCTGAGATCAGGATAAATCCCAGTCGGGAGGAAAATGTCTCTCTCTCCACAGTGTTCACTCACTCCTCCAGCTTGGGCAGATCCACTTCATACTGGGAATCCATGGCGTTCTGCTTGTCCGCTTCCTTTTTGTACTTGTTCACGGCGGCGGCGGTCCTGGCGATGGGCTGAACGGTGCCGGCCCCGGCCACGCAGCCGCCGGGACAGGCCATGCCCTCCAACAGATAGCCGTTGTACTTGCCGGTTTTGGCCACCATCAGCATCTTTTTGCAGTTGTCCAGCCCCTCGGCGCAGACCACCTTCACTTCCCGGTCGGGGTCCATGCGGTGGATGGCCTCCACCACTGCCCCGGCCACGCCGCCGGTGACGGCGAAGCCACGTCCCGCCCCGGTGGATTCGCGGAAGGGGACCTCCTCCTCCTTGGGAATGGCGGCGAAGTCCACCTCCTTGGCCTCGAACATGCCCTGGAGCTCCTCAAAGGTGAGGACGAAGTCCACGTCGCTGCGGATGGAGCGGCGGCTGGCCTCCAGCTTTTTGGCGGCGCAGGGACCCACAAAGCAAACCCGGCAGCCCGGATCCTTCTTCTTCTGGAGCCGGGCGGTGAGAACCATGGGGGTGAGAGCCATGGAGATATTGTCCTTGAACTCGGGGAAAAGCTGCTTGGCCATCACCGACCAGGAGGGGCAGCAGGAGGTGGCCATGAAGGGCAGCTTCTCCGGCACCTCCTTCAAAAAGTCCTCCGCCTCCTGGATGGTGCAGAGGTCGGCCCCTACCGCCACCTCCACCACATCGGCAAAGCCCAGCCGCTTCATGGCGGGGGTCAGCCGCTCCGGGGTGGCCTCAGGGCCGAACTGGCCTAAGAAGGCGGGGGCAACGATGGCCACCACCCGGTCCCCCCGTTTCAGGGAGTGGATGAGCTGGAAAATCTGGCCCTTGTCCACGATGGCCCCGAAGGGGCAGTTCACGAGACACATGCCGCAGGAGACGCACTTGTCGTAGTCGATTTTGGCCCGTCCCCGCTCGTCGGCGCTGATGGCCCCCACACCGCAGGCCTTGGCGCAGGGCCGCTCCAGCTTGATGATGGCGTTGTACTGGCAGGCCTCGGCGCAGCGGCCGCACTTGATGCAGGCGTCCTGGCGAATATAGGACTTGCCGTTGACAAAGCGGATGGCGTCCTTGGGGCAGGCCTGCTGGCAGGAGTGGGCCAGACAGCCCTGGCAGTACTCCGTCACCCGGTACTGCCGGGTGGGGCAGGCGTGGCAGGCGTACTGGATGATGTTGATGAGAGGGGGATCGTAATATTTGTCGGCGATGGCGCTCTCATTGATGCCTTCGCTGAGAAGGGTGTGCTGGTCCACGGGCCGCAGGGGCAGGCCCATGGCCAGACGCACCCGCTCCCCGGCGATGGCCCGCTCCAGGAAGATGGACTCCCGGTACTTGGCCTCCTCGCCGGGGACGATGATATAGGGCAGCTTCTCCATACGGTCATAGTCTCCGTCATAAGCCAGACGGGCGACCTCGGTAAACACCTTCTTGCGAATGGTGGTGACAGATGATGGGATCCCTCGCATGGGTGGTCCTCCTTTGTACATGATTCTGTTTCCCTATTTCCGCATGTTGCATTATAGGGGAAAACCCCCGGCGGGTCAAGCCTTTGCGCGGAAAGGTCCCCGTTATCTCCCAAAGCCCTCCAGCAGAAAGGCGCACCGGAGCATCCGCAGCAGCACCTGGCCGTAGGTCAGCCGGGGTACCGCCTCCGCTGCCGTCAGGGGCAGCTCCGCCACCACCTCTTCCCCGGCGGTGCACCGCAGCACTCCCAGCTGCTGTCCCAGCTCTACCGGGGCCTTTACCTCCTCCTCCACGATAATCTCCTGAGTGAGACCGGCAGCGGAGGACTTCTCCAGCAGGAGGGCGTTGTCCTCTCCCAAGGTGAGAGAAACGGAGGGGGCGGTCCCCATGGTTACCGGCACGGCGGGCAGGGGCTCGGCAGGCTGGACATGGGTGAGGGCGTAGTTGGCGAAACCATAGTTGAGGAGGGCCTTGGCCCCCTCAAAGCGCTTGTCGCTGGTGGGGGACTTGAGGATCACAGCGATGAGCTCCATGCCGTCCCGCTCCGCCGTGGCGGAGAGACAGTAGAGAGCGCCGTCGGTGCTGCCGGTTTTGAGGCCGGTGGCCCCCTCATAGTAACGGATAAGGCGGTTGGTGTTGGAGAGGGTAAAGGCCCCGTTTCGGAGACTGTCCATCCAGATGGTGGTGAAGCGGCGGACGTCGGGGTGGTGGAGGATCAGCTCCCGGGACATGAGGGCAATGTCGTAGGCGCTGGTCACATGGCCCTCGGCGGGGAGGCCGGTGCAGTTGACGAAATGGGTGTCCGCCATGCCCAGCTCCGCCGCCCGCTGGTTCATCCGGGCCACAAAGGCCTCGGCACTGCCGCAGAGGTGTTCCGCCAGAGCCACGGCGGCGTCGTTGCCGGAGGCCACACACACCGCTTTCAGCAGGTCCTCCACACTCATCTGCTCATTTTCCTTCAGATAGACCTGAGAGCCCCCCATGGAGGCGGCGTAGGCACTGGCGGTGACGGTGTCCTCATAGGACAGCTGCCCCTGGTCAATGGCCTCCATCACCAGAAGAATGGTCATCACCTTGGTGACGCTGGCGGGCTCCAGCTGCTGGTGCTCCTCCACGGCGTAGAGGACCTGCCCGGTTTCCTTCTCCATTAATATGCAGGCGGCGGCATCCACCGCCAGATTCTCCGCCTTCACAGGCGGCGCGGCCAGCAGAAGAACCGCCAGCACCGCAGCGGCAAGTCGTTTCATCCCCATCGCTCCTTTCCTTGTTGGAACCAATGTATGAGGCGGCGAAAAATTTCATGCCCCGGCGGCAAATTTCTCGTTGCAAATCAAAAAATAGTGTGCTATAATCCTTACTGTTCTATGCGGGCGTAGTTCATCGGTAGAATGAAAGCTTCCCAAGCTTTAGAGGTGGGTTCGACTCCCATCGCCCGCTCCAAAACAAAAGGATATCCGATATCCGAAGACTTAAGCCCCATAGGTACACAATGTGGACCTATGGGGCTTAAGTTGTTACGTATGGGGAATAAGCAACTATGCAGAGAAATTTCTCGGCATGGTTGCTTATTTTTTATCGGAAAACAAAGTAAAACGCATTCCCGGCCTTTTTCCGGCGGCACTTCCGCCCACCGCAGATGAAAGAAATTTTCCCATTTCCGGCCGCCTGCATGATTGCTCCGAGCGTGAGACGGCGCAAATGATAGTTCCCGGAGACAGCTCAGAATTTACGGAGCAGCTCACAATATGAGCTGTCACCTTCCCGTGTTTGCCATCGCCTTGTCCTGCCGCTCCTTGGAAGCCTCCAGATCATCAAAATCACCCAGTGCCCGCAGATCCACATGGGAGGCGTCCACTCCGGCGCCGGGATGCTCCGCCTGCTGGGACAGGGTACTGGGATAGCGCCCCTCCAGCTGTCCCCGGATGCTCTCCGCGCGCAGGCGGCACACCTCCAGCAGGGTGTCCACCGCCAGCAGGTGGTCCTCATAGGAGCAGAAGGCGGTGGGGTCCGCCTCCACATAGGGGGCGATCATGGCCTGGGTCTGCCGGATGACTGTCTCATACCGGCCACTTTCGAAATACTCCGAAAGCAGTTGATCAAAATAGGCGTGGTAGCGGGCAAAATAGTCGTCATTTTTCATCAGGTTGTGATACAGGGGCCGCTCCAGCATGACCTCCCCCCGTGCGGGGGTGTTCACCGGCCAGTTGAGGAGCACATTGGGGTCCCGGATGGGATCGGTCATCCCCAGGGCATAGGTGCCGAAGGCCAGGTTGTAGTCCCAGGGCAGGATGGAGAGGATCCCATCTTCCTCGTAGAGAAAGTAGTTGTGCCCGGTGTGGCCCAGATAGCTGTCCCAGTTCATGACAAACACCTGGACGGTAAAATACCGCAGCACCTGGTCCACATTCACCGCCGTCTCCAGGTTTTCTCCCGTGGACAGCACCCGCAGGGCCTCAATCAGCCGCGCCCGGTCCGCCGCATCCACGTCAAACTTGGCGTTGTCAAAGAGGTTGGGGTAGCGGTCGGGGTCGTCGCCGATGTACCGCAGGGCCACATCGGCGTTCTCCTCGTTGAGGGAGCGGTAGTCCGGCTTGTAGAGCTGGCCGTGGTCCGGCCCGAAATTCCGCCGGGCAAAGGCCTCCTCCGGCTCCTCGACAGCCAGGAACAGCCCCCAGGGCTGGCCGTTTACCGTCACCCAGGTATAGCTGCACAGGGGCGCGGGCACCTCCATAAAAGCCATCATGTCGTAGACCAGATACGTCTTGAGATAGCTGTTGTCCTGGAAGGAGGCGTCCAGGGAGAATTTGTCCAGGCCGTGGTAATTGCCGCCGTCCACATAGTGGTCGAATTCCAGCTTCAGGCTGTACCGGGACAGGCCGTACTCCTCCGTCAGCCGGAGGGAGTTGTTTCCCTTGGCCCGCAGACCCACCTGGTAAAATTCCTCCCCGTCGATGACCGCGGTGCAGGGGACATACGCCTCCGCCGGTGCGTCCGCAACAAACTGCCCCCAATCCTCCACCCGGAGATCCACCGTGTGGACGCGGCCACTGTCAAAGAGGCGATCGGCGTACCCCGGCGCGGAGCTGGCAGGCTGAAGGCCCAGGGCTTTCCCAAAGCAGAGCAGACCGGTGAGGGCCAGGGCCAGCAGGGCCGCCGCGGCGCAGATGAAGTCGATGTACCGGTGGCGGATCATGGCATCACCCCATGTAGTCCCCGTTGTAGGAGACCAGCACCACGTTCCCCACGCCCTCCATGGTCCCAAGCTCATTGACGAACTCCGTGTCAGCCTCCCGCAGGCGCACCTCATAGTTCAGCTCGATTTGGCCGGGAGAGACGCTTTTGCTCTTCAGATTCAGCCGCCGCACCCGCGCCTCCACCAGGGCCCGCACCTGTCCCTCCACATCCTGGCCGGTGCAGTGGACCACCAGGATGTAGGGGGACTCCCCGTTCTTCTGCCGGGAGAACACCAGCAGCACGATGCCCACAAAGAGACTGCCTGTTACCGCCAGGGGGATGAGCCCCGCCGCCAGCACAATGCCCGCCGCGATGGCCCAGAACAGGAAGGCGATGTCCATGGGCTCTTTGATGGCAGTGCGGAAGCGGACAATGGACAGGGCGCCCACCATGCCCAGGGAGAGGACGATGTTGCTGGTTACTGCCAGGATCAGCAGGGTGGTGATCAGGGTGAGGGCGATGAGGGTCACCCCAAAGCTGGGGGCGTACATGACTCCGGCATAACACTTCTTATAGACCAGGAAAATGAACAGGCCCAGGCAGAGGGCCAGCGCCAGGGCAATGGCGGCGTCCGGCAGGGAGACTGCGTCCAGCCGCTCCAAAAAGCTGGATTTGAAGATGTCCTGAAAGGTGGTCATGGGCAGGCCGCTCCTTTTTTATTTTTGATTTAATCAAATCGTCGGCACAGGGCGTATTTTGAGCAGGCCCCGGCCCGTCGGTCCGGCGTCTGGACAGCCAGGCGCACCAGGTCGGGAAGAAATGCGTCGTACTTGACCTCCAGCACGGTCACCCCGTCCAGAGGTTTGAGGGGGAACCCGGCGGGGGAGAGGAACCCGGCGCTGTCCCCGCAGGTACGCAGGTTTCGGTCCAGCGTCACCCGGACGTTTCCGGGGGCGCACAGGAAGGCCTCCCGGTCGTAGCACACCACCGTCCTGGGCCGCAGCAGCGTTCCCCGGAGCTTGTGGTATAGCTCAGCCAGCAGCGGCTCCCCCCGCTCCAGGAGAAAGGCGTCCTCTCCGGCCAGCAGCCGCTCCACCTCGTGCAGCGTCAAACGGGCCGAACGCTTGCCGCACAGTCCGTTTACTTTGTACTTTTTTTCCAGCTTGAGAAATGCGGGGCTGGCTCCGTAGTACCGCAGGCGGAACTTCTCCCGTCGGTCCACCCCGTCCAGCTTTTCCCGGAGGGCGGTGTCATAAGGCGTGTCGAAATACAGGCTGGTCACCCGGTAGGAGCCGTCCGCCCCGGCGTGACCGTCCCAGGGAAAGAGCTTTTGCAGCCGGTGGGTAAGCACCAGATCCTCCTGGGGAGAGATCTGGTGCTTGACCTCGTGGCGCAGACGAAGGGGCTCAGTCATCCCAATCGTCATCGTCGTCCCGGTCATCGTCGTCGTCCTGATCGTCGTAGTCGCTGGCACCCTCGGTGTTGGAGCTATAGTCGGTGTCATTGTAGTCGGTAACACCATCGCTGTTGGGACCGTAGTCGGTGTCGTCGTAATCGGTGACGCCATCGCTGTTGGGGCCGTAGTCGGTGTCGTCGTAGTCGGTGACGCC
>CALXDC010000008.1 GCA_944386975.1 uncultured Oscillospiraceae bacterium | reverse complement strand
CCTGGTGGGGCATGGGGTTCTTCTTCAGGCTCATATTCGGCATCTTACTTTACCTCCTGCTTGAACAGATTACAGGTCTCCTCGTGGGCGTGGAGCTCGAAATCCCGGTACATGGCGCCGCGGCTCATGGCCTCGTCAAAGTCCACCAGATGGCCGTCAAACTCGGGGCCGTCCACGCAGGCAAACTTGGTCTCGCCGCCCACGGTGAGGCGGCAGCCGCCGCACATGCCGGTGCCGTCGATCATGATGGGGTTCATGCTCACCACGGTGGGGATGTTGTACTCCTTGGTGAGCTGGCAGACGAACTTCATCATGATCACAGGGCCGATGGCAATGACCCGGTCGTACTTGGCGCCGGCCTCGATCTGCTCCTTCAGAAGATCGGTAACCAGAGCCTTCTTCCCGTAGGACCCGTCGTCGGTACCGATGATCAGGTTGGTGGAGGCGGCCTCAAACTCCTCCTTGAGGATGATGAGGTCCTTGTTGCGGAAGCCCACGATCAGATCCACGTGGCAGCCCTCGTCATGGAGCTTCTTGGCCACGGGATAGGCGATGGCGGTGCCCACGCCGCCGCCCACCACGGCAACGCGCTTGAGACCCTCGGTCTCGGTAGCCCGGCCCAGGGGACCCACGAAGTCCTGGAGGTACTCGCCCTCCTCCTTGTGGTTCAGCTTTTCGGTGGTGGCGCCCACCACCTGGAAGATGATGGACACGGTGCCGCGCTCCCGGTCATAGGCGGCGATGGTCAGCGGGATCCGCTCCCCATTCTCGTCCACACGGAGAATGATGAACTGGCCGGGCTCCGCCTTGCGGGCAACGGCGGGCGCCTCGATCTCCATCATGGTGACCGTGGGATTCAGCACTCTCTTCTTTACAATTCGATACATAGTGATTCCCTTTCCACTTTTATCGTTCTCCCCGGAGGGGTTCTCGCACATTGTTTATTTTATCACAGGCTGCATCTTTCGTCAATTTCATTTTCCCCTGAACCGCTGATTTCCCTGTTTTTTGTGAAAAATTCAGAACTGCACTCCCTTTCCGGCATCCAGGTGGACCCGCCTGCCGGTGATCTGCACCACGCCCTCCTCCCGCAGCCGCCGCAGCTCCCGCATCATGGCGCTGCGGTCGGTGCTGATATAGTCGGCCAGGGCGGTGAGAGAAAAGGGCAGCTGGAACTCCTCCTTCCCCCCGTCCGCCGCCTGGATGGCGAAATAGCTCAGCAGCTTCTCCCGGATGGTGCGGCGGCTGAGGACCTCCACCCGGCGGCTGAGACCCCGGATCTGGCCGGTGACCAGGGAGAACATGTTCTGCACCAAAAGGCTGTGATAGACGCAGGCATTCTGACAGCGCTTCATAATATGGGCGTAGTCGAGATACAACACCCGGCACTCCTCCTCACAAATGACAAAAAGGCTGTCGCCGTAGTAGGAGGTGAAGCCCAGCACCTCACCGAACACACCGCCGGCCCCGATATGCTCCAGAATCGTCTGAGCCCCGGCCCGGTCGATGCGCACCAACCGGGCCGTACCCGTCAGTACCACCCCCACCTCCCGGCAGGCGCCGTCGTACTCACAGAGGATCTCCCCGCTGCAGTAGCTCCCCTTCCGGGCATGGAAGCAGGACAGCATGGCCCGCACATCCTCCTCCCGGATCCCTTCAAAAAGGGCCAGCTTTGCATATCCCTCCATCTTGTATCCCCGCCTCTCCTCCTATGTTCTCCCGCATCTGTTGCGGATGCAACAGGCAGCCGTCTTTGCCTATGGTATCCGAAATGTCATGGAAAGTAAAGAGATTTTCCCCGCCTGCCCCAGTATCTCCGGAAAAGGATGCCGCGGCAGACCGGAGCGGGCATAAAACTTCATGCGCCGCGGGACGCGCCACGATGGGAGGCAAAACCAGCGGCGCATGAAGTTTTTGCGTATCATTTCCGGTTGCCCCGAAGGGGCGAGGAAATGGCGCATCTCAAAGTTTTGCTATGCGTTTGCATAGCAAAAACGGAGGCTGACGCCTCCGTTTTTCCTGTAGAGTCCCTCACTCCCCAAGGGGCGCGCCGCACTGGGGACAGAACTTGCCGTCGCTGACGGTACCGCAAAGGGGACAGGTCTTCTCGTCCTCCGCCGCCTCCGGCTCGCTCTTCTGGCGGGCCTGCTGCAGCTGGGCAATCTTCTCCTGAGACTGATGGGCCCGGTTCACCAGATCCTCCACCGCCTCAGGGATCTCCCCGTCGTACTCCGTCACAAACCACAGGCCGATCGCCCGGCAGTTTTTATCCAGTTCCCGTTTCTCAGAAATAATGGCAGCGGTCAGCTTCGCACTGTCGGCGGCCTCCTTCGCCTTCTCCGTGGCCGCGTTGGCCAGATCCAGCGCCTTCTGGGAAACCTCATCAAAAAAAGCCATGTCGTCGATCTCCTTTCCACTATCAATGGTCTTTCCGGCTCCATTATAGCGAATCCCCTCCCTGGGCGCAAGGCTATTTTTCTTCTCTCCTCTGGAAAGAGAAAAACCGCCGGTTCCCTCCGGCGGCCTCCCTCTACTCTCCCTCGCTCATTTCCCGCAGGCAGCGGGGACACACATTTTTCTCTTTGAACACCCGCAGATCTCTGGTGCTGTCGCAGAAAATACAGGTAGGCCGATACTTCTTCAGTACAATGGAGGTCCCATCCACATAGATCTCCAGGGCGTCCCGCTCGTTGATATCCAGCGTCCGCCGCAGCTCCACCGGCAGCACGATCCGCCCCAGCTCGTCCACTTTTCGCACGATGCCCGTCGATTTCAGCATGCTATCTCTCTCCCGCCTTAAAATAGGTGTATACCAGGTCCGTTTTTTCTCAAACCAAACAATACCATTTTTATCGAAACTTGTCAACATTTATCATCGGAAACTGCCGAATCTTCTTTTCTTCGACAAAGTACGACAAGTTTCTTTCAGTTTCCTTTTGCTGCTTTTTTCCAGGCATTTTTGTAAAACAATTCACTATTTTCTTAGTTTCCTTGATATATACTAAAAAATGAGGATAAAAATTCACCCCTGCCCCATAACCTTCCACTCCCTGCCGGTTTCAGGCATACCCCGTCCCGCCCGGCCATACAGTAGGGACGAGGTGATTCTTTTGGCAATGGCATGGATCTGGACGGGGATGGTGGTGTCCTCCCTGGTCTTCGGCATCGTGAAGGGTACCATCAGCCAGGTGGGCGCGGCAGCCATGGAGGGAGCCGGGGCGGCGGTGGAGCTGTGTCTGTCCATGGCGGGGATTCTCTGCCTCTGGTCGGGGGTTATGGCCATTCTGGAGCGATGCGGCTTCACAGTGGCTCTCTCCCGGCTGTTCCGTCCGCTCCTGTGCCGCCTCATGCCCCGGGCCTGCCGGGATCGGGAAACCATGGCGGCAGTCTCTGCCAATCTCTCCTGCAATCTGCTGGGGCTGGGCAACGCCGCCACGCCGCTGGGAATCCAGGCGGCCCGCCGGATGGCAGCGGGCTGCGGCGGGATAGCCTCCAACGAGCTGTGCATGCTGGTGGTGCTGAACACCGCCTCCATTCAGCTGCTGCCCACCACCATCGCCGGGGTACGCTCGGCCCTGGGGGCGGCGTCCCCCTTCGACATTCTGCCGGCGGTGTGGCTGTCGTCCCTGCTGTCGGTAACGGCAGGGGTGGCGGCGGCCAAAATTCTGGGACGGCTCTTCCGTGGAAGGGGGCGGTGAAATGGACTACTCGGCCCTGCTGATGCCGGCGCTGCTGTCTCTCACCGCCCTGGTCGGGCTGGGCAAGGGCTGCAATGTATACGATCTGCTCACCGAGGGAGCCCGGGAGGGGCTGACGGTGCTGCTGCGGATTCTGCCGGCCCTGGTGGGCCTTCTGACGGCGGTATACATGTTCCGGGCCTCCGGGGCCATGGACGCCCTGGGCGCGCTGCTGGCTCCGGCCCTCCAGGCGGCGGGCATTCCCCCGGAGACGGCGCCGCTGCTGCTGATCCGGCCGGTGAGCGGCAGCGGGGCGTTGGCCGTGGGCAGCGAGCTGATGGCCCAGTACGGGCCGGACTCCGCCATCGGCCGCACGGCGGCGGTGATGCTGGGCAGTACAGAGACCACCTTCTACACCATCGCGGTATACTTCGGCAGCGCGGGCATCCGGCGCACCCGCCACGCCATCCCTGCGGCTCTGGTAGCGGATCTGGTGGGGTTTGCCGCGGCGGCCTTCTCCGTCCGGCTATTGTTTCCCTCCTGACGCCTCCGCATAGGAACAGGGCGCTCTGCGGTTTCCGTTTCAAACCGCGGAGCGCCCTGTTTATTTCCACTCCCTGGGGCTTTTGCCATAGGTCCCCCGGAAGGCCCGGAGGAAGACGGAGTAGTCGTTGAATCCCGCCTCCATGGCCGCCTTCAGCACCGGCGTCCCCCGGCGGATCTCCTCCGCCGCCCGCAGAAGCCGCTTTTGCCGCACGTACTGGTGGACGGTGATGCCGTAGACCTCCTTGAAGCGGTGCATCAGGTAGTACCTGCTCAGATAAAACCGCCCCGCCAGCCGGTCGATGGACAGCTCTTCCCCCAGATGCTCCCCGATATACCGGGTGACCTCCTCCATCTTGGGATCGAAGCGGTAGACCACGTCCTGGTCCGCTGCCGGCTCCGCCAGCGCGTCCCGGTTCAGGGCGATCAGCAGCTGCTGGAGGCAGGTGTCCGCCAGGAGCTCCCGGCCGAACCCCTCCTCCGTCAGCGCCTGCTCCAGCCGGTCGAACAGGGTCCGGTACCGCAGGCGGTCCTCCCCCCGGGGGCGCAGCATGTGAAAGCCCCGCCGCTCCGCCAGGCGGAAGCAGGCGTCCAGCGCGCAGTCCTCCCGACTGCATTCCTCCAGAAAATCGCCGCTGAGCCACAGCACCATCCGCTCATAGGGCTCCCCCGGGTCGATTACCGGCCGGTGCAGGAGGCTCCGGCCCACCAGCAGAATGTCGCAGGGCTTGAGAACGTAGCTCTTCCCCTCGATGCTGTAGGTCACCTTTCCCCCCAGATGGAACACAATTTTCTCAAAGGCGTGGTAGTGGTACTCCACCTCCTGGGCCAGCTCGTCCCGCAGATGAAATAACCGGTAGCGCTCCAGCAGATATCCCCGCTTGTCCCCCTCCATGGCCTGTACCTCACTTTTTGCATGGTTTTCTCTTGACTTGGATTATACCATGGCGGAACCTGCCGTGCAACCGCTCCTCGGATTTCCTCTTTCGCCGCCGCCGGATCTGTGGTAAAATGGAGAAAATACGGTGCCCCGCGTCGGAAGGCGTTTCCATCTTCCGGCGCAATGCCAAAAGGAGGATTTCCCCATGAGCTATGCCGATCAGGTTTTCGCCCGGGTCTGCCGGGACATCATCGACAACGGATTCTGGGACACGGAGCTCCAGGTCCGTCCCCGCTGGGCGGACGGCACGCCCGCTCACACGGTGAAGCAATTCGGTGTGGTGAACCGCTACGATCTCCGGAAGGAGTTTCCTATCATGACCCTGCGCCGGACCTATTTCAAGTCCTGCGTGGACGAGCTTCTGTGGATCTGGCAGAAGAAGTCCAACGACATCCACGAGCTCCACAGCCACGTGTGGGATTCCTGGGCGGACGAAAAGGGCACCATCGGCAAGGCCTACGGCTATCAGCTGGGGCTGAAGCACCAGTACAGCGACGGCTGGTTCGACCAGGTGGACAGGGTGCTGAAGGATCTGAAGGAAAACCCCGCCAGCCGCCGGATGGTCACCAGCATCTTCAACCACCAGGACCTCCACGCCATGGGACTCTATCCCTGCGCCTGGTCCATGACCTTCAACGTCACCGGGGACACCCTCAACGCCATTTTGAACCAGCGCAGCCAGGACATGCTGGCCGCCAGCAACTGGAACGTGTGCCAGTACGCCGTTTTGGTCCAC
This sequence comes from uncultured Oscillospiraceae bacterium, assembly GCA_944386975.1. Classification (GTDB taxonomy): domain Bacteria; phylum Bacillota; class Clostridia; order Oscillospirales; family Oscillospiraceae; genus CAJFPI01. Next base: position 68,333 of record CALXDC010000008.1, on the reverse strand, counting down.
ATGATGGCCCAGGTCAGCGGCCTGAAGGCGGGAGAGCTGGTCCATGTCATTGCCGACTGCCACATCTACGACCGCCACGTGCCCCAGGTGGAGCGGATTCTCACCCGGGAGCCCCGCCCTGCCCCCAAGCTGATCATCGACCCGGATGTGAAGAACTTCTACGACTTCACACCGGACAGCTTCCGCCTGGAGGGCTATGACCCCCACCCCTTTGAGGAAAAGATTGAGGTGGCCATCTGATGAATGCCATTGCAGCTGTCAGCCTCAACTGGGGCATCGGGAGGGGGAACGACCTTCTCTTTCACATCTCCGAGGATATGAAGCGCTTTCGGGCCATGACCAGCGGCGGTACGGTGCTCATGGGCCGGAAGACCCTGGACTCCATGCCCGGAGGCAGACCCCTGCCCAAGCGGCGGAACATCGTGATCACCCGGAACCGGGACTTCGCCCGGGAGGGGGTGGAGGTGGTCCACTCGGTGGGGGAGGCGCTGGCCCTGACGGCGGAAGAGGACCCGGAAAAGGTGTGGGTCATCGGCGGCGGGGAGATTTACAAGGCTCTGCTGCCCCACTGCCGCCGCTGCTGCCTCACCCGGGTCTACGCCCGGCCGGAGTGCGACGTATTTTTTCCCGATCTGGACGCTTTGACCCAGTGGAAGCTCTTTCGCTCGGAGCCCATTCGCACCGAGGGGGAGCTGGACTTCCAGTTTGTGGATTACGAGAATATCTCTCTTTGAAAAATGGGCCGCCGCGGGAAAAGATCCCGCGGCGGCCCTTTTGTTTATGCAGATGTGCAGATCAATCCCATTCCTTGTCGTAGGAGAGGATGGCGCCGGTGGAGGCGTCAATGGTCAGCTCATACTCATACTTGCCGCTGCGGAACTCAATCTCATACTCCCAGCGGCCGTCGTCCAGCTCCAGCTCGCTCTTATAGCTCTTGATCTGGTTGTCCTTCAGGCCCGCCCGCTCCAGTGCGATCTCCTTGGCCTCGGACTCACTGATGAGGCTGCCGCCCTGATTGGAGGAAACGTAGTATTCCGCGTCGTGGTCGTAGGACAGGATCTTGCCGGTGGTCGCGTTGATCTCATAGTCATACTCCGTATTGCCGGAGTAGAACTCCACCTCGTACTCCCAGCGGCCGTCGTCATACTCCAGCTCCACGTGGACGAACCGGACCTGTCCGGCGGTCAGTCCCGCATGGTCGAGGGCAATCTCCTTGGCCTTGCTCTCGCTGATGAGACTGCCGCTCTCACCGGCGGGGACATAGTGCTCCGCGTCGTGGTCCCAGGACAGGATCGCACCGGTGGTCGCGTCGATCTCATAGTCGTACTCCGTGCTGTTCCGGTAGAACTCCACCTCATACTCCCAATTGCCGTTATCATAGTCCAGCTCCACGTAGACGAAGGTGACCTGGCCGGCAGTCAGTCCCGCATGGTCGAGGGCGATCTCCTTGGCCCTGGCCTTGCCGATGTAGCTGCCGTCGGAGGCGGAGGGGGTATAGTGCTCCGCGTCGTAGTCATAGGACACGATAGCGCCGGTAGAGGCGTTGATCTGGTAGTCATACTCCTTGCTGCTGGTGTAGAACTCCACCTCGTAGACATACTGGCTGCCGGAGCTCTTCAGCGCCACGTAGACAAAGGTCACCTGACCGGCGGTCAGACCGGCGTGACTGAGCGCGATCTCCTGGGCTCTGGCCTTGCCGATGTAGACGCCGCTCTGCTCAAAGGAATCCGCGTCGGTCACCAGGAGGTCGTCATCGTCGCCCAGTGTCGCCGTACAGGTCTTGCCGTCCCAGACCACCGTCTTGCCCATCAGATTGCCGATGGCCCGCAGGGGCAGATAGGTGGAGCCGTTGTACAGAAGGGGATACACCGTATTGCCGTTCACGTCCGTGAAGGTCCGCTCCACGCCGTCCACCACAATGGTGAAGTCATAGCGGAGAGAGGCGGTGATGCTCTGCTTCACAGCGTCCGGGTCCGGCGTGCCCTTCGTCACGCTGCCGCCCCGGCTGCCGTAGAGGGTGGCTGTCTTAGTGGATTGATCCCAGTTCACATTCTTGTCCATCAGCTCGCCGATGGCCCGCAGGGGCAGGTACGTGGTGCCCTGGTAGACGATGGGATGGACCTCCTCGCCCGCAACATTGTAGAAGGTCCGTTCCACGCCGTCCACCACAATGGTGTAGTGCGGAGACAGCTGGGCGGTCACCGACTGGGAAGAGGCCGCATAGGCCGGAAGGCAGAACATGCCGACCATCAGTGCAACGGCCAGGGCCAGGGCCATCAGGGATTTTTTTCTCATGCTCTTCTTCATAATATTCACCTTTCTTTCTCCTTACTTTAGCGGTTCCATTTGTGTCTTCATAAGGATAATGCAGCGCCCCCCTCCTTTATTGCAGAAAAATGATTTTTATTTCAGTTTGATTTTAGCGTTTCAAGAGAAAGAATTTCCGTCCCCTGGAGAGGCGGACACACAGGCGCCGTCACACGCCATCAGCCGCGCCTCAATCTCCCGGCGCCGCAGGCGATAGAAGCCAAAGCCGACAAGGTCCGCCAGAGCCCAGCCGATGGGCACGGACCACCAGATCCCCACCACGCCGATGGCGGGGACGGCGGAGAGGACGTAGGCCAGGACCACGCGGGTGCCCAGGGAGATCACCGTCAGCACCACGCTCATGGCAGGCATGGCCACCGCCCGGTAGAGGCCGTAGAGGAGGAAGAGGCAGCCGATGCCCACGTAGAAGGCCCCTTCAATGCGGAGGTAGGAGACGCCGATGGCGATAATCTCCTCCTCCGACGGCTCCACGAAAATGGTCATCAGAGGACGGGCAAAGAGGCACACGGCGGCGGATACCGCCAGGCTGAAGAGGGTGGCGGTGGTCACCGCCGAGCGGATACCGGCGCGGATGCGGTCCGGCTTCCGGGCGCCGTAGTTCTGGGCGATGAAGGTGGAGAAGGCGTTGCCGAAGTCCTGGACGGGCATGTAGGCGAAGGAGTCGATCTTCACCGCCGCGGCAAAGGCGGCCATAACGGCGCTGCCGAAGGCGTTGACCCGGCCCTGGACCATCAGGATGCCGAAGTTCATCACCGACTGCTGCACACAGGTGAGGAGGGAGAAGCGGCTGATCTCCCCGAGGATTGTCCGCCGCAGGCGAAAGTGCTGCCGCTTAAGCCGCAGCTGGGGGCGGCGGCAGAGAGTCCACAGCAGAAGGCCGACGCCTGCCCCGTACTGGGAGAGCACCGTGGCGGCGGCAGCCCCCTCCACTTCCCAGCCGAAGGTCACCACAAAGAGGAGGTCCAGGCCGATATTGAGAAGGGCGGAGGCCCCCAGGAACAGGAGGGGGGAGAGGGAGTCCCCCACAGCGCGGAGAAGGCAGGCAAAGAAGTTCATCAGGAAGGTGGCGGGGATGCCGAAGAGGATTACCCAAAGATAGGCACGCATAAGGCCGTAGTTCTCCGCAGGCACCTGGAGAAGCCGGAGAATGGGGTCCAGCCAGAGGAAAGCCGCCGCCGTCAGCACCGCTGTCAGGGCGGCGATCAGGAGAAAGGCGGCGCCGATCCGCTGCCGGAGCCCCTCCAGATCCCGCTGGCCCCAGCGGATGGAGAAGGCAGCGGCGCTGCCCATGGAGAGGCCCAGGAGGATGGAGGTAAGGAAGGTCATAAGGGTATAGGCGGAGCCCACCGCCCCCAGGGCAGCGGTGCCCAGAAAGCGACCTACAATCAGAGTATCGGCAATGTTGTATAGCTGCTGGATCAGGTTCCCCAGCACCATGGGCAGCGCAAAGCGCAGCATGGTGCCGGTCACCGGTCCTTGGGTAAGGTCCCGCTCCATGGACGCTCCTCCTTTTTTGATATGGTTCATCCTACACCATTTTCCCTTCTTTGGCAACTGCCGCCTTTTTACGAAAAAAGTACCAAAAGCCACCCGGATCAGCAAGTTTTTTTCGGCTTTACTTTTTTCCGTCCCAATGGTACAATGCCATGGACAAGGGAATTGTGAAAAGAAAAAGGAGAATCCTGCTATGAAACCTGTGATCCTCACTTCCGACAGTGTGTGCGATCTGTCGGAGGAGCTGTGCCGGTCGCTCAATGTGAAGGTGATCCCGCTGACGGTGGTGGAGGGGGAGGAGACCTTCCAGGACGGCGTGGGCATTACCCCGGAGCAGATTTACGAGCGGTATGAGAAGGAGGGCCTCCTGCCCAAGACCACCGCCATCTCTCCCCAGGAGTTTTTGGACTTTTTCGGTCCTCTGGTGGAAGAGGGCTACGAGGTGGTCCATCTGGACATCAGCGCCAAGCTCTCCGGCACCTATCAGAACGCCTGCATCGCCGCCGGCGAGCTGGGCAGCATCCACGTGATCGACACCTGCCATCTCTCCACCAGCATGGGTCTGATGCTGATGGAAGGCGCCCGCCTGCGGGACGAGGGGAAGAGCGCGCTGGAGATTGCGGAGCACCTGGAGGCCTTCAAGGCGCGGCTGGTGACCACCTTTGTGGTGGACAATCTGGAGTTTATCTGGAAGGGCGGCCGCTGCAGCGGCGTCACTGCTCTGGGGGCCAACCTGCTGAAGATCCGCCCCTGCCTTGGGATGCAGGAGGGGGAGCTGAAGGTAGGCAAGAAGTACCGCGGCACCATGGAGAAGGTGTACGAGCAGTACGTCCGGGACGTGCTCAGCCTGCGGAATATCGACACCCGCGCAGCCATGCTGACCCACTCCGGCCGCGTGTCGGAGGAGACGCTGGCCCATCTGGAGCAGCTGGTGCGGGAGCTGGTGCCCTTTGAAAAGGTGTACGTCCAGCGGACCAACTGCACCGTCTCCAGCCACTGCGGCCCCGGGACCCTGGGCGTCCTGTTTGCCCTGCAGGCATAAAAAGAATCGAAAGAAAAACGACGCCTCGGTCGAGGCGTCGTTTTTTGCTGCCGGGGCGGCCTTGCGGCAGGCGCGGCCGTCACGGTTCCCGGAAGGGCTCCCGGAGGAGGTTCTCCCGCATGAGGGCCAGCAGCTCCGTCATGCGCCGGGCCTCCGTCCTTTCGATGCCCCGGAGCAGCACCTCCTCCTGCCGTGCAAAGGCGTTGGACACCCGCTCCGCCGCCTCCCGGCCCGCCTCCGTCAGATGGAGCAGCAGGCTCCGGCGGCAGGTGGGATCCGCCTCCCGCCGCACCAGTCCCGCCCGGGCCAGCCGGTCCACGCTGCGGGACAGGGTGGAGTCGTCGATGCCGCACAGCTGGGCCAGCTGCCGCTGGGACAGGGGCCCCTTTCGGAGAAGGCAGTCCAGAATCCTCGGCTGCCCCTGCCCCAGGGGAATCCCCAGGGACTGAAAATACTCCCGCAGCCACCGCCGCCGCTCCAGCTCCAGCCGGGCGATGGCCAGGCGCAGCAGATCATGCTCCATGTCGCGCCTCCTCTCAGGACAGCTCCGCCTGTCCGGTGTAGAGCTGGAAGTACCGCCCCCGCTGGCTGAGCAGCTCCTCATGGTCCCCCCGCTCGATGATCTCGCCGCCCTCCACCACCATGATGGCGTTGGCGTCCCGGACGGTGGAGAGGCGGTGGGCGATGACAAAGACGGTACGGCCCTCCATGAGACGGTCCAGCCCCCGTTCGATGAGCTTCTCCGTCCGGGTATCGATGGAGCTGGTGGCTTCATCCAGAATAAACACCGGCGGCCGGGCCACCGCCGCCCGGGCGATGGCCAGCAGCTGCCGCTGGCCCTGGCTCAGGTTGTCCCCGTCCCCCACCAGCATGGTGTCGTAGCCGTCGGGGAGGCGGCGGATAAAGGAGTCGGCGTTGGCCAGCACCGCCGCCTCCCGCACCTCCTCGTCGGTGGCATCCAGGCGGCCGTAGCGGATGTTGTCGGCGATGGTGCCGGTGAAGAGGTGGGTGTCCTGGACCACCACCGACAGGGAGCGGCGGAGGTCCGCCTTTCGAATCTCCCGCAGGTCCAGGCCGTCGTAGGTGATGGACCCCTGGTCGATCTCGTAGAACCGGGTGATGAGGTTGATGATGGTGGTCTTTCCTGCCCCGGTGGAACCCACGAAGGCGATTTTCTGGCCGGGCTTGGCGTAGAGGCTCACATCCCGCAGCACCGTTTTCTCCGGCACGTAGCCGAAGCGGACGTTTTGGAACCGCACATCCCCCCGGAGGGGCGTTAGGGTCCCGTCGGGCCGCTTCCAGGCAAAGGCGCCGTCCGCTGTCTCCCGCCAGGCGCCGGTCTCATCCCGCTCCCCTCGGACCAGGGTGATCTCCCCCTGGTCCACCTCCGGCTCCTCGTCCATCATCCGAAAGATCCGCTCGGCTCCCGAGAGGGCGGAGAGGAAGAAGTTTGCCTGCTGGGTCAGCTGGTTCATGGGCATGGCACTCTGGCGGACATAGACCAGATAGGGGGAGAGACTGGCAATGTCGGTGAGGCCGGAGAGGACGAAGAGCCCTCCCACGCAGGCGGAGACGGCGTAGTTGAAGTAGCTGAGGCTTACCACCGTGGGGACCATCATCCCCGAATAGCTCACCGCCCGGGTGCCCGCCCGGCGCAGGGCCTCATTCTTTTTGCAGAAGGCCTCGTAGTCCGCCGCCTCGTGGTTGAAGATCTTCTCCACCTTCTGCCCCGCCACCATCTCCTCCACAAAGCCGTTGAGGTCCGCCAGGCACGCCTGCTGCTGGTGGAAATACTTCTTGCTGCTGCGGCTGCTGTAGAGGATAAAGAGGAACATCAAAATCAGGAAAAAGAGGACGATGAGGGTGAGCTGGGGGTCCAGCACCAGCAGCATGGTGATGGTGCCTGTCACCATGACGAAGCTCTGGATGAGAAGGGTGAAGCTGTTGTTCAGGGCCTCGCTGACGGCATCCACGTCATTGGTGAAGTGACTCATCAGTTCCCCGTGGGTGTGGCAGTCGAAGTATTGAAGAGGGAGGGTCTGGGTGTGGAGGAACAGGTCCCGGCGGATCTGGGCCACTACCTGCTGGGCGGTGCGGACCATCAGCTGATTGTACCCCAGGGTGCACAGGGCCCCCACACCGTACATGGCCGCCATCTTCAGCACCATCCGCCCCAGGCCCGCTATGTCTCCGGGCTCGATGAAGTTCCGGATTACCGGCCGCAAAAGGTAGGTACCGAGGATGTTGGCCATGCTGCTGAGAACCACCATCACCGCCACCGCCGCCAAGGACAGCTTGTGAGCGCCTAAATGCCGCAGCAGCCGGAGAAGGGTCCCCTTCAGGTCCTTGGGCCGCTTGTAGCTCATGGGCTTCGCCAGTGCCATTACAGTCCCGCTCCTTCCTGCTGAGAGTGATAGATCTCCTGGTAGATCCGGTTCCGGTCCAGCAGCTCCCAATGGGTGCCCACGTCGTCCACCCGGCCGTCGTGGAGAATGACGATCTTGTCGGCGTGGAGGACGGAGGTGATGCGCTGGGCAATGATGATTTTCGTGGTGTGGGGCAGATAGGCGGCAAGGCCCTCCCGGATCTTTGCCTCCGTCACCATGTCCACGGCGCTGGTGGAGTCGTCCAGAATCAGCACCTTTGGCTTTTTCAGAAGGGCTCTGGCGATACACAGCCGCTGCTTCTGGCCGCCGGAGACGTTGACGCCCCCCTGCCCCAGCTCCGTCTGGTACCCCTTCTCCAGCCGGTGGATGAATTCATCCACACAGGCCACATGGCAGGCCTCCCGGATCTCCTTCTCCGTGGCGTCGGCCTTGCCCCACCGGAGATTTTCCTCCACAGTGCCGGAGAAGAGGGTGTTCTTCTGCAGCACCATGGCGATAGCGTCCCGGAGATGGACCAGAGGGTACTGCTCCACCGGACGGCCGTCCACCAGCACGGTCCCCTCCGTGGCCTCGTAGAGCCGGGGGATCAGCTGCACCAGGGTGCTCTTGGCGCTGCCGGTGCCGCCGATGATCCCCACCGTCTCCCCGGCTTCCATGGTGAGGTCCACATCCCGCAGCACATACTCCGCCGCCCCGGACCGGTATTGGAAGGACACGTGGTCGAAGCGGATTTCCCCCCGCTCCACCTCCACCGCCTGGGCCCGGTCATCGGTGATGTCGATCTCCTCGTCCAGCACCTCCAGAATCCGCCGCCCGGAGGCCATGGCTCGGGTGAGGAGGAGGAAAACATTGGACATGAGCATGAGGCTGTTAAGCACCTGGAGAACGTAGCTCAAAAAGCCGGTGAGCTTCCCCACCAGCAGCTGGCCCTGGACGATCATATTGCCGCCGATCCAGAGAATGGCCAGGATGGTGGCGTACATCACCAGCTGCATGGCGGGCATGTTCAGCGCCGCCAGACGGAAGGACCGGTCCGAGATGGCCCGGAGGTCCTCGTTGACCTCCAGAAACTTGGCGCTCTCGTAGTCCCCCCGGACGTAGGCCTTCACCACCCGCACGGCGGCGAGGTTCTCCCGGACAATGCGGTTGACCTGATCTACCGCCCCCTGCATCCGGGTGTAGAGGGGCCGAACCCGGCTGACGATCTGGAAGAGGGCAAAGCCCAGCGCCGGAGCCGCCACCAGAAACACCACCGCCAGCCTGGGGCTGATGAGAAAGGACATGCAGGTGGAGGTGAGGAGCATGATGGGAGAGCGGACCCCCGGACGCATGCCGGTGGTGACGGCGTTCTGGATGGTGGTCACGTCGCTGGTCATGCGGGTCACCAGGGATTCGGTGTGAAACCGGTCCCGGTTGGAAAAGGAGAAGCTCTGGATCTTCCGGTACTCCGCCTTCCGGATCTCCGCCGCCAGGCCGTGGCCGCAGAGGGCGGCAAACCGGGCGCTGCCGATGCCAAGCCCCATGGACAGCACCGCGCAGGCCACCATCTTCCACCCCTGGCGGAAGATATAGGCCGTGTCCCCGTTTGCCACGCCGATGTCCACCAGATCCGCCATGATCAGAGGGATCACCAGCTCAAAAATGGTCTCCGAGATCACGCACAGCACCCCCAACACGGCGTACTTCCGGTAGCTGTGAAAATAAGCGCCGAAGCGCCGGAACAGTTCCAACGGTCTCTCCCCCTCTCTGCAATACTTGCATATGCAACTATTGTATCTACATGAATTTCCAAAGTCAAGAGGGGGGCTCCGGCTCCAGGCTGTTTTATTTGACAAGACCGGCCCCGTGCATTATCCTAAACATAAGAAAACCGGCGGCCTGCCGCCCTGAGAGGAGGAGCACCCTGTGAAAACCATCTATTTCGATCTGGATCTGCCCCGGGTAGCCGCCACCAAAGCGGCATCCAAGACCTTCCACAGCCTGCTGTTCACCGGCCTCAACGCGGTGAAATACGCCAAGGGCCTGCCGGATCCGCCTCTGCCCGCCCCGGACTGGGTACGGGTGCGGAACATTCAGTGCGGCGTCTGCGGCACGGATCTCAGCTTCTTCCGCTGCACCGCCACCACCAACTGCGCCCTGGCCCCCATCCCCGGCAGCCGCCGGACCTATCTGGGTCACGAGAATGTGGGAGTGGTCACCGAGGTGGGCCCCGCCGTCACGAAATTCCAGGTGGGAGACCGGGTGACCCTCCAGGAGTACATGTCCAGCTGCGGCAACAAGTCCATCCCTCAGACCTGCCGGTTCTGCAGGGAGGGGAACTACTGCCTGTGCGAGAACTACGGAGAGCCCAGCCCCCTGAAGCTGCCCGACGTGGGGGCCGGCTTCGGGGACCAGTTCATCGCCCCCCAGCAGCAGCTGTGCAAAATCTTCGACGAGCTCACCGACGACCAGGCCACCCTGGTGGAGCCCACGGCGGTGTCCCTCCACGCGGTGCTCCGCCACACCCCAAAGAAAGGGGAGCGGGTGATGGTGCTGGGCTGCGGCACCATCGGTCTCGGCGTGGTCCAGGCGTTGAAGCTCTTCCAGCCGGAGTGCGAGGTGTGGGTGATGGAGCGGGTGAAGGCCAAACAGGCGTTTGCCAAGCGCCTGGGGGCGGATCACATCCTCTACGGCGACCCCTACGCCGCCACCGCCAAGGCCACCGGCGGCAGCAAGGTTTACGGGGGAAAAAAGAACAAGATGTTCTTTGGCGGCTTTGACGTGATCTACGACTGCGTGGGCGGCGGCTGGGCCAACACCACCTGCCTGCGGCTCCTGCGGGCCCGGGGCACTCTGGTGAAGATCGGCCACCACATGAGCGCCATCACCTTCGACGAGACCCCCATCTGGTGGCAGGAGCTGACTCTGGTGGGGGTGGACGCCCATGGCATGGAGCACATCGACGGCCGGGAGATCTCCACCTTCGATCTGGCCCAGGAATTGATTCGGGACGGGAAGTACCGCACGGAGGGATTCATCACCCACCGCTTCCCTCTGGACCAGTACAAGCGGGCCTTCCGGGTGATGATGGACAATCCCCCGGAGCTGGTAAAGGTGGTTCTGGACTGCCGGTAACAACAAAAACGGGCGCCCCGGGAAGGATTCCCCGGGGCGTCCGCTGCAAAAAGCGCTCCCTCCCCCGCCCTGCGGCGGGGGATTCTTATTTGGTCAGCTTGAGCAAGGCGCTCTCCTCTCCCATGACGAAAACGTGGTCGTCTTCATGAAAGACGTCGTCCGGGTCCGGCAGGGGATCCAGCTTGCCGCCGCTGCTGCGAATGGCCAGGATATTGACGCCGTGCCGGCGGCGAACGTCGTTCTCCCGCAGGCTCTTTCCCACCCAGGAGCGCGGCACCGCGGCCTCCACAATGGCGTAGCCGCTGCTGAGCTCCACGTAGTCGAAAATATTCCGGGCGTGGAGCCGCACCGACAGCCGGGCCGCCATATCCCGGTCGGGATAGATGACCTCGTCGGCCCCGTTGCGCAGAAGGAATTTGGCCTGGATGTCCTTGTTGGCCTTGGAAATCACATAGCGGCCCCCCAGATCCTTCACCAGAGCGGTGATCTCCAGGGAGGACTGGAAATCCGCCCCCATGGCCACCACCACTGCGTCGAAGTTATTGATGCCCAGACTGCGCAGCACGTCCTCGTTGGTACAGTCGCCAATGAAGGCGTTGGAGAAGTGGGCGGACAGCTCGTTGATGGTGTCCTCATCCCGGTCCACGATCATCACCTCGTCGCCCCGCTCCAGAAGATCCTCCGCCAGCTTGCGGCCGAAACGGCCCATACCGATAATCAAAAATGATTTCATAGCATACCTCACAGCATTTATCCAATCAGAATTTTATCTGTAGGCCGCCGGAGAGGCGGCTGATTTCTCCTCTGTCCGAAGGCGATGGCCAGGGTCATCACCCCCAGCCGCCCGGCAAACATCAGCAGAATCAGCGTCACCTGGGACAGGCTGCTGAGGGAGGTGGTAATCCCTGTGGTAAGCCCCACGGTGGCGATGGCGGAGACCACCTCCAGGGTGATCTGAGTGAGATCAAAGGGTTCCGCCGCAGCCAGCACCATGCAGCCGGTAACTACCAGCATCAGATAGGCCGACATGGTGGCGGCGGCCTCCCGCACCAGCCCGTCGTCCAGCTGCTTGCCGCCCATCACCAGACTGCTCCGTCTGGCTCCCGCCAGGGCGGTGCCCGCCATCACCACAAAGGTGGTGATCTTGATACCGCCGGCGGTGGAGCCGGAGTTTCCGCCGATGAACATAAGAAGAATGGTCAGAAGATAGCTGCCGTTGGACATGCCCGCCATGTCGATGGTGTTGAAACCGGCGGTGCGGGGCGTCATGGCGGCAAAAAGAGAGCGCATCAGAGCCTGAGGAATGGACAGCCCCGCCAGCAGTCCATCCTGCTCGAAGAGATAGAACAGCAGCGTGGGAATCAGCAGCAGGAAGAAGGAGGCGATGAGAGCCACCTTGGTGTGAAGGGCGAAGCGGCTGAAGCGAAAGCGGCACTTGATCAAGTCCGTCCACACCAGAAAGCCCAATCCCCCCAGGAAGATAAGGCCCACAATGGTGAAGCTCACCAATGGGTCGTCGGCATAGGGCACCAGGGAGGAGAAGGCCCCGTAACGGCCCATCAGATCAAAGCCCGCGTTGCAGAAGGCGGTTACCGCGTGGAACACGCCGTAGTAAAGCCCGGTCAGCAGGCCGAAGTCCTGACAAAACCGGATGGACAGCAGCACTGCTCCCGCCCCCTCAATGAGCAGAGTGCCCCGCAGGATTCGCATAATGAGGGATACAGAGCCGGATAGGCTGAGGCTGCCGGCGGACTGCATGATAAGCTGCCGCTGGTAGAGCCCCACACTGCGGCCCATCAGCACCATGGCCAGGGTCAAAATGGTCATAAAGCCCAGACCGCCCACCTGGATCATCACCAGCACCACCAGCTGGCCGAAGAGAGACCAGTGGAGGAAGGTGTCCACCACCACAAGGCCGGTGACGCAGGTGGCGGAGGTGGCGGTGAAAAGAGCGTCCAGAAAGGGCGTCCACTCACCGGAGTTGGAGGAAATGGGCAACGTCAGAAGCAGGGCCCCAGCGAGAATGATCACCAGATACCCAAGGGTCAGAAATTGCCAGGCGGACAGCTTGGCACGTCGTTTTTGCAGCATGAAATTACCTCGCATCCTTGTGATAACGATTCTCCTATACCATACGACATTTGCCCCTCTTTGTAAAGGGAGAAGGGAAATTCTTTACGGAAAACCAGAGGAAAAAACGCCGTCTTTACAAAGGCGGCGTCTGTTCAGGCGGCGGCAAGGGACGCATCGAAGCGAAGGCGGCGGTGACAGAGAAAATAGGCAGGAAAGAGAAAAAGATCTGCCAGAATCCATGCCACCGGTGAGGCCAGGCAGGCGGCGGAGAACCCCAGCGCAGGCACCGCCAGCGCCATGCCCGTCCGGCCCGCCATCTCCAGCACCCCCGCCAGGGTGGCGATAGGCGGAAAGCCCATGCCCTGAATGAGAAAGCGGACAATATTTACAAAGGCCAGGGGGATATAAAAGGCGGCCTGAAGCACCAGAAACCGCTGGACCATAGGCAGCAGCGCCAGGCTCTCCTGATCCAGAAACAGGGCGTTGAGCCAGTTGCCCGCTGCCAGCACCAGACCAAAGGCGGCCACGGAGTAGCCCACCCCCAGGATGGAACAGGCCCGCAGTCCGCTGTGAAGCCTCTCCCATTGGCGAGCTCCCACATTCTGACCGCCATAGGTGGCCATAGCGGCCCCCATGGCGTCATAGGGACAGCAGAGGAACATGGAGACCTTGCTTCCGGCGGTGACGGCGGTGATGTAGACAGTTCCCAGATCGTTTACCGCCGCCTGGAGCACAATGGAGCCAATGGCGGTGATGGAGTACTGCAGCCCCATGGGCAGCCCCATGGCGCACAGCCTCCATACTCGCTTTCTATCGAGCCGCCAGTCCTCCCGCCGGGTCCGCAAAATAGGAAAGCCCCGGCATAGCCGCCCAAGGCAACCCAGCCCCGCCATCAGCTGGGCCAGCACCGTGGCAAAAGCAGCGCCGAACACGTCCATATGAAAGCAGAGGATGAACACGATATCCAGTACCACATTCACCAGGGAGGCGGCCACCAGCCAGATCACCGGCGTCCGGCTGTCCCCCAGGGAGCGGAGAATCCCAGCGCACATATTATAAAGGAAGTAGGCAGGAATGCCCCAGAAGATGGTGACGATGTAAACATAGGACCGGTGGAAAATATCGGCGGGCGTATGCATGGCGGTGAGAATATTTCCGCAGAGCAGTGCGGTGGACACTGTAATCAAAAGGCCGAACATCCCGCACAGCCACACCGCTCCGGCGACAAACCGCCGCAGCTCTCTGGGATTTCTGGCCCCGAATTGCTGGGCCACCGGAATGGCAAAGCCGCCGCACACACCGCTGACAAATCCCACCACCAGAAAATTGATGGAGCCGGTGGCTCCCACGGCGGCCAGGGCGTCGCCGCCCAGGGTTTTGCCTACAATGGCGGTATCCACCAGATTGTAGAGTTGCTGGAAGAGAAACCCCAGCAGCAGCGGAAAACCGAAGCTGAGCATCAGCCTCATGGGAGACCCCTTGGTCAGATCCTTTGTCATATCGCAGCACCTCCTGCGGATTTCGGTAGGCACCATTATAAAAGGAAGCGGAAAAAGGGCAAGAGGCAAACTGACAGAAGGCCGGTCGCTTTTCCGTTGTTTCTCTTGTGAAAAACGGCAAGGGTATTGAAGACAAGTCGTTTTTCTGATACTTTCTATGAAAAAACCGACGGCCGCCCCGCTGCGAAAACGCAGCGGAGCGGCCAAATCATCACAAATCGCCCTCCTGAGGCAGAAGAAGAAATTCCGTCAGCGCCTTGGAGAGGTTGGACATGATGGCAGCGGAAACAGGGAGACAGCCGGCGTCGGCACAGGCCTCCATGGCCTGACGGGTATAGTGGGAGAAAATGGCGGCGGTGGCGGCGTACTGCTGGACGAAGCGGGTATAGAGCTTGCGTACCTCCTCCTCCTCCAACCCCACCGGCATCAACCGCTGAATGGAGGCGATGCTGAGACTCTGCTTGAGGGTGCAGATCACCAGCAGGTAGGCCAGGTGGACCCGGCTATACCGCTTCTTCACCGGCGGGGGCATGATCTTCATGCGGACATAGTTGTTGACGATGCTGGCGGTGATCACCTTCTCGTCCTCCTCCGTTTGGGGCGGAAAGGCCAAATACCGGGTCATCAACAGCACCACCTGATCCATGTACAGTTCCAGCTCCGGAAGGCTCTCCCATTCCGGCAGGCGAAACGCCTCCATCTGTGTCTCCCAGGCTCGCAGCCTCTCCTGCAGCATATTCGCCACTTCCCTTCTTCTCCCCTTGAGGTTCTGACCGTCATATGGGAATAGTATAGCGGAAAACGACAAAGAATACAATAACAAAAATAGATAATCTGGAGCAGATTGTACTTGACATATTTTTAAATGCGCCATATACTAATATTGAATATTAGATATAGCGATATCAGACTATAGAAAGGAGCCGGTATTATGGCAAAGGAACATGCACATCGGCCACAGACGCTGGGAGAGGAGATTGCCAACACCATTTCCCACGGCCTGGGCGCGATTCTGGCAGCGGCGGGGGCAGTCCCTCTGCTGGTGAAAGCGGCGCTGGGGGGCAGCGCGGCGGCAGTGGCCGGCATGGCGGTTTACGCCGGCAGCCTCATTATCCTCTACGGGGCTTCGGCCATCTACCACGGCGTGCAGAATCCCCAGCGCAAGGCAGTGCTGCGAATTTTGGACCACTGCTCGATTTTTCTGCTGATTCTGGGGACCTATATCCCTCTGGCCCTGCTGACTCTGGGCGGCACGCTGGGTTGGGTGCTGATTGCCGTCAACACAGCCTTGGCGGTGGTGGGCATCGCGCTGGACCTCATCGACCTCAACCGCTTCAGCAAGATCACCCTGGTGCTATACGCCGCCATGGGCTGGCTGATTCTGCCGGCCCTCAAGACGGTGGTGCAGGTGCTGCCTCTGGCGGGGGTTCTGCTGCTGGCCAGCGGCGGCATGGCCTATACCGTCGGCATCATCTTCTACAAGTCAAAGAAGCGCTATATGCACTTCGTCTGGCACCTCTTCGTTCTGGCGGGCAGCGTGCTTCAATATTTTTGTGTGCTGTTCTACTGCGTATAAGAGGACAATGTCAAAAACGTCTCTGCGGAATTTTTCCGCAGAGACGTTTTTTCTTGCGTTTTTCGCTACATGGAGGTCATCACGTCCCGGTTCTTGACGAAATACTCCACGCCGGACCAGATGGTGGTGACCACAATCACCGCCACGCAGGCGGTATTCAGCCAGGTGGGGATCTCCAGGAACATCAGCACAATACACACCATGGTGGAGGCGGTCTTCACCTTGCCGCTCCACCCGGCGGCGATGACCCGCCCCTTGTCCGAGGCGATCATTCTGAGGCCGCTGACGGCGAACTCCCGTACAATGACGATCAGCAGGGCCCAGCCGGGCATCTGGCCGATCTCCACAAACCACAGCATGGCCGCCGTCACCAGCATCTTGTCCGCCAGTGGGTCGGCAAACTTGCCGAAATCCGTCACCAGGTGGTACTTCCGGGCAATCTTGCCGTCCAGCATGTCCGTGAGGCTGGCAATGATAAAGATGGAGAGGGCCCAGTAGTTGGCGTAGGGCACATCCAGATACAACACCAGCAGGAAGAAGGGGATCAGGATGATCCGCAGCATGGTCAACTTGTTGGGAAGATTCATGTCGTTCTCTCTCCTTTTTTTCAAGCGGCTTCCACGGCGCCGCCCTGTCTTCCGGTCATACCAGCTCTCCGGTAAGCTCCCCGTCCATCACGCCGGTGAGGCGGACGGTGACGAAGGTCCCCGGCGCCGGCTCCTCGTCGGCGGTGAACCAGATGCGGCCGTCGATATCCGGGCTCTCGGCGTAGCTGCGGCCGAAGCACATCTGGGCCTGGGGGTCGAAGCCCTCACAGAGCACCTCCCGCCGCTGCCCCAGAATGGACTCGTTGTAGGCGTCGATAATCTCCGACTGAACGTCCACCGCCAGCTCCGCCCGGCGGTCCGCCTCCTCCTTGGAAACGTGGTCCATTTTTGCCGCCCGGGTACCCTCCTCCGGGGAGAAGGGGAACACCCCCGCCCGCTCGATGCGGGTCTGACGGAGAAACTCGCACAGCTCCTCAAAGGCGGCCTCGTCCTCGTAGGGGAGGCCGGTAATGAGGCTGGTGCGCAGCACCAGACCGGGAATCCGGGCCCGGAGCTTTGCAAAGAGGGTCAGGAGCTCTGCCTTGGTGTCCCGGCGGTTCATGGCCTTCAGGATCACATCGTTGCAGTGCTGGATGGGAATATCCAGATAGGGCAGGATCTTCTCCTCCTCAGCAATGGCGTCGATGAGGTCCTCGGTGATCTCGTCGGGGTAGAGATAGTGGAGACGGATCCAGTGAAAATCCAGCTTGCAAAGCGCCCGCAAAAGCTCCGCCAGCTTGTGCTCCCCATAGAGGTCCGTGCCGTAGCGGGTGATGTCCTGGGCAATGACCAGCAGCTCCTTCACCCCGGCGGCGGACAGCTCCTCCGCCTCCTTCAACAGCTCCTCCACAGGGCGGCTGCGGTACTTTCCCCGGAGGGAGGGAATCACGCAGTAGGCGCAGTGGTTATCGCACCCCTCCGCGATGCGGAGGTAGGCGTACCAGGGAGGTGTGGAGAGAATCCGCTCTCCCCCCTGCTCGCAGGTGTTGATGTTCCCCATGTGGCAGGGGCGGAGGTCCTCCTCCATCACCTCTTCCACCGCCCTGGCGATGTCGCCGTAGCTGCCGGTGCCGAGGATACCGTCCACCTCCGGCATCTCCGCCAGCACGTCCTTTTGATAGCGCTGGGCCATGCAGCCGGTGACCAGAATCTTCTTCACCTGCCCCGCCTTTTTGAGCTCCGCCATCTCCAGAATGTTGTCAATGGCTTCCTCGCAGGCGCTGGCCAGAAAGCCGCAGGTATTCACCACCACCACGTCGCTGCCTGCGGGCTCGGCGGTGACGGTGTGGCCCGCGGCGGCGGCCGCCGCCATCATCTGCTCACAGTTCACCTGATTCTTGGCGCAGCCTAAGGAAATAAACGATACGGTATAAGGCATAGTCCGTCTCCTTGCTCACTCATCTTCCGTAATATCCGCCCCCAGGCGGTTGAGGCCCTCCCGAGCGTCGCTCCAGGAGAACCCCCGGCGCAGCAGGGCGTCCGCCAGCCGTTTCTGCTCCCGCCGGTCCAGGGATCCCCCCCGGTACCTGGCGGCGAGAAAGCGGTCCACCTGCTCCTCCGCCGGTGGAAGCTCCTCCAGTGCCTCCTCCCACAACTCCCGGGGGACCCCCTTCTCCCGGAGCTTCTCCCGGGCCCTGGCGGGGCCGTAGCCCATGTCGCCGCAGCGGCGGACCAGCATGGCGGCATATTCCTTGTCGTTGAGGGCCCCGATGGCCTCCAGCCACTCCCCGGCGTACCGGGCCTCCGCCTGGGAGGCCCCCTTCTCCTGAAGCTTCTGCTCCAGGCTCCGGCGGCTCATGGCCCTGCGGCCAATGAGGTCCGCCGCTGCGGCCTTGGCGTCGGACACCCCGGCGGCCTTTTTGAGCCGCTCCAGGGTCCCCTCCTCCAGCTCGTCCCCGGACCGGAGGCCGAAGTCCAGCAGCTCCTGCTCCGTGACCTTCAGACAGGCCCCGTCCTCTAAAAAAACCAGCACCCGGCCCTTTTTCCGGCGAGAGGCTTCAATATGGTCAATCCTCATCCTCGAAGTCGTCGGCGCTGACGTCCACCGCCCGGCCTGCGGCCTTGGCGGCGATCTTGGACTGGTTGCTCATCAGCTTGAAGAAGTCCCGGCGGATAGCGGCTTCCAGTTCCTCGGCCACCTCGGGATTATCCTTGAGGTACTGCTTGGCGGCGTCCCGACCCTGACCGATGCGCTTCTCCCCCATGGAGAACCAGGAACCGGACTTCTGCACCAGATCCAGCTTCACGCCCAGATCCAGCAGCTCTCCCAGCTTGCTGATACCCTCGCCGTACATGATGTCGAACTCCGCCTCCCGGAAGGGGGGCGCCATCTTATTCTTCACCACCTTGGCCCGGGTGCGGTTGCCGATGATCTCGCTGCCGCTCTTCAGGGCCTCGATGCGCCGCACGTCGATGCGGACGCTGGCGTAAAACTTCAATGCCCGGCCGCCGGTGGTAACCTCGGGGTTGCCGTACATGACGCCCACCTTTTCCCGCAGCTGATTGATGAACACCACCACGCAGTTGGTCTTGTTGATGGCGCCGGTGAGCTTCCGAAGGGCTTGGCTCATCAGCCGGGCATGGAGGCCCACATAGCTGTCGCCCATCTCGCCCTCGATCTCGGCCCGGGGCACCAGGGCGGCCACGGAGTCCACCACCACCACGTCCAGGGCGCCGGAGCGAACCAGGGCCTCCGTGATCTCCAGAGCCTGCTCGCCGGTATCCGGCTGGGAGATGAGCATCTCCTCGATGTTCACGCCCAGAGCCCGGGCATAAGTAGGATCCAGGGCGTGTTCCGCATCCACGAAGGCCACCTCGCCGCCCTTGCGCTGGGCCTCGGCGATGATGTGGAGGGCCAGGGTGGTCTTACCGGAGGACTCGGGGCCGTAGATCTCAATGATGCGCCCCTTGGGAACGCCGCCGATGCCGAGGGCCAGGTCCAATGCCAGGGAGCCGGTGGGGATCACCTCCACGTTGATCTCCTGGCTGTCTCCCAGACGCATGATGGAGCCCTTGCCGTACATCTTGGTGATCTGGTCCATGGCCGCGGCGATGGCCTGCTTCTTCTCGCTGGCCGGCGCCGCCGTGGGGGACGCCATGGCGCCGGCGGTCTTTTTCACTGCCATACTGTCTATTCTCCCTTATCTGTAATCTTTTCCAATAATATTACGGATTGTAATAAGTAATTTTGTCAAATCTCCTCGATCCGCCTGCCGAACACCACCCGCGGGATGTTCTGACTGTCGGGGAGAATTTCCAGGTCTCCGAAGCCCTGGGTCCGCATCAGGCGGAGCACCGTGTCCGCCTGGCCCAACCCCACCTCAAACCAAAGGCGGCCACCGGGCTTCAATGCCTTCCGCCAGCGGCGGATGATGGCCTGATAGAAGGTGTAGCCGTCGCTACCGCCGTCCAGAGCCATTCGCGGTTCAAAATCCTTCACCGAGTGATCCAGGTCCTCCAGGTCCCCGGTAGGGATGTAGGGGGGATTGCTGACGATGCAGTCGAACTCCCCCACCGCCGCCGGCGGCTCCTCCAGGGCGTTGAGGGCCATGACGGAGACCCGGCCGGAGAGCTGGCTGCGGCGGATATTCTGGCGGCAGACCCGGATAGCACCCTCGGACAGCTCTCCCAGCAGCACCCGGGCTCCGGGGACATTGGCGGCAATGGCAAGGCCGATGCAGCCGCTCCCGGCGCAGAGATCCAGCACCCGGCAGGAGGGCAGGGGCTTCATGGAGGCGATAACCGCCTCCGCCAGCACCTCCGTATCCACCCGTGGAATCAGCACCGACTCGTTGATGTCCAGGGGCAGGCCGTAGAACTCCCACTCCCCGATGATGTAGGCCACGGGCTCGCCGTCCAGGTGGCGGCGCACCAGAGCGCGGACATGCTCCTCCATCTCCCGGGAGAGATAGAGCCCGCCGTCACGAAAGAGCTCCTCCCTCGTCTTTCCGCAGCCGAAGCAGACCAGCTCCCTGGCCTCCAGGGTGGCGGCCTGGATGCCGCTGGCCTTCAGCTGTCTTCTGATATCCAAATACAAATCGCTATACGTGATCGGCATAATCGCCTGTTTCTCCTCCTATGCGGAAGCACACAGATTTTTTGTCCCTCTGTCGCCGGGACCGGGCGCTTTTTGCCCTCTGACGAGGGCAGGGTGTCTTTTGTCGGTACCCGACGGTATTTCGTCAGGTGTTTTGCCTCCGGCGGCCTACTTTTGTCGCTGAACAAAAGTAGGCATCTCCGCGCTAAGAGCCCCGCTCCGCGGGGTTGCGCTCCGAAACACCTCGCTGCGGCTCGGTGAAAATCAGCTTAGAACCTGCGGTTCTAAGGACTCCCTTCGTTTCTTACCAAAACTTGGAAGTCAGGGAGGCGTTTGGTTATTGGTCTGGTACGGGTGACGCCTGTTTGGGTCATCTTCTGCTTTAAGCGCCGCGCTTCGCGCTGATGCGGTGGGCTGACGGTGGTCGGCCTTAAGCCTTCCCCTGGGGGAAGGTGGCACGGCGGAGCCGTGACGGGTGAGGGGAACGCCATCGAAAAGCTCTATACCAGCTCGAAGGAAAAATCAAAGATTCTCATTTTACGAAAAATTGCCTCTGAATCACTCAAATATGCTTCGATACCCTTCCCCTCATCCGCCCCCTTCGGGGGCACCTTCCCCCAGGGGAAGGCTTTTAGATTGGGAAATTGCAGCGGCCTCAACGACCACCAAGGGAGCGCGCTGAAGCGCGGAAGGAGGGGAACTCCGACCCCCTTGATGGGTCAGCCGCACCAAACCGCCGAAAAAACGGTACAGATTTCCCATAATAGGGGAAAAGGAGTCCTTAGAACCTTGGTTCTAAGCGGACTTTTGCCGACTTTTCTTCCGCGAGAAAAGTCGGCCGCCGGAGGCAAAGAAGGTAGGAAACACCGTCGGGTTCTGACAAAGCGGACCAGACCTTTGACAGAATTCCTTCGGACCGGGTCCGGCGGTGAAACATCTCACCACCGGTCCTTCCCCTTCTCCTCCGGGATCACCAGCTTCATGGCCTCAATGGCCACCTCGATCATGGAGTCATCCGGCTCATTGGTGGTGAAATTCTGCATCCACATCCCCGGCTTGGCCAGAAAGCTGGTCACCGGGTTGTCGTGGCCCCCCACGTACCGGTTGAACTCATAGGTAATGCCCACCACCAGAGGCAGCAGCAACAGCTGAATCACAATCCGCAGCAGCAGATTGTCCACCGGCCAGATGGCAAACACCACACTGTGGAACAAAATCGCCACAATGATCACCACAAACAGGAAGCTTGTCCCGCAGCGGGGATGGTGCTTGGGCTGGGGCCGCACATTCTCCACCGTCAGCTCCAACCCGTTCTCATAGCAGAAAATCGTCTTGTGCTCCGCCCCGTGGTAGGCGAACACCCGCTTGATGTCCTTCTGCCGGGATACCAGAATCAAATACCCCATGAAGATCATCACCCGCAGCACCGCGTCCACCAGGTTCCGAATCACCTCGCTGTCCGTAAACCGCTGGACCAGACTGGCCAGGGTAGTGGGAATCAGCATGAACAGCAGCAGGGAAAAGGCGATGGCCACCACCACCGAAAAAGCGATGACCACCTTCTCCATCTTCTCGTTGCCCAGCTTCTCATCCAGCCACTTCTCAAACTTGGAGGGCTCCGTCACCTCCTCCTCGGGGAAGTAATCCGCCGAGAACATCAGGGCCTTCACACCCTTCACCATGCTGTCCAGGAAGGTCACCCCGCCCCGCACAATGGGCAGGCCCAAAATGGGGTACCGGTCCCGGATCAGCTTCAGCTCCTCCACCTTGGTCACCAGTCCCTCCGGACTGCGCACCACGATGGCCTGCTTTTCCGGCCCCCGCATCATGATTCCCTCAATCAGCGCTTGTCCGCCGATGGAGGTGCGAAAGCCGGTCCGTTTTTCTTTTTCCATAGGTTTCCTTTGTTCCTTTCCAGGGCTATTCTATCACAGTCGCTTTCATTTTGCAACAAACGTTCCATTTCTTATTGCTCCGCAGGCAGGGCAATGGTGACAACCGTGCCGCCGCCGGGAGCGTTGCCGATGGTAAATTCCCCGTTGTGCAGGCGGATGATCTCGTCGCACACCGCAAGGCCGATGCCGGAGCCCCGGGCCTTGGAGGAACCCTTGTAGAACTTCTGCTTGACGAAGGGCAGCTCCTCCTCCGGGATGCCGGGACCGTAATCCCGCACCGTCAGCACAATGTTCTCCCCCTCCCGACGGATGGCGGTGTCAATGCGCTTACCGGCCCCACCGTGCTTGGCGGCGTTGTCCAGCACGTTGCAGAACACCTGCTTGAGACGCTCCGAATCCCCGGCAATGGGCTCGATGATCTCGCCGCCGTCGTCGTAGCGCAGCTCGATGCCGTCCTGCCGCAGCAGGGCCCGGTAGGTGTAAATGGTGTCCTCAAACTCCGCCTGCACGTCCGCCTGCTCCACATGGAGGGTGAAACGGCCGTCCTCCATGCGGCTGAAATCCAGCAGCTCTTCCACCATGCCGGTGAGGCGGCGGGACTCCTTGAGAATGATGGCGATTCCCTTGCGCAGCTCCTCCGGATCGCTGTCCCCGGCCAACAGGGTCTCGCCCCAGCCGTTGATGGCGGTGAGGGGAGTCCGAAGCTCATGGGACACCGAGGAGATGAATTCCGATTTCACCTTCTCCGACTGGCCGATCTTGGTGGACATGTCGTTGATGGAGTCGATCAGTTCTCCGATCTCATCCCGGTACTTGTTCTCCAGCTGCACCCCGTAGCTGCCGCCGGAAATCCGCTTGGCAGTGGCCGTCACCTCCGCCACCGGCTCCACCACATTGGTGATGAGCACCAGGTTGGAAAAGTACACCATGGCCATGGCCGCTGCCGCCACCAGAACCGCCAGCAGAATGCTGATGAGAATCTGCCGGTTGGCCAGATCCATGGAGGTGACGTACCGCATGGCGCCCACCACCCGGCCGTCAAACTCCAGAGGTGCGGACACCGCCATAATGGTTTGGCCTGTGATGGGGTCCTCCCCCATATAGGGCTCAATCTTCCCCTCCGCCAGAGCGGCGGTGATGTCGGAGGTGGAGGGCATCAGCCCGGCGGTGACACCGTAGGTGGACACCTGAATGCGGCCGTTGCTGCCGATAAACTGCAGCTCCAAGCGGTCCTTGTCCTGAAAGGACTCCGTGTAGCTGCGGGCCATCTGGATATACTCGTTGTAACTGTTCATGGAGTAGGTATTGAAGGCGTTGGCCGCCTCCTTGGCCTTGGACTCCAGACCGGTGCGCATGCCGGTATAATAGTAGTTGGCGATACTGACGGAAAACACCGCCACACACAGCAAGGCCACCATAAAGATGGGCCCCAGGGAGTTGATGAGCCAGCGCTTGCGGAGGCCCTTGATCCGAATCTTCGTCTTCACTTTTCGGCCTCCTTTCCCCAGTCATCGTTTGAGAAATCCTCTTAAAATCCCCACTTGTATCCGAATCCCCACACCGTCGTAATATAGGTCGGATTCTGGGCGTTGTCTCCCCCGTGAAATTCATTTCACGGGGCCCCCTTTATTGGATTTCGCGTGGGACAAATGAATTGCCCCACACCAAGGTTTTGCCTCCGGCAAAACGCTTGTGCGCCGCACAAGCGGCGGGGATCGAAGCCAACGCCTCCGTCACGCTCTTAAAATCCCCACTTGTATCCGAATCCCCACACCGTCGTAATATAGGTCGGATTCTGGGCGTTGTCTCCCCCGTGAAATTCATTTCACGGGGCCCCCTTTATTGGATTTCGCGTGGGACAAATGAATTGCCCCACACCAAGGTTTTGCCTCCGGCAAAACGCTTGTGCGCCGCACAAGCGGCGGGGATCGAAGCCAACGCCTCCGTCACGCTCTTAAAATCCCCACTTGTATCCGAATCCCCACACCGTCGTAATATAGGTCGGATTCTGGGCGTTGTCTTCGATCTTCAGCCGCAAGCGGCGAATATTCACGTCCACAATCTTCAGCTCGCCGAAGTAGTCCCGGCCCCACACCGTGTCCAGAATCTCCTCCCGGCTCAGGGCCTTCCCCGGGTTCTCCATGAACATCCGCATGATGGAGTACTCCACCTGGGTCAGCTTCACCCGCTCTCCGTTCTTCTCCAGGGTGCGGTTCCGGGTGTTCAGCCGGAAGGGGGGCTGCACAATCTCACCGGGCTGCTCCGGGGCCGCCATCACCGACCCGCCGGCCCGGCGGAACAGGGCGTCCACCCGGGCGGTCAGCTCCGCCGGGGAGAAGGGCTTGGTCACATAGTCGTCGGCCCCGGTCATCAGGCCCGTCACCTTGTCCATCTCCTGGCTGCGGGCGGTGAGCATGATGATGCCGATGGCCGTGTTGGTGGCCCGGATTCTCCGGCACACCTCAAAGCCGTCGATTCCCGGCAGCATGATGTCCAGCAGAGCTACCCGCACGTCGCTGCTCTTCTGCAGAAGCTCCAGCGCCTGTTCGCCGGTCTCGGCCTCGATCACCTCGTATCCCGCACGGGTCAGGTTGATTACGATAAAGCCCCGAATACTGGACTCGTCTTCCAATACCAGTACCTTTCTTGTCACTTTCCGGTCCTCCTCTCGGTCCCTGTCTCAGTTGTCGCCGATGGCCCACTCCTTGGCAATCAGCCGGAAGCGCTGATTCAGATTTTCCTGGCTGATGGCGTGGCGCCAGCTGTCGTTGTAGTCGAAAAATGCGCCGGAGTAGATGGTCCCCACCTCCCGCTTCAGCACAAACCGCCCCTCCCGGGTGGCCTTGTACTCCCGGCTGTTGCCGGTGATGGTGTAAATGGCCATCACATCCTGATAGCTGCCGTCGCCGGCGCGGGCGGAGAAGATGGTTCCCCGTTCATCGCTGTCCAACTCCTGTCGGACGGCAATCTGACCGCTCCACTGGTCGGGAAGCAGCAGGTACCACCCCTCGTTGATGTTGTGATAGGTGCTCACCACCGTCTCCCGCTGGCCTCTGGCGTTGTAGCTGACCCAGTCCACCTGCCAGAAAATCTCCTCGCTGCCCTCCTGAGAATTGGGCAGTACCATGGGCATGGGCACCTCCGTCACGCCGTCCCCGTCGATGTCCGTGGGCTCCAGGGAGATGTAGCGGAAAATTTCACTGGTGACGCCGGTAACGTCGCTGCGGACAATGTTGGAAATGACGTCCTGCCGGTAGGCCAGAATGTCGGTGACCGAGCGGGTATCCTCCGCCACGCCGGTGACAAAGAGGGCCGCCTCCCCGTCCCGCAGCGCCCCCACGTCCATGCTGCGCAGCTCCGCCATGGTCATGGAGAGCCTGGTGGTGGAGTGGGCGATCAGATCCTCCCCTTCCCAGTCGTAGAGCTCCGCCACCGGATCTCCCTGGTTGTCGCTGCGGAGGAGAACAATCTCCTGGGTCAGGTCATCATCAAAATCCAGCACCTCGTAGCGAGTGTACAGGCTGGACATGAGAAGCCGCGGCTCGTAGTTCTGCAGGCTATACACCCCCAGCGCCTGAATATCCGCGCTGACCCGCCAGCCCACGATGATCTCCCGGAGACCGTCGTTGTCCATATCCACATAGCGGATGCTGTGGATGGCGGTACCGCTCCCCTCAATCAGAGCGGCCTGTTCATAGCTCTCTCCCACCGCCCGGAAAATATAGATCTTCAGCGGCATCTCGTCGTCGGCATTGCGGAAGAAGGCCAGCGCCTCCTCCACCCCGTCTCCGTCCAGATCCGTCAGCTGCACCGACTGGATGTTGGTGCCGGAGGTGGGGGCGGCATACTCCGCACCGGCAGCCAGGATGCTGTCCAGCTGCTCCCGCAGCTCCGTATACTCGTTGGGCAGCTGTGGGAGGCTATACATGTCCTCTGGAGAGGAACTGAACATGCAGCCGCTGAGCAGCAGCCCCATCAGAGCGCAGCACGCCCATAAAATTCCTCTTTTCCGGCCCATGTCCCCACCTCCTTTGTGGATGCCCCTATTTTCAGAAGTACAGTATACCACACTCCCACCGCCTTTGGTACCCCCCTTGCCAAAATCCCCGTGAGGAAATTGTAAACTTTCTTCCCCTCTCCCCATTAAAAAACCGCCCGGGCGGCCGGTACCGGCGCCTGGGCGGAGAACATTGCGGAGCAGCTTCAGACATGGAAGCGGCGCCGGGCCTCCTCCCGCAGGGAGGGTACCCGCCGCACGATCACCAGAGGAATACATAAGGACACACAGATGGCGCAAACCACCAGGGACCAGGCGGGAGACCACTCCCCCTGGACGTAGCTGTCAATGCTCCACTCTGCCGCCATGGCGAAGAATCCCACGGCGCACAGCACCATCACAAACCGGGTCAAGATGGAGTGGGGCCGCCGCAGCAGCAGGGAGAGGACCAGAACGGCCGCCTCCGCCGCCGCCAGCAGAGGGAGCACCAGCCCCCAGAACCATCCCGCCCCGTTCAGATCCAGGCTGATGAGGTACACGTACACCCCCACAGCGGCCAGATCCGCCGTCAGCCGGAGGGCCGGGGCCATCCGCCGCAGGAAGAGAGGCAGGGCAAACCAGATCCACAGCATCCCCGCCGCGCCGGCGAGATAGAGGGACCAGGCCCTTCCCCGGCCCAGGAAGAGGTTCAGCACCACGCAGCACAGGGCCGCCGACAGCAGCATGGCCGTCAACAGCAGCCCCGCCTCCTTTTTGGACACCGGCAGCACCTCCTCCCGCCGCTGGGGAAAGGAGGGAGGAACTTCCCCGTTTTGAAGCCGGTTGGGGTCCAGCACCGGGGTATGGCAGAGGGGGCACCGCCGGGCGGCGTCATCCAGCTCCACGCCGCAGTGGACACAGTAGGACATCTCGCACCTCCTTAGGGGCCGGTATCGTTGGCGGTCACCTTCACCCGGATCCCCTCCTTCACCAGAAAGCGGAAAAAGTCCCGGGGCGTATCCGTCTCCTTCAGGGTGCCGGCGAAGGAGATGGCCATGGTATCGTTGCAGCTGACCACACAGCAGTGGCTCCGGGGCACTGTGGCCTGACCCAGAATCACCTCCACGTGGTCGATGTGGGGGGCCATCTGGGGCGGCAGGCGGACCTGCCCCGGATTGGAGATGGTGCCGGAGTAGGGCCGGGTGCCTCCCCAGCGATAATTGAGGGCCAGGATGGGGTTTTTCAGAGCCACCGGCACCAGCTGGAGGAAGCGGTTGGTGGTAAAGCCCACGTTCCGGGTGATAAGGGCCCGCAGCTTGTGGGGGTCCGACCACAGCTTCAAGTAGCTGCGGACCTGGGCGACAATCTCCGGAAAGGTGTAGTCCCCCAGGCTGGGGTCGATGCCGGGGCTCACGGTGATGATGAAGTTGCGGAGGGTCTCCGATGGAAAGAAGGACCGGAGATTCACCGGCACCACCAGGGCCACCGGCCGCTTGCGGTGAGGGTTCTCCCGGTCCTGCCGCCGGGCGATGACCTGGAGCAGCGCCGCCGTGAGATACTCCGTCACCGTGGCGCCGTAGGCTTTGGCCCGGGCCTTCACCTGGTCCACCGCCATGGTGCCCACCACCACATGGAGGGTATAAAAGGGCTCCGGCGTACCGGTGTTGGGGTAGGCCCGGGGCGGGAAGCGGAGAGGCAGGGATCGCTCCCCGGCGTAGCGGAGGTAGGCGTCCTCCAGCTCCTCCGGCCGTGGGGACTCCTCCACGTTCAAAATTCCATTCCCCCAGGGCACCTCCACCCCCAGCTCCTGGAGGTACACCGCCAAAAGGGTCTTGAAGAAGACCATGGTGCCCGCCCCGTCGGACAAGGCGTGGAATACCTCCAGACTCAGGCGGTTTTCATAGTAGTAGAACCGCACCAGCCAGCCGTTATCCTCCTGGAACCGCACCGGACGGCAGGGACAGCGGACGTCCTCCTTCAAAAAGGGGCCGGGCCGGTGGTTGGGCTCCAAGTAGTACCAGAAGAGGCCCCGGCGAATGCAGACGGAGAAGCCGGGGAACCGGGGCATAGTACGCTGGATGGCCCGTTGGAGGGCCTGGGGGTCCACCGGCCGGGCCATCACTGCGGTAAAGCGGTAAATGGCGGAGTAGTGCTCTGTCTGAAGGGCGGAGTAGAGGATCCCAGCGTTGTCCAGCCGGTACCACTTCTTCGCTTGGGGCTCCTTCGCCATGGTGCCGCCTCCCTCCTGTTTTTTTCATTGTACCATCTCCCCTCCGCCGCCGCAACCGAAACGGGGGAGAATTTCGTCCCCGGTCTTTCCTTTTTCCCTGGGGTATGGTATAGTGAGGCAACGATTTTGTGTCAGGAGGCGATGCCATGGCCCGATACCGCAACCCCTTTGCAAGCCGCCCGCCGGAGAAGGGACCGGCGGAGAGCAAGCGGCTGGCCCCCTTCCTGCGGCTGCTCCGGGCGGTCCACTCCGCGGGGCTGCCCGGCTCCATGGACGCCGCTGAACTGGAGCGCCAGCGGAAGGGGCAGGAGCTCCTGGGAAAGCTGGTGGCCCCCATGGCGGGCATGACCTGGGAGCCCTTCGACCTGGAGGGGATGCCGGCAGCCTGGATGTGGGTGGACCCGGTCCACCGCCGCCGCCACGCCATTCTCTACTGCCACGGCGGGGGCTACACCAGCGGCAACCTGGGTTACGCCCGGGTGCTGGCCTCCAAGCTGGCCCACGTCACTGGCTACGAGGTGCTGACCTTTGCGTACCGTCTGGCCCCGGAGCACCCCTATCCCGCCGCCCCGGAGGACGCGGTGAAGGCCTGGGACCACCTGATGCACCTGGGCTACGGGGCCCGGGACGTGGTGGTGGCGGGGGACAGCGCCGGGGGGAACCTGGCTTTGACGCTCTGCCGCCGCCTGCGGCAGGCGGGGCGGATGCTGCCGGGGGCCCTGGTGCTCATGTCCCCCTGGACGGACATGACCGCCTCCTCCCCCTCCTACGAGGAGCAGGGGGAGCTGGACCCCATGCTGACCCGGGAGTATATCCAGGCGGTCCGGGCGGCCTATGCCCCTGGGATGGACTACGCCGACCCGGAGCTGTCCCCTCTTCTGGGAGATCTCACCGGCTTTCCCCCCGTCCTCATCCAGGTGGGAGAGCATGAAATTTTACTGGACGACGCCCGTCAGCTTCATCAGCGGCTGGAGGAGGCCCGAATCCTCTGTCGGCTGGAGGTATGGGAGGACATGTGGCATGTCTTCCAGATGTTCCCCACCAAAAAAGCAGGCCAGGCCATGACCAACGTCAGCCGCTTTCTCCTGGATCTGTGGTGAGAGATTCCCCCGCGCCGCGGCGGAACAGTCCCATTCCGCCGGGTGAGGGGGGATCTTTTCTTTTTTGCGGGGGCGCTGCATAGGTCGGCGCCGCGGAGGA
This sequence comes from uncultured Oscillospiraceae bacterium, assembly GCA_944386975.1. Classification (GTDB taxonomy): domain Bacteria; phylum Bacillota; class Clostridia; order Oscillospirales; family Oscillospiraceae; genus CAJFPI01. Next base: position 38,896 of record CALXDC010000008.1, on the reverse strand, counting down.
CATATTGAGGGCAGTATGCTCTTTTTCGGAGCAAGATCTTGAACTGGAGGAATCGCCATGACACACCACACCCTGGAGCTCCCTGCCGCCGCTGAAGCCTTTTCCCGGCAGCTGCGGAGGGAAGACCGGAGCAGCGGCACCGTGGAAAACTACCTGCGCCACCTGCGCGCCTTCGCCGCCTGGCTGGGCAGCGCTCAGGTTTCCCCTGAGACTGCCGCCGCCTGGAGGGAACACCTCCGAACCGGCGGCTACGCCCCTGCCTCCGTCAACGCCATGCTGGCGTCCCTGAACAAGTTCTTCCGCTTCATGGGGTGGGAGGAGTGTCGGGTCCGCCCCCTGCGGATCCAGCGCCGTGCCTTCTGTCAGGCGGACCGGGAGCTGAGTCGGGAGGAGTATCTACGTCTGGTGTCCGCCGCCTCCGCCATGAACCGGCGGCGGCTGGCCCTGCTGCTGGAGACCATCTGCGCCACCGGCATCCGGGTCTCCGAGGTCCGGTATATCACCGTGGAGGCCGTCGCCCTGGGCCGGGCCGAGGTGGCGCTGAAGGGTAAAATCCGCACCATCCTCATCCCCGGGAAGCTGCGCAAGAAGCTGCTGCAGTACGCCAGGCAGCAAAAAACCGCTTCCGGCGAGATCTTTCTCACCAGAAACGGCTGTCCGCTCTCCCGCCGGCAAATCTGGGCGGAGATGAAGTCTCTGTGCGCCGCGGCCGGGGTGGCCGCCGGGAAGGTCTTTCCCCACAATCTGCGCCACCTCTTCGCCCGCACCTTCTACCGGGTCACCCGGGACGTGGCCAAGCTGGCGGACGTCCTGGGCCATACCAGCATCGACACCACCCGCATCTATCTCGTCTCCTCCGGCGCCGAGCACGCCCGACATCTGGACTGTCTGGGCCTCATCTGTTAGTGCTTCTCCATGACAAAATGATTATTTTGTCATGCGGGTCTTCAAGAAATTGCAGGCCAGCGCAAAAACTTATTGTCATATTAACACGAAAGTTGTATGATAGCAAGCAGGAAATCAGATTTTGCACAGCAAAAAGAAGCCGAAAAGTGCTGTGTGCTTTTTCGGCATTGTTTTTCAACCAAGCATTTAAAATTAGAAAAGTATTCATTCAAAATGTGCGTTGCACTATGTATGAATAGGAGAAAATAATCATTTTGCCTTTGTGCAGAAGATTCGAGGCTATTATGAGGTCAATGCTGCATCAGGATCCCTCCCTGGCGCTCCGCTGCGACACACTGGATTTTTTGGTGAAGACCGGCGGCGGATACTATTTCTTCCTGGAATTCAAGGACCGGCGGATTTACTTTTCCAACAATATCCATACCCTCTGCGACGTGGTGCGAGACGGCGAGACCTCCGGCACCCTGGAGGACTGCCTGCGGGTCCTCTACCCCTGGGATGTTCCCGATCTGCGCACGCAATACCGTGCTCTGGCCGACGGCAGACAGAAGGAGATGTCCGCCGAGTTCCGGCTCATCACCCGGACCGGGGATGTGGTGCGGGTCAGCTGTCAGGGTCATGTCCAGAGCGACGGGCAGAACCGGCGCTGGATGATCGGCAGCCTCACGGAGATCTCCTCCGTCAGCAAAGCCGGGCAGTTCTCCGGCTCTCAGAATATGGATTATCTGAAGGAGGAAACCGACCTCATGCTGCGCAGGGAGGAGGACGGTTTTCTCCTTCTGGTGGGCGTGGACGACCTGAAATCCATCAACCTGAAGAAGGGCCGCAAGTTCGGCGACACCGTGCTGCACAACGTGGCGCAATCCCTGGAGGCTGCCACAGCGGGGGAGCGGCGCATCTACCGGGTCAACGGAGACTGCTTCGCCATCAATCTCCCCGGTGCGGACCGGGACCAGGCCGCCGCCGTCTTCCAGCACGCCCAGCAGCGCCTGGAAGCTCAGTGCACCCTCTCCGGCGGCTGCGTACCCTTCCGGGAATATATGGTCCCTGACGGGGCCACCCTCTATCAATATGCGGAGAACACCCTGGACCGCGCCAAGGCCCAGGGGAAAAACCGGCTTCTCTTCTTCTCCGCCGACGACTACGAAAAAATCTGGCCGCCCTGGAGCTGGCGGAGGATTTGAAGAAGAGCATTCAGGAGGGCTTTCAGGGCTTCTCTCTGGCCTATCAGCCCCAGATCCGCTCCGGCAGCTATACCCTCTACGGCGCCGAGGCCCTGCTGCGCTACACCTCTCCCCGGCGGGGCGTGGTCTCCCCCGTGGAATTCGTCCCCATTTTGGAGCAGACGGAACTGATCTGCTCCGTGGGGATCTGGGTGCTGGACGCCGCGCTGGCCCAATGCCGCCAGTGGCGGACCGCATTTCCCGATTTTCACATCAGTGTCAACGTATCCTATACCCAGCTGTGCCGGGACGGGGTGGTCCAGGACGTGCTGGACGCCCTCGACCGCAGCGGCCTGCCCGGCAGCGCCCTCACCCTGGAGATCACTGAAAGCATGCAGCTTCTGGACTATCCCCACATCAACGACCTCTTCCTCCAGTGGAAAGCCCAGGGCATTGAGATCTCCGTGGACGACTTCGGCACCGGCTACTCCAGTCTGGGACGGCTGAAGGAGCTGGAAGTGGACGAGATCAAGATTGACCGCTGCTTTGTCAACAACATCCAGTGCAGCGCCTACAACTACCGCCTCCTCGGCAACATGCTGGAGCTGGCGGACAGTTGCCAAATCCGGGTGTGCTGCGAGGGCGTGGAGACCGAGGAGGAGCTGACCGCTCTGGAGGAGCTTCACCCCGCCCTGCTTCAGGGCTTTCTCTTCTCCCCGCCCTGCACGCCTCAGGAGCTGGAATCCCTCTATCTCGACCCCTCCTCCTCCGCCTTCCAGAACCGCCTGGACCGCGAGAGCGCCTACCACGGCCAGAGTCACTCCCTCACTGTCACAGCGGCAGATTGGTCGGAAAACGAGCTGACCCAGGCGATTTTGAACGCGGAAAACGATATTTTCTACATCAGCGACCCCGAAACCTATGAGTTGTACTATCTCAATCCCGCCGGCCTGCGGCTGATGGGCCAGCGGGACTACCGTGGCCGCAAGTGTTATAAGGTGCTACAGGGCCGGGACGAACCCTGCCCCTTCTGCACCAACAGCCTTTTGAAAAAGGACGACTTCTACATCTGGGAGCGGACCAACGACTTCTGTGGCCGCCACTTTCTTCTGAGGGACAAGCTCATCCCCTACCACGGCCGCCTGGTCCGGATGGAGGTGGCGCTGGATATCACCAAGCACGAGATTGTCAGCCAAACCACCCAGGAGCGGCTCCATTTCGCCGAGAAGATTGCCGGCTATACCCGTACCCTGTCCCACTACGACGACTACGGCGAGGCGGTGAACCAGGTGCTGGCCTCGGTGGGCGAGTTTTACCGGGCGGACCGGGCCTACCTCTTCGAGGCCAGCCCCGTCAAGGAGGGCCACTTCAGCAACACCTTTGAGTGGTGCGCCGAAAACATCCGGCCGGAGGCGGCCAACCTCCAGGACCTGCCGCCGGATCTGCTGGACCGGTGGATGCGGCTTTTTGCCAAGGATCGCACGGTGATGATTTTCAATCTGGACGCCCTGCGGAAGAGCAGCCCCGACGAGTGGCGGGTCCTCAGCAGCCAGGGCATCACCCGGCTGATCGCCGTCCCCGTACGGGACAGCGGAAAAACCATCGGCTTCATCGGTGTGGACAACCCCCGCTATTCCATCCGTGACGACTCCCAAATTCGGGTGCTCTCCAGTTTCCTGGTCAACCGCATCCGCCAGGACCGCAACGAGAGCCGCTACCGTGAGCTGCTGCGGTCCAATTACCACGACATTTTCGACACCCTGGGCCTGGGGCTGTGGATCATCCGCATGAATCCCTCCCGGTCCCACTGTGAGATGCTGGCCAACGACACCATGCACCGGGTACTGGGAATCACCGGGGTACCCAGTGCCGAGGAGTGCTACCAGTTCTGGTATAGCCGGATCAACGACGGCTACTATTACTATGTCAACCAGTCGGTGGAAAGCATGATCCAGACCAGCCGCCCCGTCCAGCTGGAGTACACCTGGCTCCACCCCCAGCGTGGGGAGGTGCTGGTACGCTGCACCGGCATTCGGGTGGCCGACGAGGACGGGATGATCTGTCTGGAGGGCTATCACCGGATCATCAACGACCTGGACCGCCCCCGCTTTGCCCCCGACATCTGTGCCAGGGACGTCTTTGAATACCACGAAAAGGCCCACACCATCTTCTTCCACACAGGCCGTGCCCTCCTCTCCGGCGACGCGGTGCGGGAAACCGACTTCCCCCAGTGCTGGATCGAGGACGAGACAGTCCACCCCCATTTCGTGATGGAGTTCCGCGGCATCTTCTCTCAGCTGCGCAGCAAGGAGGCCCCCGTGCAGCTGGAGCTGTTGATGAAGTCGAAAAACGGCACCTACGAGTGGTTCAAGCTCATCTCCCAGCATCTGAGCAAGGAGCCCCGGGATCAGGACTCCGCCATCGTGGTGCTGGAGCCCGTAAGCTCGGACCGGATGATGGAGCTGGAGTACATGCGGATGCGCAAGTTCTACCAGGTTCTCCTCTCGGAGTCCATCGCCTACGCGGAGATGGATCTGGAGAGCGGGCAGCTGCGGTCGGTGGGCGGTCTCTGGAAGATCTACGCCCCGGACCCCCACCGCAGCGCGCTCCACTTCTTGGAGGTTTTAGAGCAACAGCTGCAACGCATTCTGCCCAAGCGGGATCTGGACCTTCTGCACAGCTACCGGGATCCTGCGGTCTGGAACGCCATGCTGGACCGGGGCCAGAGCAGCACCCGCTTCTGCTACCAGCGGCCGGTGCAGGGTGTGCTGCACTGGGTGGAGCTGACCATCTACCTCTTCCGGGAGGACATCACCCGCAGCGCCTATGCTCTGATCTACCTCAAGGACATCAACGCGGAAAAGGAGCGGGAGTTCGCCTCGGAGGAGGCCGCCCGCAGGGCGCTGCCCGTCTGTGTGTGCAACCGTGAGACCTTGACCCGGGAGATCACCCGCTGCGCGGAGGAGGGTGAGACGGAGGTCTGCGGCATGCTGCTGCTGATCGCCCTGAACGGCTCCGGGGAGGACAACCAGTCGTCTCCGGAGGAACTCCAGAAAATGGAGCAGCTGCTGGCCACCGTTTTCCGCCAGGAGGATCTGATCAGCCGGTGGGAGGATGACCGCTTTCTGGTCTTCCTGCGGGGTGCCCTGCAAAAGGAGGTCTTGGAGGAGCGGCTGCGCAGGCTGCTGACCCTCCTCCAGGCGGAGCCCCAGCCCCTGTCCTGCAACATCGGCATCACTGCCGTGTCTCGGGGAGTCTTTCGGTTCGACCAGTCTCTTCAGGAGGCGGAGCAGGCTCTCCAGGAGAGCAGCGCCCGGGGGAAAAACCGCTTCTCCTGTTACGGCAAACCGCGCCGCTGACTCCCCGCTTCCCGAAACAAAAAAGCCGCTGCGGAACGGAAAGTTCCTTAGCGGCCTGAGCTTGTCGAAAAAGCCTCGCAGAGTTTGCGCCGAATGGCGCAAATCCAGTCAAACCCATTTTCTCCGGCGACATGTGCGTCGGAGAAAATACTTTGCAGCCCGCAAGTGTGGGATTTGTCCGCTACAAGCGGACAAATCCTGCGCGCGGCGGGCTGTGTCTCTGTCGAAAAAGTGGCACAGCCACTTTTTCGACAGACCGAAGCCGCTGCGGAACGGAAAGTTCCGCAGCGGCTTTTTCTCAGCCCTGGCCGTAGTAGGCACCGGGACCGTGCTTGCGCAGATAGTGCTTGTTCAAAAGCTCCTGCTGCATGGGGCCCTTGCCGGGCTCCAGCATCATGGCGTGCCAGTCCATAAAGGCCACTTCCTCCAGCACCACCGCGTTGTGGACGGCGTCGTGGGCATCCACGCCCCAGGTGAAGGGTCCGTGGCTGTGGACCAGAACGGCGGGGATGGTCATGGGGTCGATACCCTTGAAGGTCTCGATGATCACGTTGCCGGTCTCCAGCTCGTACTCGCCGCCGATCTCCTCGGGGGTCATCTTCCGGGTGCAGGGGATCTCCCCGTAGAAGTAGTCCCCCTGGGTGGTGCCCATGGCAGGGATGCCCCGACCGGCCTGGGCGAAAGTGGTGGCCCAGCGGCTGTGGGTGTGGACAATACCGCCCATGGCAGGGAAGGCCCGGTACAGAGCCAGGTGGGTGGGAGTGTCGCTGGAGGGCTTCCACTTGCCCTCCACCTTCTCCCCGGTGGCGATATCCAGCACCACCATGTCCTCGGCGGTCATACCGTCATAGGGTACGCCGCTGGGCTTGATGACCATGAGTCCCTTCTCCCGGTCCACCCCGGACACGTTGCCCCAGGTGAAGGTGATGAGGCCGTATTTGGGCAGGAGGAGGTTGGCCTCCAGCACATCCTGCTTCAGTTTTTCCAGCATAACCGAACGCTCCTTTTCAAAATTGGAGGGGCGCAGGGAGGCTCCCTGCGCCCCTCTCCTGTTTTTTCGGGGTTCTCTTACTTCAGCTTCCAGGCCAGATCGTTGAGGAACAGCTGCTGCTCCAGGCCCTCCACGGTGGTGTCCTTGCCGATGTGGACAAACTCGATGCCCAGCATGTTGGCCCAGTCCTTCATCTGCTCGGCGGTGACGTCGTAGCTGAGGACGGTGTGGTGGGCGCCGCCGGCGGTGATCCAGCACTCCACGCCGGTGGTGAGGCTGGGCTCCGCCTGCCACATCACCCGGGCCACCGGCAGGTTGGGCATGGGCATGATGGGCTTGACGCAGTGGATGTCCTGGCAGATGAGGCGCAGGCGGCCGCCCATGTCGATGAGGCTCACCACGATGGCGTCGCCGGCCTTGCCCTCAAACACCAGACGGGCGGGGTCCTCCCGGTCGCCGATGCCCAGAGGATGGACCTCGATCCGGGGCCGGGCGGCGGCCACGGAGGGGCAGACCTCCAGCATGTGGGCGCCCAGGCTATACTCCTGGCCCTTCACCAGGTGATAGGTGTAGTCCTCCATGAAGGCGGAGGCGCCGTTGCCGCCCTCGCCCATGGCCTTCATAATGGTGGTCATGGCGGCCACCTTCCAGTCGCCCTCGCCGCCGTAACCGTAGCCCTGGGCCATCAGGTGCTGACTGGCGAGACCGGGCAGCTGCTTCATGCCGTAGAGATCCTGGAAGGTGTTGGCGAAGGCGGTGCAGCCCTCGGCATCCATCATCTTCTTCATGGCGATCTCTTCCCGGGCCTGATAGCGGACGGTCTCCATGTCGTCGGTGGCGAAGTCATAGCTCTCCTTGTAGACGGCCATCAGAGCGTCGATCTCTTCCTCGGTGACGGCGTTCATGGTCTCCACCAGCTGGCCCACAGGCCAGGTGTTCACCTGCCAGCCCAGCTTGGCCTGGACCTCCACCTTGTCGCCCTCGGTGACGGCCACCTCCCGCATGTTGTCGCCAAAGCGCATGACCTTCAGCTCCTTGCTGACGGCCACGCCCACGGCGGCCTTCATCCAGTCGCCCAGACGCTTCTGAACGTCCTCATCCTGCCAGTAGCCGGCGATGACCTTCCGGGGCATCCGCAGCCGGGCAGCGATGAAGCCGTGCTCCCGGTCGCCGTGGGCGGCCTGGTTGAGGTTCATGAAGTCCATGTCGATCTCCTCGTTGGGGATCTCACGGTTGTACTGGGTGGCAAAGTGGCAGTAGGGCTTCTGCAGGTTCACAAAGCCGTTGATCCACATCTTGGAGGGGGAGAAGGTGTGGCACCAGGTGATGACGCCGCAGCACTTGTCGTCGTAGTTGGCCTCCTTGGCCACGTCGGCAATCTCCTTATTGGTCTTGGCGGTGACCTTGTACACCAGCTTGCAGGGCAGGTTGCCGGAGGCGTTCATCTTCTCCACCATCTCGGCGGCCCGGGCGGCCACGGTCTCCAGGACCTCAGGGCCGTACAAAAACTGGCTGCCGACCACAAACCAAAACTCTCTGTCCTTCATATTCATAGGGAATCTACCTCGTTTTCTTCACTGATTTTTGTGGATTACCGCAGGGACTCCACGGCGGCCCGCTCGGCGGCCAGGCCCTGGCGATAGGTCTTGAGGAAGGCGGCGAAGCCGTCCACATCCTTTTGCACCGGGGCCATGGTCTCCACCTTCTGACCGGCGAAAATGCGGCTGTCCAGCCAGGCCTCCAGGGTCTCCCCCTCCGCCTTCTCCACCATGTAGGCCGCCAACAGGGCGATGCCCCAGGCGCCGCCCTCACCGGCAGTCTCCATCACACTGACGGGGACGGCGGCGGCGGCGGTCATGGCGGTGAGGCCGGCCTCCTTGGTCTTGAAGAGGCCGCCGTGGCCCAGCAGCCGGTCCAGCTGGACGTGCTCGTTTTCAAAGAGCAGGTCCATGCCGATCTTCAGCGTGGCCAGGGAGGACAGCAGGTGGGTGCGCATGAAGTTGGGCAGCGTCAGCTTGCTGTCCGGCATCCGGGCAAAGAGGGGACGGCCCTCACTGAGCTCGGTAATGGGCTCGCCGGAGAAGTAGTTGTAGCTGACAAGGCCGCCGCAGTCGGCGTCGCCCTGGAGAGCCTGGGCGTAAAGCAGGTCATAGAGCTTGGGGGTGGAGATCTCCAGCCCTGCCGCGTCGGCAAACTGACGGAACAGGCCCACCCAGGCGTCGATGTCCGGGCAGCAGTTGTTGCAGTGGACCATGGCCACCGGCTTGCCGGTGGGGGTGGTCACCATGTCGATCTCGGTGTAGTAGCGGCTGAGGGCCTTCTCCAGCACAATCATGGCAAACACGCTGGTACCGGCGGACACGTTGCCGGTCCGGGCGGCCACGGAGTTGGTGGCGGCCATGCCGGTGCCCGCGTCGCCCTCGGGGGGACAGACAGGCGCGCCGGCCTCCAGCGTCCCGGTGGGATCCAGGAGCTTGGCGCCCTCCGCCGTCAGCTTGCCCGCGTCCTCACCGGCCAGCAGCACCTTGGGCAGCAGGTCCCGGATCTTCCAGGGGAAGCCGTAGGAGGCCACCTTCTGATCGAAGGCGTCCAGCATGGCGCTGTCGTAGTCGTTGACGGTGCTGTCGATGGGGAACATGCCGGAGGCGTCGCCGATGCCCAGCACCTTCTCCCCGGTGAGCTTCCAGTGGACATAGCCTGCGAGAGTGGTGAAAAAGCGGACCTGGGGCACGTGGGCCTCGCCGTTCAGGATGGCCTGATAGAGATGGGCCACGCTCCAGCGCTGGGGAATGTTGAACTGCAGCAGTTCCGTCAGTTCCTCGGCAGCCTGCTGGGTGTTGGTGTTGCGCCAGGTGCGGAAGGGGACCAGCAGCTCCCCCTGCCCGTCAAAGGCCATATAGCCGTGCATCATGGCGGAGAAGCCCATACCCGCCAGCTTGGTGACGGTCACGCCGTACTGCTTCTGTACATCGGCGGCCATCTTGGCGTAGGCATCCTGGAGGCCGGTCCATACGTCCTCCAGGGTATAGGTCCAGATTCCATCCTCCAGGCGGTTCTCCCAATTGTGGCCGCCGGAGGCCAGGGGGGTGCCATCCTTGTCAATGAGCACCGCCTTGATGCGGGTGGAGCCCATCTCAATGCCCAAAAAGGCGCCGCCCGCTGCAATGGTTTGTTTCCTTGTCTCTTCCATCCTCAGGGGTCCTCCCTTATTTCTCAGAATCAGTTTCCTCGTCCTGGGAGCCCTCCTCCTCTCCTTCCGGATCGGAGTTCTCATACTCCCGGCGAATGAGACCCCGGAGGGAGAATCCGCACAGGAGCAGGCCCACCACGGCGAACACCGCCGCCGCCAAAATGAATCCCAGCTGCCGCTCCGGGCCGAACACGGCCTCCCGCAGCCCCCACGCCAGATACAACAGGTATCCGCCGCACACCAGCCGCAGGAGCAGCGTCACCTGGGTCACCTGCCTGCCGAAAAATTTCCCCATGCACGATTCTCCTTCCGGGGTCTTGTGTCGACTTGTTTAGCCCTTCTTGCGCTTGCTCACCAGGTCGATGGTCACAGCGCCCAGCAGCACCGCGCCCTTGACGATTTTCTGGACGTTGGTGTCGAAGCCGGCCAGGGACATGCCGATGTTCAGGATGCCCATGATGAAGGCGCCGACCACCGCGCCGATGATGGTGCCCACGCCGCCGGAGGTGGCGGCGCCGCCGATGTAGCAGGAGGCGATGGCGTCCATCTCAAAGCCGTCGCCAGCCTTGGGGGTGGCGGAGGCGTTACGGGCGGACAGGACGATACCGGCAAGGCCGCAGAGGAGGCCCATGTTGGCGTAGACCCAGAAGAACACCTTCTGCGTGTTGATGCCGCTGAGGCGGGCCGCCTTGGCGTTGCCGCCCATGGCGTAGATCTGACGGCCGGCCACGGTCTGGGTGGTGATGAAGTGGTAGATGCCCACCACCACGGCCACCAGGATCAGCAGGATGGGGATGCCGTTGTACTTGCCCAGCTTGTAGAAGAAGAAGCCCTCGATGCCGATGATAACGATGTCCTTCACCGCCAGCTGCCAGGTGTGGACGGTGGGCAGGCCGTTCTTCTTGGCCACAGCCACAGAGCGGACGTCGCTGAGCACCACCAGGACGGCGATGACGGCGGCCACCAGCAGGCAGATCAGGTCCACACCGCCGGTGCCGTCAGCGGCAACGCCCAGCTTGATGGTGGGAAGGAAGCCGGTGCTGACCCAGATGTAGTCGGCGGGCAGAGGGCCCTTGGTCTGGGCCTGGAGGATGACGTAGCAGAGGCCGCGGCCCATCAGCATGGTAGCCAGAGTGACGATGAAGGGGGGGATCTCCAGCTTGGACACGAAGAAGCCCACGAAGGCGCCGAAGAGAGCGCCCACCGCCAGGGAGGCCAGCATGGCCAGGGGGGAGCTGACGCCGAAGTCGACGATCAGGGTGCCGGCCACGGCGCCGCAGGTGGCCACCACGGAGCCGACGCCCAGGTCCACGTTACCGGTCAGGACGCACAGCAGCATGCCGACGGCCAGGATGATGACGTAGCCGTTCTGCATGATGATGTTGTTGACGGTCATGGGGGCCAGGTTCTTGCCCCCGGTGATGACGGCGAAGATCAGGTACACGGCGATGAGGGCCAGCACCATGCCGTACTGCTTCATGCTCAGATTGACCTTCTTCTGAGCCACGGTTTTCACAGTGGTATTTTCCATTACACTTCTCCCTTTCTGTTGTGGGCCATGATGGCGCCCATGATGGCTTCCTGGGTGATCGCGCCGCTGGACAGCTCCCCGGCGATCTCGCCCTCGTTGAGGATGTAGGTGCGGTCGCAGGTACCGATGATCTCCGGCATTTCGGAGGAGATGATGATCACAGCCTTGCCGGCCTTGGCCAGCTCGTTGATGACGCAGTAGATCTCGTACTTGGCGCCCACGTCGATGCCGCGGGTGGGCTCATCCAAGATCAGCACGTCCGGCTCGGTGAGCATCCACTTGGCCAGCACCACCTTCTGCTGGTTGCCGCCGGAGAGGGAGCCCACCGCCTGCTCCACGGTGGTGGTCTTCACGTTGATGCGGTGGCGGTACTCCTCCGCCTTCACCGCCTCCTTGTTCTGGTCCACCACGCCCTTGCGGGAGAAGAACTTGCGCAGGGCGGAGAGGGTCATGTTGAACTTGATGCTGTCGATGAGGACCAGGCCGTAGGTCTTCCGATCCTCAGACACATAGGCCAGCTTGTTGTTGATGGCGTCCTGGACGTTCTTGATCTCCACCTTCTTGCCGTTGATGTAGACCTCGCCGGAGATCTTCTGGCCATAGGTGCGGCCGAAGATGCTCATGGCCAGCTCCGTCCGTCCGGCGCCCATGAGGCCCGCCAGGCCCACCACTTCGCCGGCGCGGACCTGGAGGTTGATATTTTTCAAAACCTGGCGGTTGGCGTCGTCGGGGTGGAACACGTTCCAGTTCTTCACCTCGAAGATCACGTCGCCGATCTTGCAGTCTTCACGTTTGGGATAGCGGTTGGTCAGCTCGCGGCCCACCATGCCCTTGATGATCCGCTCCTCGGAGAAGTCGTCCACGCCCTTCTGCAAGGTCTCGATGGTGTGGCCGTCGCGGATGATGGTGATGGAATCCGCCACATAGCTGATCTCGTTGAGCTTGTGGGAAATGATGATGCAGGTCATGCCCTGGGCCTTCAGCTGGAGCATCAGGTCCAGCAGCTGCTGGCTCTCCTTGTCGTTCAGAGCGGCGGTGGGCTCGTCCAGAATGAGGAGGTCCGCCTTCTTGCCCAGGGCCTTGGCGATCTCGATCAGCTGCTGCTTGCCCACGCCCAGGCTGTTGACAGGGACGTTCACATTCTCGTGCTCCAGACCCACCCGGGCCAGAAGCTCCTGGGCCGCCCGGCGGGTCTCGGTCCAGTCGATCATGCCGCCGTGCTTGCGCTCGTTGCCGATAAATACGTTTTCCGCGATGGACAGATAGGGACTCAGCGCCAGCTCCTGGTGGATGATGACGATGCCCTTTCTCTCGCTCTCGCGAATGTTGTGGAACTTGCAGACCTCGCCTTTGTAGACGATGTCGCCGGTATATTCGCCGTAGGGGTACACGCCGGAGAGGACGTTCATCAGCGTGGACTTACCGGCGCCGTTCTCCCCGCAGATGGCCATGATCTCGCCCTGCCGGACCTTGAAATTCACATCGTCCAGGGCCCGCACGCCGGAGAACGCCTTGACGATATGGTTCATTTCCAGGATATACTCTGCCATTCTTTCAACTCCTTCATCTAAACTCCTCAATCCTCCTCGTGCGCCTTGGACGGCGGACTGAGGAGAAAGAGGGCGGCGGCGAACGCCGCCGCCCTCCGTTTGTTGCGCGCAGGTCTTCCGGTATGGTTGAGATTACTCAGCCAGCTGCTCAGCGGTGTAGTAGCCGCCGTCGATCAGCAGCTCCTCATAGTTGTTGGCGTCAACAGCCACGGGGGTGCACAGGTAGGAGGGCACCACCAGGACGTTGTTGTCGTAAGTAGTGGTATCGTTAATCTCGGGCTCGGTGTTGTTGATCACGGCGTTGATCATGGTCACGCACTTCTCAGCCAGCAGGCGGGTGTCCTTGTAGATGGACATGGTCTGCTTGCCGGAGATGATGTTCTTCACAGCCATGAGCTCGGCGTCCTGGCCGGTGATGAGGGGCCAGTTGGCGTCGGTGTAGCCGGCAGCCTCCAGAGCGGAGCGGCAGCCGTAGGCGAAGCCGTCAAAGGCGGAGCAGACGATGTCCAGATCCTCGTCGGCATAGAAGCCGGAGAGGTAGTTCTCGCACCACTGCTGAGCGGTCTCCTGGCTCCAGCGCAGGATGCAGGTCTCATCAAAGGAGGTACGGCCGGTCTTGCAGACCAGAACGCCGCTGTCCAGGTAGGGCTGCAGGACTTCCATGATGCCCTGGTGGAGCAGCACGGCGTTGTTGTCGTCGGGAGAGCCCATGAAGAACTCGATGGTGTAGCTCTCGCCGTTGGCCTCGGCGTTCTCCAGATCCTTGGCCTCAACGATGTAGTTGGCGATGGCGGTGCCCACGCCCTTGTTATCGAAGGAAGCGTAGTAGGAAACAGCGTCGGTGTCCATCAGCAGACGGTCATAGGCGATGATGGGGATGCCGGCGGCCTTGGCCTGGGCCTCCACAGCGGTCAGGGCGCCGGAGTCAACAGCGGCGATGACCAGGCAGTCCACCATCTGGGCCACCATGTTCTCAATCTGGGAGACCTGCATCTGCACGTCATCCTCAGCGTACTGCAGGACCACCTCGTAGCCGAGGGCCTCCAGCTGGGCCTTCATGTTGGCGCCGTCGTTGATCCAGCGCTCAGAAGACTGGGTGGGCATAGCGATACCGACGGTCTTGCCGGCGCCGGGCTGCTCCGTATCGCTGCTGCCGCCGTTGTTGGTGGTGCCGCCGCCATTGTTGGCAGCGCCGCCGCCATTGTTGGCAGCGCCGCCGTTGTTGGTGCTGGTGTTGCCGCAGGCCACCAGGGCCAGCACCATCACAAGGGCCAGAACAATGCTCAATAACTTCTTCATGGTAATCTCCTTTTCTGATCGATTTCTCCCCTTGAAGCGCACCGCTTCCGGCCTGGCCGGGCCGTCGGGGAGTTCTTCCCTCACATTAAACTCCGTTTTTGCTGCAAAGTCAATACAACATTGTATAAAAAACACAAATTTGTATCAGCGCACAATACAAATTTTTTGTATTTCTGTTATCATCAAGATGAGTTTCAAAAAAAGGTTGATTATTTTTAGAAATCGGTTTGATATTTTATTATAAGTGCAGACATTTTTCTTGAATTTGCAAATTTCGCAGGCAACTGAAAAAAATTTGCTCCTGGTCATTTTGCCGGTACTCAAAAAAAAACGTGGGTTTTTCTGAATTATAGCGGAAAAAAGCCGCGGGATTTCGTCAATTTGCCAAATTCCGTTGGGGCCGCAGTTGGTTATTCCTCTCAGATTCCCGGAAAACCCAGTAAAAAAGTCAACTATTCTTCCTGTGGAAACTTGCACGCTTCTGGTATAATAAAGAAAACAACTTTTTAACGGAGAAGAATGGGAGGGACCGCAATGGCATCCAAATATCAGCAGCTGGCGGAGATCTTGCGGCGGGATCATGTGGACGGGCACTGTGGGGAGAAGCTTCCCACGGAGCAGGAGCTGTCCGCCCGCTATCAGGTAAGCCGGCAGACTGTGCGTCACGCCCTGCAGCTTCTGGCCGACGAGCGGCTGATTGAGAAGCGACAGGGCAGCGGCTCCTACGCCATCGGCGCGGCACAGGCCACCCGCCATCAGATCACCATTATCACCTCGTTCTTTGATGAGTACATCTTTCCCACGATCCTCCACGATGCCCAGAGTGTCTTTTCCCAGCACGGCTTTGCCACCTCCATTTATGCCACGGAGAACCAGGTGAGCCGGGAGCGGGAGATTTTGCAGAATCTTCTGGCCAATCCGGTGGACGGCATTCTGGTGGAGGGGTCCAAGACGGCTCTGCCCAATCCCAACTCGGACCTGTATCAAAAGCTGCTTCGGAACAACCACCCCATCGTCTTTCTCCACGCCGCCTACTCCAATCTGCCGGACATCCCCTGTGTCTGCGACGACAACTACGGCGGAGGCTACCAGCTGGTGGCCTACCTTTTGGAGCGGGGCCACCGGCAGATTGCCGGCGTGTTCAAAAGCGACGACCTCCAGGGGCATGAGCGGTATCACGGCTGCATCTCGGCGCTGCGGGACCGGGGAGCGGAGATCCACGACCGGCGGTTCTGGTGGTACGACACGGAGGACCGGGCGGAAATTGTGGAACGGCAGAACCCCTCCCTGCTGCGCCGCTTCCTCTCCGACCGGCTCAACGGGGCCACGGCGGTGGTGTGCTACAACGACGAGATTGCCTTTTATCTTATCCGGGAGCTGACGGCCATGGGGCGGAAGGTGCCGGAGGAGGTAGCGGTGGTGAGCTTTGACGACAGCTACTATAGCCAAATCAGCCCCGTCCACATCACCTCTCTGGGCCACCGGCCCAACCGCATCGGCCGAGTGGCGGCGGAGCATCTGCTGCGGCTTCTGCAGGGCGGCGGGGGAGGCTCCCTGGCCCTCCCCTGGACCCTCATCCAGCGGGAAAGCGGCTGAAAAAGCCAGTTGCGGGGATCGCCCGCGGCGGATCTCTTCCAGTCCGGCGGACTGACCGCCCCCTTTCGGGGGCGGTTTTTTATTTTTACCGTGGAATATGGAAAAAGGGGGGGCAGCGCCCCCCTTTCCATTCCTCAGTACGCCCGCTGGGCGATAAACTCCTCAGTGAGCTCCTGAGGGGTAAAGCACCGCTGGGCGGTGTTGTACTCCTTCTTCAGCGTCTCCCCGGCCTCCAGCTTCTGGATGACCTGCTCCGTCAAAGGCCCCAGCAGCGGGTCGCACTCCACCACCAGGGAAATCCGCCCCTCCATACACCAGCGAAGGCCGTTGCGGGTGGCGTCGAAGCACACCACCGTCACCCCGCCCGCTCCGCAGACGTAGCCATATTCCTCCAGGGCCTGAATGGTGCCGAAGGCCTCGTTGTCGTTCTCACAGTACACCAGATCGATGGGCGGACTGTGGTGCTCCTCCAGGAAATTCACCATCACCTCATAGGACTTGGCCTGGGTGAAATCCCCATCCATCTGCGCCAGCAGCGTCCAGTTCCAGTTGCGCCCCAACGCCGCCTCCAGGGCCGCCGTCCGGCCCACCTGAGCAGTGGAGCCGGGGGTCCCCTGGATGTGGATCACCGACACCTGGGACTGGCCGGCAAACCGCTCCTCCAGCCACGCCGCCGCCATCTCTCCCTCCGCCAGAAAGTCGGAGCCTACCCGAGTCTCATACAATTCCGACGGCACATCCACCGCCCGGTCCACCACGATCACCGGAATCCCAGCTTCCTCCGCCTCCAGCAGCACCGACTCCCAGCCCTCCTCCACGATGGGCAGCAGCACGATGTAGTCCACCCCCAGCTGGATGAACTTCCGGATGGCCAGAATCTGGTTCTCCTGCTTCTGCTGGGCGTCCTCAAAGAGGAGGCGGTAGCCGTTCTCCTGTGAGAACACCTCTTTCATGGACTCGGAGCAGGCCACCCGCCAGTCCGACTCCGCCCCCACCTGGGACACCCCCACTACGATCAGGTCCTCATCCTCCGCCGGAGTCTCCTGCTGCCGGCAGCCTGGGACCCACAGGACAAGTCCCGCCAGCACCAGGGCCAGCAGAACCGCTCCGCCTCGTCTCATACCGTCTCCTCCTCTCCCCGCCAGGGAACCCGGGCGCACACCGTGGTGCCCACCCCCTCCTCGCTGTGAATCTCCAAACCGTAGGGGGCCCCGAACAGCAGCCGCAGCCGCTCGTGGACCGTGGCCAGGCCGAAGCCCACCCGGTCCCCCTCCTCCATGGCCCGCCGCAGCTCCTCCAGCCGCGCCGGCGGAATACCGGCTCCATCGTCGGTGACCTGGAGCACCACCACATCCTCCTCCCGCCGGGCCAGAATGGCAATGTGCCCCATCCCACGCTTCATCTTGATGCCGTGGTAGAGGGCGTTCTCCACCAGAGGCTGCAGGGTCAGCTTGGGCAAAGTGGTCCGCCGCAGCGCTTCGGGAAGCTCCATGGTGTACTGGAGGATATCCCGGTACCGGGCCTGCTGGATCCGCAGGTAGCTGAGGACCTGCTCCCCCTCCTCCGCCAGAGTGATCACGTCCTTCCCTTTGCTGAGGGAGAAACGGAAGAAGTTGGAGAGATTGGAGATCATCTCCGTGGCCTCCCGGTTCTTCCCCGCCTCAACGAGCCAGATGATGGTGTCCATGGTGTTGTACAGGAAATGGGGGTTGATCTGGGACTGGAGCAGGGCCAGCTCCATCTTCCGGAGGGACTCCTGCTTCTGAGTGGTCTCCGCCAGCAGGTCCTTCAGCCGCCCCGCCATCTGTTCAAAGCCCTGGCTGAGGGTGAGAATCTCGTACTCATCCGCTTTCACCGGCTCCCGCGGCGTAAGGTCGCCGCCCCCCAGCTCCTCCACTCGGGCGCACAGGTCGATGACCGGCTGAGTAATGGACCGGCCCAGAGCCACGGCGTACCGGGTCATCATCAGCACCAACCCCGCCGTCACCAAAAACACCAGCACCAGCTCCGTGAAAAGCCGCTGGTTCATCTGGTTTTGCAGGGTGTCCAGCTGCACCGCCTCGTTATAGAGGTAGTCGTACATAAACTCCTGGATAAGAGCGGTGAGGACGTTGATGTTGTTCTCCAGCTGGCTTTGCCGCTCGTCATAGTCCTGGGTATCCCGGATCTGGTAGATTTTCTCCTCCAGATTCTGGCACAGGTCCAGCACGCTGGCAATGGCCAGGCGGCTCTCCCGGTTGGTGGTGGTATCCAGCAGGTCCCGGGCCAGGCGCTGGGCGTCCTGGACCTCCTCAATGGGCAGGCCCTCGGAGTACTGGCTGCCGGTGACGTAGTAGTACATCTTCAGGTCGATGTTGGACTTGAAGTCCTGATTGAACTCCGAAGCGGTGGTCACGTTGTGGAGGAGATCGGTGTATAGCTGGGTGTGGACCACCATCAGGGACAGCATCACCACCAGAATGATCACCAGCGGGATGCAGACCGCCAGCACCAGGCGGCTCATCTGGCTGCGGATGGTGGTGGGTCCGGAGGGGACGGACAGTTTCGGCAGCTTCACTGGGCCTTCCCTCCCGCGCGGTACTCCTTGGGCGTGCAGCCCTGGGTCTTCTTGAAGAGGAAGCTGAAGTAGTGGGGATCCCGGTAGCCCACGGCAAAGGCCACCTCGCCGGAACGCTTGTCCGTGGTCCGCAGCAGCTCCCGGGCCAGTTCCATCCGCTTTCCGGTGACATACTCGGTGAAGGTCTTCCCCAGCTCCTGACTGAAGATGGCGGAGAGGTAGTTGGCGCTGATGTTGATGTCCTGGGCCACCTGGTTGAGGGACAGCTTCTCCTCGGTGTAGTGCTGGTCGATGTAGGCGGCAGCCTTCTTGAGAAGGCTCCGCCCCTGCTTGGTGGAGGCGTTGTCCCGCAGCTCCATGGCCTGGCGGAGCACCTCATAGATGTAGTCCCGCAGCTCGCTCTGGCTCACCGTGCGGCCGATCATGGAGGAACAGGACAGCCGGTCCAGCAGCTCCCCCTGGGGGATGTCCAGCTTCTGGAGAAAGCTGGCCGCCGAGAAGCGGACACTCAGCATGAGGAACTGGCAGAAGGCGTTGGAGTCCAACGCCTCCTCCACATTCAGCACATACTGCTCCACAAAGCTGGGCAGCTCCGCGATCTCGCCGCTGTGGAGGACGCTGCGGAGGATGCCGGGGGCCACCTTCTCCGGATCCAGCTGGTCCAATCCGCTGTTGCCGCCGGTGCCCGCCAGAAAGTCCACCGTTCTGGCAGTGAGGATGTGGCGGTGGGGCAGGATATGGCGGTAGGCCCACAGCCGGGACACCTCCCGGTAGCTGTCGGCCAGGGTACTGAGGCGGGCGGTGGGGGCCCCCATGGCAATGTGCCAGTCCTGCTCGGCGCCCATGGCTTCAAACTGGCGGCGGACGAAGTCCACACAGCGCTGGCAATCCTGTTCCATGCGGTGGGCGGGGCCCTTCACCAGCACCATGTAGGTGTTCAGGTTCCACCGGGAAATCAGATACTCCGGATACTTGAGAAAGAATTCCATGATGGCCTCCCGGGCCTCGGAGGCGCGGGAGGGCGCCTGACCGTCCCCCTCCTGGGGCAGGGAAAAGAGTGCGATGGCGTAGCTCTCCGCCACCAGATCGATCCCCATCTCCTCCGCCCGGTTGTAGATCTGGTGGACGGTGAGCCGCCCCTCCATCACCTGCTCCAGAAAGCGGCGGCGGGTATATTGCTCATACTCCTGGGTCTCCTGGCGAAACCGCTCCAGATAGGTCTGCTGGGCCTGTTCCGCCTCGATCTTCTCCTTGATCTCCCCCAGAGCGTCCAGCAGCGCACTTTTCGTAATGGGTTTGAGGAGGTAGCGCTCCACACCGATGCCGATGGCCTGGCGGGCGTATTCGAAATCGTCATAGCCGGAGAGGATGACGATCTTCATTTTGGGAAATTCCCGCAGGACCTGTTTGCTCAGCTCCAGGCCGTCCATAAACGGCATGCGGATATCGGTGATAAGCACATCGGGCTTCTGCTGGCGGAGCATAGGCAGGGCCATCTCCCCGTCCCCGGCCTCGCCCACAAAGTCAAAGCCGTGCTGCTTCCAGGGCACAGAGTCCCGCAGCATCTCCCGAATCGTGCTCTCGTCCTCTACCAGAAAAATCTTTACCATGCCAATCTCTCCACCTATCAGAAAATTTTTCTCCTGCTCTCTTCATGCAAATAGAGTATACCATGGTCCGTTTCAAACGGCAACGAACAAAATCCCGGCGATTTGGCAAACAGGAAGGGAGAGGGGGCGTCCCCCTCTCCCTTTCCGGTCCGACAAGTCTCACCGTCTGACGATCAGTTCCTTCAGCATCAGCGCCTTGTCAATATTTCCTTCCACCTTCATCTTTCCCAGCAGAACTGCTCCCACCGGGTCCGTTTTGCCGGCGGCAATTTTGAACAAGGTTTCCGCCGAACAGGTAAAAAGGACATCCCTGTCGTGATAAGTAAAGGGTTCTATGGACAAAACGCCGTCGCGAACCTCCAGATAGAAGGCACCGTGGGCCTCCCCAGTGATATTGAACTGATAGGCCAGGTGACCCTGAATACTGCTGGCGTCTGCGTCCGCCAGCAGAGCTTTCGCTTTGGTAAACATCTCCTCGTATGTCATCACGCGCTCCTTTCCGGCACAGGGCCGTGTTCTTCAACCACAGGGTACCATGTTTTCCCCCGCCGGTCAACCGCCCCTCTTGATCGGCAAGCCCTGTTTTTACGGCTTCTGAGCACAGCACATCTTCCGGTCGTGTCAAGAATTTTTCGCACTTTAGTTTGCAGCCTCTGGGATGAATGAAGTCAGCCAGCAATGGAGGTGTCCTCAAGTGTCGCCTCCAGATGCTTCATGTTCATGTACTTCTTGTTGCCCCACTGGGTGCCGGCCACATGGCGCAGCCGGGCACAGACCAGCATGAGAGCAGAGTTGCCGTCCGGAAAACTGCCCACCACACGGGTGCGGCGGCGGATTTCCCGGTTCAGCCTCTCAATGACATTGTTGGTGCGGATACGGGTCCAGTGCTCACTGGGAAAATCGCAGTAGGTAAGAGTCTCTTCTATACCATCCTCTACCTTCTTGGCGGCCTCTTTCAGCTTCATGGAGCGCAGTTCCTCCACCACCGCCTTAGCCTTTTCTCGGGCTGCTTTCTTGCTCTCCTGAGCGTGGATCGCCTTAAGCATCTTAGCAACCAGCTTTCCCTTGGAGCGAGGTGTGACAGAGAACACATTGCGGTAAAAGTGGACGGTACACCGCTGGTACTTGGCTTCAGGAAATACTTCTCCTATAGCCTCCAGCATACCAAGGCACTTGTCGCCAACAATGAGTTTCACTCCGTCAAGGCCACGCCCGCGGAGCCATTGAAAGAAGCTGACCCAGCTGGCCTTGTCCTCCTTCATACCCTCAGCGGCGCCCAAAACCTCACGATATCCGTCCTCATTGACCGCAATTGCCACAAGAATGGCTACATTTTCAAATTCTCCACCCCAATTGCGGCGCAGATAGATTCCATCCACATAGACGTACGGATATCGTCCACCTTGCAAAGGACGGTTCCGCCAATCTTCAATGTGGACATACGCTTTCTTATTCAGCTCACTGATGGTGGAGGACAGCATTGAGGAAACGCTGGACTACTGCGATTTTCCCAGCAGACACTGGACGCGCATCCGCACCAACGATGTGATCGAGAGGCTGAACCGGGAAATCTGCCTGTCGGCATTGCATCGGCAAAAGCGACACGCCAAGCGGCCCTGATCAGCCGCCTGGCGTGTTGTTTTTATATCGATACGCATCCAATTGTGAGCAAAATATTGGAGAATACTCGCGGTTCCCCCGTAGAAATTGCCAAAACTACTGCACCTTGGGCTATACAAGCGTCATAAAACGTTTGCCGATCCATACCTGTAAATTCAACATCGCCAAGTTCCTTGCGAAATTCTGCAAAGATAGGAGGTTCCTCCCCTGTTTCTGGAACCATGACCTCCGCTTTCTCAATTTCCACAACGCTGTGAACTGCGTGGAGAATTTCCGTTACGGTGGGCGTTCCCATTGTTACCGCCAAATAGACCTTCACCGCAGCGCCGCTCTTCTCACGAATTGGATAGTTTCCATCTGCTATCAGCACCTTGCTTCCGTGTCCACAATACGCCAGTGCCGACAAAATCTCCGGGTGTACCAAGGGAGATTTCAACATACGCCTTCCTCCATTTTGTTATTTTTCATCCGCCCGCAGCCGGCCCAGAGAACCGCCCGGATGCCGCTTGACATATTCCGAAGGGGAAATATTGACATAGCTCTGGAGATAGATACTCAAAATCTGCAGTACAATTGTCTCCGCAAGAATCGACATTCTCGGCGCGCGGTTCAAGGGACCGCCTTCTTTCGGAACACCTGCAAAAAGATGAACCTCGCAATTTTGTCCAAGCCAGGATAAGGGATTTCCAGACACTCCAATTACATGACAGTCGTTGTTTTTTATAGCCAATACGGTTGCCTTCATTTCCTCCGTCTCTCCGCTGTTGGAAATAAAAATCACAACATCACCCGGCACCAGCTGGCCGCACGAGCCGTGCACCGCTTCTGTTCCATGAAGAAAATATGTAGGTGTTCCTGTGGAGGACATCAAAGAACTGATATATCCGGCAAGATGCCCTGGCTTTCCTATTCCGGACACATGTACTCGGTTTCCCCGCCTCTCTGCCTCTATGATCATCGCCGCCGCCGCTCGTATCTCATCCATATTTACTTTTTCCACATAATCCACCAAATCCGCCTTTATAGCATCCAAGAAACAGCAGCAATCTCTCGTATATGTATCCATGTCCATGATTCCTCCCCTCCGCGTCTCGTTGCGAATCCGTTTTCTGCAGTGTATCCGCAGCAGCCGTTTCTCCTGTCGCTGCAGTTTCTGCCTCAAAACGCCAAAAGCTGCAGCCTCCTTGCATTAGCCTGCAAAGTTATCACTGGACTGCCATCTGATAAATGGCAAGCATGTCCCCTTCCTTCAGTTTCTTCGCCGTTCCCATGGTACCGCCGGCGGCGATACTGCACATATGCGCCAGTTGCGCAAGCTGCTCCTCCGTCGGAAACACACCCAGTTCTGAGAGGGAGGTAGGCATGTGAATTGCTCGGAAAAACATCTCTACCGCTTCAATACCTTTTAGAGCAGTTTTCTCCGGAGAATATCCGGCCCCTACCCCCATGACTTGAACTGCAAAACGTTCAAAGCGAGGGAGACAACTCAAATATACGTACCTGGCCCAACTTCCCCATAGTGCGGAGAGACCCGCCCCATGCGCCACATCAAACATACCGCCGATTTCATGTTCCAACATATGCGTAGAGAAATCGCTGCCGCCGTTCCCGCAGCCGGTCAGTCCATTGTGTGAAAGACTTCCTGCCCACATAAGCTCTGCTCTTGCCGCATAATTCCCCGGATCCCGCTGAAGTACCAATGCATTTTTTATGACGGTCCGCATAAGGGCCTCCGCAATGTTGTCCGTAATCTCCATCGTGCTTTCGACCGTAAAATAGCGTTCCATGGTGTGCATAAGAATATCGGTACAACCGCAAGATGTCTGGTATGCTGAGAGAGACTGTGTCAGCCCGGGATCCAGTATCGCAAATTTCGGGCGAGCCAAATCATCATCATAGGCCCGTTTAACCTGCCCCTCCTCTTTTGTTATGACAGAACCCCAGCTCATTTCACTTCCCGCAGCTGCAATCGTCAGAATTACACCTACGGGAAATCCGGCCTTCGCTTGACGGGTATGTTCGTAAAAGTCCCATACATCGCCATCATTTGCAAGACCGTAGCCGATGGCTTTCGCTGAATCAATTACGCTTCCGCCTCCGATTGCGAGAATGAAGTCCACGTGCTCCTCTCTGCACAAGTCAATTCCCCTGTATACAAGAGAGAGCCGTGGATTCGGCACAACGCCTCCCAACTCTACATAAGGGATGCTCTCTGCCTCTAAGATCTCCTCTAAGTGATTGAGAAGGCCGGAGGAACGCACACTGCCGCCGCCATAGAGCAACAGCACTTTTTTCCCTCCGTATTTCTTTATCAGAGATTCTGTTTTCAAAATCGAATCGGCCCCAAAAATCACTTCTGTTGGTGCGTAATATGTAAATTGGTACACGATCTCCTCCTATTTCCTATCTCCGCCCTTGCTGCTCCACGCTTTTCTCTCTAAGGATTCAGCCAATTCTCCGGAGGCTTTCCTGCGTAAACCGCCAATATCTGGCGCAGAATCATATCGCCGCCGCTGCGATATGATTCCTCCGTCTCAGAAGAGGAGTGAGGCGTGCATAGGATTCTGGGGTCTTGGAGAAGTGGATCGGAAGGATCCGGCGGCTCCGAGGGATATACATCCACCGCAGCTCCGGCCAGATGCCCCTCCCGTATAGATGCCAAGAGCGCACCGCTATCCAACAGGCACCCGCGTGAGGTATTGATAAGGATCGCACCCGGTTTCATTGCAGCGAGCTGAGCCGCACCTATGATTCCCTCGTTTTCGGGATCCCCCGGAAGATGAAGGCTTACAATATCGCTGTTCTGGAGCACGACATCCAAACTCGTCAGCGTCACCCCCAATGCCTCCGCCCGCTCAGACGGCAATCCGCTTTTCCGGCAGGCCAAAATCTGCACATCGAATCCCTTGAGCAACTTCGCCAACCGTTGAGCAATATCGCCGAATCCGACCAATCCCACCACTTTTCCCGTCAGTTCCCGGCCTACATATCGCACCCATCTTCCCCGGTGCAGGCACCTGTCCAGATCATTCAAATTACGATACACCGCCAGCATCATCCCCAGGCATTGTTCTGCCACGGCCAACGCATTGTTTCCGCGCGTATTGGTCACCGCTATCCCGTGCTCTTTGGCTGACTTCAGATCAATTCTGTCATAACCGACTCCCATGCGCGCGACGAGCTTCAAGTGAGGCGCTGCGGCAAACAGGGCCGCATCCAATGTATCCAGGCCCGCAACCACTACGTCCACATCACCAATGGATTCCATCAGCTGTTTCCTCGTACAAAAGGGAACATCATTTTCTGAAAGTTGAAACTGAAATCCTTCCCGCCTGAGGCGTTGGTAAGCATCCGGGCAATTTTTTTCAAAATTGCTAAATGTAACCAGTATTTTCCCCATCAATTCTGCTCCCTCGGTCTGTTTATTTACCACTACACCAGCCATACCGTCCTGTATCCGCCCGTCTTTTCCCTTATCCAGCCGTTTCGTTTTCTTCCTAAACAATTAACCGGCGCCCCCTCTGGCCTTTGTGGGAGAGGTCAGAGGGGGCGAACGGTAAGTATTAGAGGGGAAATTTATTCATGCAGCAATTATAAGATATCTGCAATCTCCTGCATGATCTTCTCCACTTTTTTCTTTTCCTCCGCAGTCAAATCCCCCAGCGGCGCTCTGGGCAAGCCGGCATAGTCCAGGCCCTGCAGCTTGAGCACATACTTGAAAATCTCCTGCCAGTGGGGATCTCCAGTATAATAAGTATAGAAATAGTCGATAAAAGGCTTTACCTTCGCCCAGAGGGCGCGCCCCTTATCCACATTTTTCTCTACTGCGCAGACATCGAACAACTTCCTGCAGAACTTCGGGAAAATCGCCGGGAGACCGGACAGCCATCCGTCCGCACCACCGAAGAACGCCTCCATAGGAGCGTAGTCGTGTCCATACATGACAATAAGATCGTCTCCGCAGGTGTTCTTCAGATCATGGATCCGATTCACATCACCGTGGGCGGATTTAATGGACCGCCACACGCCCTCGTCCATCAGTTCTTTGACATCGTTTGCATCCATCTCAATTCCCGCAAACCACGGATTGTTGTAAGACATGATGTCAATATTCGGCACTTCCTTGTGCAAACGGCGAAAGCTTTCCTTCACTGCCCGCTTATGCGGCTTCATGTAGTAGGTTAAAATCACCAGCGCACCATCAGCACCGGCCTCTGCAGCCGCCTTCGTCAGTTCGATCGTCTGCCGGGTGGCATAACGACCAGTCCCACAGTAGACCGGAACCTCCCCCGCAATGTAACCGCACGCGATCTGATACATCTGCTTTGCTTCTTCCATGGTATACGCAATATTTTCTCCAGTGGATCCCACCACAGAAATATTGTCTGCGCCATTGTCGATCAGCCACCGGAGATACTTTTCCTGACCCTTAACATTGATGCTTTCGTCCGCGTTCCAGATGGTCATTGCTGCCGGCATGATGCCGCCCTTCGTCATGTTCATAAGAGCCTCCTGTCAAATCTTGATGTTGTGATCCTGATCATATAATGGACATCCGTCCATTTGATCCGAACTAAATCAGGTGAAAGACTTTGTATACCGTGCGATACGCTCTATTCCGCGCAGGAGATTGTCCTCATTTGTCGCATAAGTAATCCGTACATATCCTTCACCACTCGTGCCAAAGCCGTTTCCCGGCACAATCGCAACATGGGCTTTCTCGAGAAGATCATAGCAGAATTCTTCTGAACTCACTCCAAGAGATGATATATTTACCCACAAATAAAATGTTCCCGCCGGATCAAGGCAAGTCATCCCAGGAATTGCCCGGATTCCGGAAACTATCAGGTCTTTACGCCGCCGAAACTTTTCCCGCATTTCCTCCACCGCACCGTCGCAGCAACGCAGCGCATACGCTCCGGCATATTGGAAGGGTGCGTTAACACAGGCCACTGTGACATCATGGGTCGACGGCATTCGACTGATCAGCCACTGCGGTCCAATTGCGAATCCCAGCCGCCACCCCGCCATCGCATAGGCTTTGGAAAATGCGTCCACCACAATCGTACGCTCCGCCATTCCCGGCAAGGAAGCGATGCTGACATAGGGTGTATCTCGATAACGGATGGTCTTATATACCTCATCCGAGATAACGACCAGGTCATGCCGGATCGCAACTTGCGCAATCCTCTCCAGTTCTTCTGCAGGGATCTCCGCGCCGGTCGGATTACAGGGGGAATTTAAAAGCAGCATCTTGGTTTTCGGTGTGATTGCCGCCTCAATCTGGCTGGCCGTGGGCACAAACCCATTCTCTTCCGTTGCGTTGACAATCACCGGGGTACATCCCACAATTTTAAATTGGTTGATGTAACTTGCAAACATCGGCGCAATCGCAACGATCTCATCACCTGGGTTCAATACAATCTGCATGGCAACCAGAATCGCTTCCGTCGCCCCCATAGTAACCATCACTTCTGTCTGTGCGTCAATCGGATGAATCCGCGGAGAAAATTTCTCTGCAATCGCATCCCGTAATTCCTGAATACCGGAATTGGGGGTATACTTTGTGAACCCCTTGCTCAAGTATTCGTTTGCAACTTGAATGATCTCCTGCGGCGTCGCAAAATCGGGCTCGCCTACGGTAAAATTCAGGACATCGTCCGCCTGCAACAACCGTGCGCGGTCATACATAACGCGAATCTGTGATTTGTTGATGCTTTTTGCCAGATTTGAAAGTTCCATATTCTGCCGACCTTTCCAATGGCAATCCGATGCGGTTTTTCCACATGCCTGTAATCTTCTATTGATGGAGGTCTTCCAATGGTTTCTGTTCCGGTTTTCTCCGATACCCCAACATCGGATCCACTCTGTTTTTCAGGATCTCTCCTTTTTCGTAGCGGCGCAAATTTTCCGCCGCAATTGCAAGCGTTTTCTTCAGCACGCAAGGCAGAAAATCATGTCCTGCAATGTGCGGTGTGATCAAAAGATTGGGTATCTCCCACAACTCCGCCTCAGGGGGCAGCGGTTCTTCCTCCACAACATCCACTGCAGCGCCTCCCAGATGCCCGCTCTTCAAAGCTCTGCACAGCGCTCGCGTATCCACTGTGCTCCCTCGGCCTGTATTGATAAACAAAGCGCCTCTTCGCATGGTCAAAAATTCTCTTTCCGAAAACAGGTGGACAGTATCGGGCGTAGACGGCAATACCGACACCACAATATCGCCCCTCGGCAATTGCTCCAGCAGCTGCTGTGCAGGATACAGCTCGTCGGAAACCGCTCTGGAAGATACGCCGGTACGCGTAATTCCAATGATATATACACCAAGTCCCGCCAGCATGGCGGCCAAAGTTCCTCCGATCTCACCCATTCCAACCACCACAGCCGTACTGCCGCAGAGCATCGTCTCGAATCCTTCATCCCGCCAAACCCGGTTTTGCTGATTGGCCCAATATGCCATAAGCCGCTTCTGCAGTGCCAAGAGCACTCCCAGCATAAACTCCGCCTGCGACTGGTTGTATGCACCGCTTGCATTTGTCAAACAAACGTCCGGCGGCAGCATCCGGCTGGAGAGAACCTGATCGGCTCCTGCAGTCTGAAGCTGATACCACCGCAGCGCTTTACACTCCGGCAGCAATTTTGCCGGGATATTGCCGATGATGATCTCCGCATCAGCTACATCTTCCCGAGAAACCGTCTCCAACCTCTGATAAACAAACCGTCTGGATGGAGCCGCTTGTTCTAATTTTTCCCGCTGCTCTTCCTTCAGCGGCAGCAAGACCAAAACGGAAGTATCCTTTACCATAAGAGCCGTCTCCTCACTTTCTTTCAGATTCGGAAGCTTTGCCCTTCCCGCATAAAGTCCATCCTGCCAAGTTCACGGGAGTATCGATGTCCCACCATTACCATAGAAGTTTCTTCCGCTCCGGATCCGCTTTCCTCCGAGTTCACTCAGCGCATCCTCCGCTCCGCCGTTCCTGCACAAAACGTTGCACCTGATCGCGGGTTGGCAGAGAGGGCATTGCACCTACCGTCATAACCGTAAGCGCAGCGGCTTCATTTGCAAACTTCATCGCTTCCGCTATCCCGTGGCCAGAGCAGATACTCCAGCCAAACGCCCCAATAAAAGAATCTCCTGCCGCCGTCGGATCTACCGCTGTAATGTCCGGAACACTGGGGCAATAGTACGCCTCGGATTCGCCCTGAAAGAATGCGCCGGCATCCCCCAATGTGATCAGAACGTTTGCCGCCCCCTTTTTCTTCAGTTCCTGCGCCGCCGCATGCACATCCATCATACAGACTCCCTGGCTATTCCTTCGAATCTGTATTCCCGTCAGATTTTCCGCTTCGCTTTCATTCGGACACAAAAATGTCAAATTGGAAATCAACTCTGGGGACAGCGGTGCGCTTGGAGCTGGATTGAGCAAAACTGGAACTCCTTTTTTGCGTGCATATGCCGCAACGCGCTCATTGATCTCCATCGGAATTTCCAATTGAAGCACAACCAGATCGAATTGAGAGATCTTCTCCTCCAAAAATCGAATATCCTGTTCTGTAATTGCCATATTGGCACCGGGAATTACAATAATCCGATTTTGTACCGATGCGCCTCCCTGTTTTTCCAGCAAAATTACTGCACAACCGCTGGCGTGCGTCTCGTCGAATAGAACCCAATCTGTCTGTACCCCAGCTTGTTGGCAGGTACACAGCATCTCCTGCCCGTTGGCGTCACGCCCCAGCTTGCCCACAAATGTCACGTCAGCGCCTAACCTTGCCATCTGTACGGCCTGGTTGGCCCCTTTTCCTCCAGGCGCCTTGCTGAATGTGTCTCCCAGGATCGTTTGTCCTGGACGCGGAATGGCATCCATCACGGCAATCTGATCCATTACAAAGCTTCCAACCACCAGAATATTGGGATTCTTTTTCATTCTACGGATCCCCCTGTCCTGTTACACGTTGGTAACTGCCGCCTCGATCTGCCGCTTTTCCGTATCACTCAAACTCACAATAGGACTTCTGCAGTACCCCGGATCTCTTCCTAATACGGAGAGTGCATACTTCAGCCGGATGGGGAATTGATTGCCGGCAATTTTCTGCCACGGCTCATACAGGCGATCCTGAATCTCCTTCGCTTTTTTGTCCTCCCCCGCGCAGAAGTAGTCCCACATTTTTACACACAGTTCCGGAAAGACAGACAAAATTGCAGAGATGGCCCCAGACGCTCCCAGAGAATAGCAGGTATATAACATGTCGTCCGCGGCAGCAAACACATCCGCTCGGTCCCCACACGCCATCTTCATGGCATAAAGCGCAGCAGCCCCACCTACGCTCTGCTTAACGGCGCACACATTCTGCGTCTCATCAACCAGACGGCAAAACATCTGCGGAGAAATGGTATTTTGAGGAACCACGTTATAAATTACAATAGGAAGCCCAACCTCCTGCGACAAAGTTGCGTAATACTGAAATACGCCGTCTTCATTGGGTACCAACACATTATAAAAAGTAGGCGTCACCATAATCGCGTCCGCCCCGGCTTCACGGGCTATCAGGCCGCTGCGGACAGCGTCTCTGGTACAAGTACGAATGATCCCGCACACAATTTTCTGCTGTCCTTTTTTCGCAGAGCATGCCATCTGTACCAGATCTCTCAGTTCCTCATCGCGCAACACCGGCCCCTCTCCCGTACTGCCGCCCACACTGATTCCATGCACGCCCGCATCCGCAATGATTTTCAATTCTTTTTCCATGCGGTCGAAGCTGATATTTCCGTCTTTGTCAAACGGAGTAACCACAGGCGGTATAATCCCCTTCAGTATTGATTTCTTCATTGTCCTATCTCCTTTATTCAATATTTTCATATGGATCCATCCTGTCAGACGGAACCAGTTCCGCATGGCAGATCAGTGCATAAACAATCTTTCCCCCGCGGAGATAGTACTTAGGAACTCGCATTGTCACGCCGTTATAGAGCTCATTGGGAATCATATAGGGCACATTGGCGACTGCCTCTTCCGCTGTGAGTGTTTCTCCATGATCCGTACCGAATACCGTTACCACATCGCCCACCTGCACCCCAGGAACATCTGTAACATCCAGCATGGTCATGTCCATGCAGACTATGCCGCACACGGGCACACGCACACCGCGGCATATCATGTGTCCGACATTGGAATGAAACCGGAGAAAACCATCTCCGTTTCCAACCGAAACCACCGCAATCTTCCTCGGCCTGTCCAACTGACAGGTTCTGTCATAACCAATTGACGTCCCCGCAGGCAATGTATTGATCTGTACAATTCGCGTGCGCATCGACACAATCGGAGACACGTCCACGTTCTGGTGATAGCCGTGAAACAATCCATATACCGTTGCACCGCACCGCGCCAGATCCAGCTGAAAGGCAGGATACTCCTTCGCCGCCGGACTATTGGCACAATGCCGATACCGATACCGAACGCCGCAGTCCTGACTGCGCTCAACCACCTGCATAAACCGGGAAAACTGCTTTCGTGTAAACGCATCGTCCCAATCGTTGTATGCTGAGGAGAAATGTGTATAGATCCCCTCCACCTCAATTCCCGGAAGCGCATGAATGCTCAATATATCTTGAACAATTTCTTCCACATTGTCGTCTACCCGAAATCCGATTCTGGACATTCCGGTATCTAATTTAATATGTACTTTCAGTGGCTTACTGCAGCCATTCAGGGCCTGCGCATACCGCTTCGCTACATCCACTGAGTTGACAGTCATGCTGATCTCATTTTCTGCCGCAAAAGGAATGTTTTGTTCATAGGTGGGCCCTAAAAGCAGAATCAGCCCGTTTATCCCATTTTCACGCAGCGCCAACGCCTCAGACATTGCCGCCACGCCGAAGCAGCGGCATCCATCATCCTGTAATGCTTTTGCAATCGGTATCATGCCAACTCCATAACCGTTGCCCTTGACAATCGCAAGGCACTGACAGTCCGGATGAAGCATCTCTACGATGGTCTGAAAATTATGGTGGAGCTGATCAAGGTCCACTTCCAGCCAACAACGTTCCGGTAAAGACAGCATCGCAATTCACCTCTATATAGCACCTACATCCTATTTAGTACTCTCTGGCATCCGTCCAACGCAGCTTCCAGATCTTCCATCTGAATGTATCCCATATGACCAATTCGAAAACCGCACGGCCCGTACTCTCCCAAACCAGGTGCCACCATGACATTCTCTTCTTCCAGCAGTTTCTTTCGGAACTGAACTGCATCCATATTATCCGGCAAAAGCAGGCTTGTCACAGAGGGAGTCGCATATTCCAGCTTTGTAGGAACTAAAAGGCCCATCTTTTCTCCACGTTCTATTACATAATCACGCATGGCACGGCAATATGCGTACCGATTTTCCGGCCCCTCCTCCAGCAGAAGCTGGACTGCCCGATCAAGCGCCGTTACCGCATATACGCTGGGCGTGGTAAAGGTCATGTGATTTTTGTGCTCCTCGCGAATGTTGTTGAGATCAAAATAGTACTTGGGAAGATCGGACGACGCATAGTATTCCCACATTCTCTCATGCACACTGATAATTCCCAGCCCGGGAATCCCTCCCAAGGCTTTTTGGGAGGCCGTTACCACAACATCCACGTTCCACGCATCCATACAGAACGGGCAGGCGCCGATCCCGCTGACGGAATCCACGATAATAACGAGATCTGGGTATTTTTCACGAACCGGCCGCGTAATATCCGGCACCTCCGTCAGCACGCCGGCGGAAGTCTCACTATGGACAAAGAACAATCCTTTGGCCTGAGGAGTGCTTTCCAACGTTGAGAGGATTCTCTCCACATTGGCCGGTTGTCCCCAATCTTCCTTCAAAACGACTGTGTTCAGTCGGAATTTCCGACAATTGGCGGCAAACTTCTGCCCGAAAAGTCCATTGTCTACCACAATGATCGTATCACCCTCGGAAAAGAAATTGGCAATGGCAGCCTCCATGCATCCCGTTCCAGAAGAGGGGACTAAATACACATCATTTTTGGTACCGATAATTTTTCCAATATTCTCCGCCGTCCGTTGGAAAATTACTTGAAATCGGGGGGAACGATGGCTGAACATAGGAACACTGGCCGCTTTCATCACTTCCGGATGAATGGGGAGGGGACCCGCAATAACAAATACCTCTTTCTCCATAGACGTCACTTCTTTCAAACATAATATCTGACCGACTCTCGCCAGCCTGTACGAACATGCTATCCCTTCAGTGCTCCAGCGCTGATTCCTTTCACCACATACCGCTGGAAAATGAAATAAAACGTAATGGGAATAATGCAAGTAATAACCGCCTGCGGCAGAAGGTGAGCCCAATCCAGCCCAACACGTGAGGAATTTGTCGATAGGCCGACAGGAGACAAGAATTTCGACTCCGAGGTGATAAAGGTCATGGCAAACATATACTCATTGTAAATATCGAAGAAATTAATCACCACAATTGTCATAATGGACGGGAGGGCAATCGGAATAATGATTTTGGTCAATACCTGGAAATGATTGCACCCATCGATCATAGCTGCCTCATCCAACTCCCTCGGGATTCCATCCAGGAACCCTTTCATCATCCAAATTGCGAAAGCCAGCACCAACGCAGAATCCAGGATTACCAGTCCGATGAGAGAATTGGTCAGCCCCACTTGAGAAAAAATAATGTAGGCCGGCCCCACAATCAGGGCAGGTGCAATCATTTGCGTGCAAATGATCATTGTTAAAAATACCTTGTTCCGGTTTGTGCGGAAACGGGAAAGCGCATATCCGCCAAGTACAGCGCAGAAAACGCTGACTGCTACAGCGCCGACCGAAACCAAGACAGAGTTCCTGATCCAGATGTAAATGTCAGGTTCCAGCAAAACCTCTGCATATCCCTTAGCTGAAAAGAATTCTCCGAAAAAAGATATTGTGGGGATCTCTGTAAACAGACCGCCTTGTGAAAGGAAAGAAATATTCAACAGCCAAAAGACCGGAAATACCACTATACACAGGACCACAACGGACAGGACAACAATCATCACTTTTGAAACTTTTCTTTTTGCTTTTCCAAAGGTCATTTTACTCATGAAGCTCCTCCCCTCCTTTATTCCGAAGACCGTTTGATTACCTTCATATAAAGGCGCACTATCAGCAGGGTGATGATCAGCATGACAACGCCCGTTGCGCAGGC
The DNA here is from genome assembly GCA_944386975.1 of uncultured Oscillospiraceae bacterium. Taxonomy (GTDB): domain Bacteria; phylum Bacillota; class Clostridia; order Oscillospirales; family Oscillospiraceae; genus CAJFPI01. The sequence continues at coordinate 5,332 of CALXDC010000008.1, read as the reverse complement.
AAGTCCCATTTTGTTATCCACAAAGGCATTCTTGTAAATTTGAATCACTACTGTCTCCGTTGCGCCGGACGGCCCGCCCTTTGTCAGGGACCAAATCATGGCAAAACGTTTGAAGCTCCAGATGATGGTCAGAATGAGAAGTGTACTGAGAATTTGAGACAGGTGCGGAATGGTGATGCTGAAAAACTTTCGAAGTCCTCCGGCACCGTCTATCTCAGCCGACTCGTACAATTCTCCGGGGACCTCCTGGAATCCCGCGTAAATCACCAGCGTGTGCAGGGGAAATTGCCGCCATATTTCAATTAAAACAATGGTGTACAGCGCCTGCTCTGAACTGTTGAGCCAATTGATCGGCGCCTGAATAATCCCAATCTGAGCCAAAAAGTAATTCACAACACCATAGTTGTAATTAAATATCCAAGTAAAAATAAGCGCTGTAACAATATCAGGAACAGCATAAGAGAGCACATACATCGTGCGGAAAAATGATTTTCCTCTTCGGAGCGGATTGTGCTCCAAGAGCAGAGAAGTTGCAAATCCTACCACAAAGATTCCGATTGTGTAACATACGGTATAAATCAGCATAACGCGCAGCGCATTATAAAAATCTTCGCGGGTCAGCAATTTGACGTAATTTTCTAATGCAATGAAGTCTGCTTTTTCAATAAATTTTGCATCCGTCAAGCTCAACTGAATATTTTTTATCAGCGGAAGGCCAAAGACGAAAAACAAAAGCGCAATAGATGGCAAAAGCATGGACCAATTGACCAATTTGATTCTCTTTTGATTCGTCATGCTGTCTGATCACCCCTCCTTATTTTTTTCAAATATGACCATATTCTGTTGGTAAGGTATGGCAAGGCGCGCTGCGCGCCTTGCCATACCCTATGAATTACGCCGTCAACGATCATACGAGGGATCAGCTGCTAAACTCTGCATCCAGCTCAGCCTTACAGGCATCCATAATCGACTGCACATCGGCATCTGTTTTCTCGATACACTCTACAATGTACTCTGCCACCGTGTTGCGAATAGAAATAGAGTCCGCCTCATGGCCAGGCACTGCCAGACCAATTCCATACGCTGCGATATTTTCATATACCGCATACCACTCGTTGGCAGCACGATATTCTTCACTGGCCGCGCTCGCCATAGTCACAGGGTAACCGCAGGACTCAATCCACGCCTGCTGCACCTCAGGCGTACACCACCACGAAAGGAATGCCCCGACTGCCTCTTTTTCCTCTTCCGTAGCGTTGGCAGACAAGCCAAAATAGGTCAGGTCGGTGGGCGTGGCAGGATCTTCCATAGGAAGCACCGCAACGTCGAGATTGCTCGCCAGAGACTCGTTTTCGCCTGCCGCCCAGTCAATAAAGTAGCCGCCATCCGACACCATGGCTACTTTCCCCTCAAAAAACACAGAGCGCTGTGTAGAGTACTCTGTAAACGCAGGCGAACACAGAGTCGCCAGCTCCACATAATATTCGACACCCTCCACAAACTCCGGCTGATTGACGGTAAAGTTCCCATCTTCGTCAGCAATACGCCCACCAAAACCCATGATATACGGCATAGACGCCTGCATAATATAGTTAAGATTATCAGAGGTATTTGCGGCAATTGTTCCATACTGGGATCCATCCGCATTTGTCAGAGATTTGGCCAATTCCAAATACTCCTCAGCATTCTGGGGCAGCTCCACGCCGTTTGCCTCGAACAGTTCCTTGTTGTAAATAAGACCGCTATAAGGACATGTCTCAACCACCAGACCATAGTACTGCCCATCATGGAGCACCAGATCCTGCGACTCTTTTACTGCCAAATCATCATAAACGGCAGAAACGTCAAAGCACTCATCAATTGGCGCCAGATATCCGTCCTCCAACCACTGATAGAAATTGTATTCCTGCAGATAGAAAATCGTCGGCTCCTCCTTTGCAGCAACCAGCGTTTTCATTTTGTCGTTAAAATCTGCATAGGGAATATAAATTCCTTCCAGTTTGTACTGCGGATATGCTTCGTGGAACGATTCCGCAAATCCCTGCCAAAGGACATCCCGCCCGGACTCACCCCACCAGGGGCTTCCGAATGTAATGGTAATTACATCGTCTTCGGCCTCTCCCTCATCCGCCGGTGTCGTGCCGCAGCTGCACAGAGAAAACATCATGGCCAATATAAGCGCTACGCTCAAGAGACTCCTTTTTTTCATAATAAATTCCTCCTCACAATCCGGTGTTATCAAAGGCTCCTGTTTGCGCCTCCTTTGAAAACTATTTCCGCTTATCATCAAAACCACTTTACCGAGGGGGGGATTTAGGCCGGGGCTCTCTCTATGCCGTCTGTTTTAAATCTTTCCGATTTCTTTCAGAATCGCAGTGGTAACTTCCATCTCTTCCTCCGTCGCAGGCGCCAGAGGACCACGGGCAGGCCCTAGGTGAATTCCTGTCACCAATTCGATGGCAGGACGCAGAATCGAATTAGGCAGGAGCCGACCATTCTGCCCAGTAGACTTACAGAAGCGATACATCGGAACAAACAGTTCCTTTGCCCGCTCATTGTCTCCCCGGGAGAACGCATCGAAAATACCGCGGATCTCGTGTCCAAAAATATGAGCACCGCCACTGACCAAGCCCTGCGCACCCTGAATAATCGTGGGGAGTAGCATCACATCGTCGCCGTTATAGACTGCGAAGTCAGGGTCAACATCTTTGGTCGCCAAGATGTAATCCGTAACCTGGGTGGGGTTGACGCCGGCCTCATCCTTTACTGCCACAATGTTTTTAATAGATGCAAGCCGCCCAACCGTTTCCGGCGCAATATTCACCCCAACAAAAATCGGGATGTTGTAGATCATGATGTTTGCCTTTGTGCTCTCTGCCAGATTCTTATAGTGGAGATAAATCCCCTCCTGGGTAGGCTTGTTATAGAAGGGGCAAACGACCAGGCAGAGCTCGATTCCCAGCTCCACGGCCTTATTGGTCAGATAAATCGTCTCTTTTGTAGAAGCGCAGCCGGTCCCCGCAATCACGGGCTTCCTTCCAGCCGAAGTTTTAACCGCAACTTCCATCAGTTTGATCCGCTCGTCCGTGGTCAGCAGGCTGGCCTCGCCGGTTGTTCCCGTCACAATCAGCGAATCACACAGATTATTTTCAATCAGATATTCAATGAGCTTTTCATACTGCGCATAATCGACCTCTTCATTTTCTTTATAGGGTGTGATAAGGGGAAGAAGGATCTGACCATATTTTGTTTGGAATGACATTGCATGAACTCCTCCTTATTTTTTATATGATATCATACAATCTGATATCATATAGTTATGATATGCCACTTCTTCCAAAATGTCAATATCTTTTTTTGCAAATTCTGTAAATTTTGCTTGTATTATATTGAAATATGTCACATTAAAGCCGAGTTATTTATCTTATATTATTTCCTCAGACAATATAACTCTTACAAATTTTTCCCATTGTATGATATCTTACATCGGATAAATCCTCTAACTCTCCACTTTGGAAATCAATTTCTGACTGCATCGTCCAAGACAGAATTGCCCTAATAATATATACTCCCAGATAAACAATATTTTCTATATGCTATAATCTTCCAGGTCTTGATAAATTTTCCTTTATACGATACAATTGTTTTATCAAATGAGTTATTTATGAAATAGAGGGCTTTATTATGCGGCAAATTCAACGAGTTTCTGTTACAGATGCATCGGTCGCTCGTATTCGTGAAATGATTGTTTCCGGTGAATACAAAGAGGGCGAAAAACTCCCTACCGAAGCGGCTTTGTGTAAAGAACTAAACGTAAGCAGAACGAGCGTAAGAGAAGCCATGCGGGTATTGCAGGCCTGGGGATATGTCGATATTCTTCCGGGCCGAGGCGCTTTTGTCTCAAATAACGCCAAAAAAGATCACAGCGGAGTATGGGGAAAAGACGCAACGATACCCTTTTACGATATAATGAATGTTAGAATTTCTTTGGAGATTCTGGCTATCCGCCTTACAATTCCCAAAATTACACCATCTCAGGTTCGTGAACTGGAAGAAATCCACAGCGATTTTATTAATGCCAACATTGCATGTGACTGGCTGCGGATGGGAATGTTGGATGAATTGTTCCATTTTAAAATTGCCGAATATACACAAAACCAGATGTTGATCAGCTTCAGTCAGCAGGTATTGGAGGCATATCGAAAATATCGCGCAGACCTGACCAACAGTCCAATCTACCAAAACGCAATTGTTCCACACTCCAAAATATTGGTATGTATCCAAACAAAAAATGTGGAGCAAGCGGTTGTTGAATTAACGGCACATCTGGAGGCTGCAAGCAGGGATATGGAAAAAATTCATGGTCCGTCTTTAGAATCTTCTACCCCTGCTCATCGTGAATCATAAAAGCTATTGGCCTGTTGCAAAATGAGCCTATAAAAACGAGCGAGGTTTGGATCCCAAAAGGGTTTCCGAACCCCGCTCGTTGCTTTACTCTTGACTTGTGAGAAAAAAAGAAAAGCAAGACCAGTATACGGTAAGCGCCACGGTCAACTGCTGCTTGCGCTGAACTTGGTAATGATGATACCGGAGAACGCACCCGCCCGTCTGCTAAGCGCCCAGCTTAAGGAACTGGAGCACGGAAAACTGTACGAAGCGTACTCTTCCAAAAGGAAAAAATCGGCGTCCTGGGGGCATTCTCAGACCGTACGGATGTAAGGGAACGCTGCGCTCCATGCTGGAGAAGCTGTCCCAGTGGCACCAGGCCCGCTACGAGGAAATGGTGGCGGATGCAGGATATGAAACCCTGGAGAACTATTTATATCTGGAGCAAAACGGTCGGATGTGCTTCATAAGGCCCACCAACTATGACCCGAAAAAGGCCAGGAAGCTTCAGAAACAGATGGAGCGCATTGAAAACATGGTATATAACCCCGCAGAGGATTGCTTCACCTGTGCCCAGGGCAGAAGGCCGCATTTGAGATGGGAGACAACGGAGGTATGGAATGGACAGCTTGTATCCACCGCCTGATACCGATGTGAAGATTGCTGCGGCTGCTCCTGTTGGCGCTGGCCTTTGATCTGAAAAAACTGCGGATGAAGTGGGAACACGGCAGGCTCCAGGCCTGTGTGTCCTTGAAAATGACCTTGTAGCTGCGCAAAAACAGGAAAGTCTTCCACAGAGACGCAGGGAGTCCGTCTGGGTCTGGTTGGTTGTGCTCTTTTGAAACCAACACTTGCTTATTTTACGGAAATTTCGTAACCGTCAAATCTCCCGGCGTATAAAAAGGCCGCCATCTCAGTGCACAGGCAATGAGATGGCGGTCAGCAT
>CALXDC010000007.1 GCA_944386975.1 uncultured Oscillospiraceae bacterium | reverse complement strand
GACATCATAATAGAGATCCTTGTTTTTTGCAATCTTGGCCTCCAGTGAGATATATTTGCCTACATAGAACCCGCTGCGGTAGAGCAGCAACGTGGTCAGCAGGCGGCTCATTCTGCCGTTTCCATCATTGAAGGGGTGAATGCAGAGAAAGTCGTGGATGAACACAGGAATGACGATCAGCGGCTCCACTTCCATGTTCCCAATGACCCGGTTGTACTCCTCGCAGATCCTGTCCAGGGCCTCCGGCGTTTCATAGGGAGCCAGTGGCGTAAACAAGGTCTCCACATGGCCGTCGGGATAGGTGGCGCTGATGTAGTTCTGCACGCTTTTGGTCCTGCCCGCCATGGGATTGTTCATGTGGCTGTAGAGGATCTTGTGGAGCTGCAGGATGTAGTTCTGGGTGATGGGGATGGCGTCGAAGTTCTCGTGAATGAGGTTCAGCACATCCCGATAACCTGCGATCTCCTGCTCGTCCCGGTTCCTCGGCGTTGTTTTCTCCTCCACAAGTTGTCGGATACGGGTGTTTGTGGTCACGATGCCCTCAATGGCATTGGATGCTTCGGTACTCTGCACCTTTGCAATCTCCACCAGTTTCTCCAATTCCTCTGGCCGCTGTTTCAGGTACAGTTCCTGCTTTCCGGCTTCTTTATAGATCGCCGCAACCAGGCCCAAGACCTCCGAGTCCCACTTCTGTTCCCGGATCGCAGAGTAGTTGAATGTACGCATACCCTTACGCCCTCCTTTATTCCCTTAAATTTTACCATAAGATAAGGGAAAGTTCAACTCCAGAGAAAACTTTCCCTTATCAATATATCAATTTTAAGGGATACTATACATCTGTAAGGGAAATCAATCCTGTTTTCCCCATAGGTCTGCTGCTGTAACGCTTTTCATGCCCCACAGCCTTTTGAACTCAATAATCGCTCCGATTCTCCTCTGCCGCAATCTTCCGATGGAGGTCCAGCAACTCCTGCTTCATCTGCTCTCCGGTCAATTCCCCTCGGACCCACTTCTCTGACAGGAACTTTGCATCCGCAGAAACCGGTACACCCTTGATCGCGTTGATCGCATCTGCGGTTTTGACGGCCGCAAGCCTTTTATGGAAATTCTCTCTCATTGTTTGTTCAACTCCATATCGTAATAGCAGAACGGGACCGCCAGCGTACCGGCGGTCCCGTGTCTTTTCATCAAAGGTTTTCAAATTGTAGTAAAATTGTTGTAACTGTAGTAAACCCGACTACTCAAAAACCTAGATTTTATGCGGGTTTGCGGGCCGTCCGTCAGTCCAGAGGCTTCATCGTGGGGAAAAGAGGAACGTCCCGATTACTTGGCCAGAACCTTCTTCAGCTTGGCAAAGCGGGGCAGGCCGTTCTCCTTGACCATCTCGGTCTCGCCCTGAATGAGGGGCAGGCAGTAGTCGATGAAGCCCTGGTTGACCCCGTTGTGGTCCTCGTTGATCCACTCCAGGGGCACCTTCTTCTCCACATTGGCCACGTCGGTCAGGTTGAGAAGCTTGGTCTTGCAGACGTACTTGCCGTCCTCGCGGGTGCACTCGAAGCCCACCATCTTGTCGGTGAGGCCGTTGACCGCGTTCTCCACGGCGGCCTTGCCGGCCATGAAGGACTCCTCATAGTCGGTCTTGCTGGCCAGGTGGGCGGCGCAGCGCTGCAGCAGGTTCAGCTCGATGCCGCGGACCTTGGCGCCGGTCTCCTTCTTCACCCGGTCGGCCAGCAGCGCGGCCAGGCCGCCCAGCTGAGCGTGGCCGAAGCCGTCGGTAGCGGAGGTCTTGGCCTCGGAGACGAAGGAGCCGTCGGCGTAGTGGATGCCCTCGGAGACGGCCACCATGCAATTGCCCTTCTCATTGTAGATGCGCTTGACGTCGCTGAGGAACTTGTCCATGTCGAAGTCCACCTCGGGCAGATAGATGAGGTCGGGACCGTAGCCGGCGTTGGTGGCCAGGGCGGCGGCGGCGGTGAGCCAGCCGGCGTGACGGCCCATGATCTCGATGATGGCGATCATGCCGGTGTCATACACCCGGGCGTCCTGGTAGACCTCCATGCAGGAGGTGGCGATGTACTTGGCGGCGCTGGAGAAGCCGGGGCAGTGGTCGGTGCCGAAGAGGTCGTTGTCGATGGTCTTGGGCACGCCCATGACGCGGCACTCGTAGCCCACCTTCAGCATGTACTTGGAAATCTTGTTGCAGGTGTCCATGGAGTCGTTGCCGCCGTTATAGAAGAAATAACGGACGTCATACTTCTTGAAGATCTCGAGAATGCGCTTGTAATCGGTGTCGTCCACGTCGGGATCGGCGATCTTGTAGCGGCAGGAGCCCAGAGCGGAGGAGGGGGTGTACATCAGAAGCTCCAGCTCCTTGGCGTCCTCCTTGCTCATGTCAAAGAGGCGATCGTTCAAAACGCCCTTGATGCCGTGCTCCGCGCCGTACACGTTGGTGATCATGGGGTTGTCGAGAGCAGTGCGGATCACGCCGTAAGCACTGGAGTTGATAACGGAAGAAGGGCCGCCGGACTGGCCGATAATGCATGCGCCTTTGAGTTCTTTCATTGGTGATTACCTCCAAATCAACAAATCTGTTCTAATATTAACATTTCGATTTGTTTTTGTAAACAGTTGCATTTTCACAAAAAAGTGGTATCATGTAAGAAGATTCTTTATAAACTGGGAGGATACGAAATTATGGCCCTTGTTAACACCAAAGAAATGTTTGAGAAGGCCTACAACGGCGGCTATGCCGTCGGCGCCTTCAACGTCAACAACATGGAGATCGTGCAGGGCATTACCGAGGCCGCCCGTGAGGTCAACGCTCCCCTGATCCTGCAGGTTTCCAAGGGCGCCCGCGCCTATGCCAACCACACCTATCTGGTGAAGCTGGTGGAGGCCGCTGTGATCGAGTGCCCCAACATCCCCATCGCCCTGCATCTGGACCACGGCCCCGATTTCGAGACCTGCAAGAGCTGCATCGACGGCGGCTTCACCTCCGTCATGATCGACGCCTCCTCCAAGCCCTTTGAGGAGAACATCGAGATCACCAAGAAGGTTGTGGAGTACGCCCACGATCACGGCGTGGTCGTCGAGGCTGAGCTGGGTACCCTGGCCGGCATCGAGGACGATGTGAAGGTGGCCGCCCACGCCGCTTCCTACACCCGTCCCGAGGAGGTGGAGGAGTTCGTCACCAAGACCGGCTGCGACTCTCTGGCCATCGCCATCGGCACCAGCCACGGCGCCTACAAGTTCACTGCCGATCAGTGCACCCGGAACGAGAAGGGCATCCTGGTTCCCCCTCCGCTGCGCTTTGACGTGCTGGAGGAGGTCTCCAAGCGCCTGCCCGGCTTCCCCATCGTCCTCCACGGCTCCTCCTCCGTGCCCCAGGAGTTCGTGAAGATGATCAACGAGAACGGCGGCCAGATGCCTGACGCCGTGGGTATCCCCGAGGAGCAGCTGCGCAAGGCCGCTTCCCTGTCCGTCTGCAAGATCAACATCGACTCCGACCTGCGTCTGGCCATGACCGGCACCATCCGTCAGTTTATGGCTCAGAATCCCGGCAAGTTCGATCCCCGCGAGTACCTGAAGCCCGCTCGTGCCGCCATCAAGGAGATGGTCATGCACAAGATGATCGACGTTCTGGGCTGCAACGGCAAGGCTTGATTTTATCGTATCCTTTTCCTGCAACCGCCCGTCCACTTTGGACGGGCGGTTTTTTATGCATTGGGGCAGAATATGGCGGACCACAGGCGTTGGGAAAATTTTATAAAAAGGGAAGGACCCCCTTGACAAACGAAAACAGCGCTCTATAATGTAAATGCATGAATGAGTGCTCATATGTTCATGCGTTCATATTGCAATAGAATAAGGAGGACACCGACATGGGGGCAAAGGAAAAGATGGAGCTCTGTGAAAGCACCGTCATCCATGAGGACGTGTTGGAGCGGGTCCGGCAGCGGATGCCGGAGGAGGAGCCGGTGTACGAGGTGTCGGAGCTGTTCCGGGTGTTTGGGGATTCCACCAGAGCCAGGATTATCTGCGCATTGAATCTGGAGGAGATGTGTGTGTGCGATCTGTCGGCTCTTTTGAACATGACCCAGAGCGCCGTCAGTCATCAGCTGCGGGTGCTGAAGGCCGCCCGGATTGTGAAGAACCGAAAGGCGGGTCGGGTGGTGTACTACTCCCTGGACGACGAGCACATCGGAAAGATTTTCGCCATGGCCTTCGACCATGTGACTGAGGAAGAGGAGGGGTAAGGATGCCGAGGGAAGAAGAAGCGGTCTGCTGCGCGCAGGGCTGCGCCTGCCATGACCACCACGCGCACCGCGACCATGACCACGTCCATGGACATGAGCACCACGGCTGCGCCTGCTGCCATCCGGAGGCTCACGAGGACCACGACCACGGCGGAGAGGGCCGGAAGGACCTGCTCCTGGCGGGCGGCGCGGTCGTTCTGCTGGCGGCGGGGGCGCTGCTGCCGGAGGGCGTCGTCTCCACGGTCCTCCTGCTGGCGGCCTATCTCCTGGTGGGCTTCGACATTTTGCGGGAGGCCGCTGCCAACATCCTCCACGGGGAGCTGTTTGACGAAAATTTCCTGATGGCCGTGGCCAGCATCGGGGCCATCTGCATCGGAGAGCTGCCGGAGGCAGTGCTGGTGATGCTGCTCTACCGGGTAGGGGAGTACCTCCAGGGTCTGGCGGTGGCCAGATCCCGCCGGTCCATCCGCTCCCTCATGGACATCCGTCCCGACCACGCCAGGGTGCTGGAGGACGGGGCGGAGCGCACCGTGGAGGCAAAGGACGTGGCGGTGGGACAGACCATCCTGCTGCGGCCCGGGGACCGGATTCCCCTGGACGGCAGGGTACTGGAGGGGGAAAGCCAGCTGGACGCCTCCGCTCTCACCGGCGAATCCCTGCCCCGGGACTGCGGAGCGGGGGACGAGGTGTTGGCCGGCTGCGTCAATCTGTCCGGGGCTTTGCGGGTGGAAGTTACTCGGGGATTCCAGGACTCCGCCGCCAGCCGGATTCTCCAGCTGGTGGAGTACGCCTCCCAGAACAAGGCAGTCAGTGAGAAGTTCATTTCCCGCTTTGCCAGGATCTATACCCCCGTCGTCTGCGCCCTGGCGGTGGGGATCGCCGTGATCCCGGCGCTGCTGGGGATCTATGCCTGGGGGGACAGCGTCTACAACGCCCTGTGCTTCCTGGTGATCTCCTGTCCCTGCGCTCTGGTGATTTCCGTGCCCCTCAGTTTCTTCGCCGGGGTGGGCGCTGCCTCCCGCCGGGGCATTCTGGTGAAGGGCGGCAACTTCCTGGACGCTCTGGCCCGGGCAGAGATCGCCGCCTTTGACAAGACCGGGACCCTCACTAAGGGACAGCTCTCGGTGGTGGAAATTCTTCCGGCGGAGGGGGTGTCGAAAGAAACGCTCCTTGCGACCGCGGCGGCGGCGGAGTGCCGCTCCAACCACCCGGTGGCTCAGGCCCTTCTGGCCGCCTGTCCCAACGGACCACAGGATGCTTCCGAGGTACGGGAGCTGTCCGGCCGGGGGGTGTCGGCGCTCTGGAGGGGCCGCCGGATTCTGGCGGGCCGGGCGGATTATCTGCGGAGCCTCTCCGTTCCGGTGCCTCAGGTGGACGTGCCGGGGACCCAGGTCTTCGTGGCCGCCGACGGTCGGTATTTGGGGGCTCTGGTGCTCCGGGATACCGTGAAGGAGGACGCGGCGGAGGCGGTGCGGCAGCTGCGATCTCTGGGGGTGAAGCAGCAGGTCATGCTCACCGGCGACAGCCGGGAGGCCGCCGAGCCCATTGCCGCCCAGCTGGGGCTGGACGGGGCGCGCAGTCAGCTGCTGCCGGAGGAAAAGCTGGAGGCGCTGGAGGACCTGCGGCACAGGCTAAGCCGAAAAGGAAAACTCCTTTACGCTGGTGACGGCATCAACGATACGCCGGTACTCACCGCCGCCGACATCGGGGTGGCCATGGGGGGATTGGGCGCAGACGCCGCCATTGAGGCCGCCGACGTGGTGCTCATGGGCGACGAGCCCTCCCGGCTGGCCGACGGTATCCGAATTGCCCGGAAGACGGTGGCCATCGCCAACGAGAATATCGTCTTTTCCATTGCGGTAAAGGTGGCCGTTATGGCCCTTGCGGCCCTGCATCTGGTGGATCTGTGGCTGGCGGTGTTTGCCGACGTGGGCGTCTGCATGATCACGATTTTGAACGCACTGCGGCTCAACGGCAGGCACTGAGGAAACAGCGGACCTCCGCTCTCATAGGATGGACCAGAACATCCAACGAGAGCGGAGGTCTTGTTATGCCCATCACCCTGCAGCCCTACGACCGGGAGGCGGTCGTGCGCTACGCCCACCGCTGGGCCTACGGGCGCAATCCACGATATTACGACTATGAGGAGATCGGCGGCGACTGCACCAATTTCGCCTCCCAGTGCGTGTATGCCGGCAGCGGCATCATGAATTTCACGCCGGAGCTGGGCTGGTACTATATCGACGCCAATCGGAAGGCTCCGGCCTGGACGGGGGTGGAATATTTCTATAATTTTCTGACCCGGGGGGAGGAGTCGGTAGGACCGGCAGCCCGGGAAGCCCCCATGGAGGCGGTTTTGCCGGGGGATGTGGTGCAGCTGTCCTTTGACGGTAAGACCTTTTCCCATACGCCTGTTGTGGTGTCTGTGGGACAGCCCAGAAGGCTGTCCAATATTCTGATCGCCGCCCACAGCTATGACAGCGACAACCGCCCTCTCAGCACCTACTCCTTTCAGAATATCCGCTTTCTGCACATCATCGGCGTGCGAAAGCCGGAATTTCGGTTCTGACGGGGTGCAGAAAGCCTTCGGAGAAACCGAAAACTGGCCGGTTTTCTCCAGTCATCTCCACGGTTATAGGTGCCCCCCTACTTGTGAAATGTCCGAATTTGTGGTAAGCTGAAGCGAAAAAACTGCGCCGGGGCTTCCGGACGCTTGGTAGGGAGAGACGAAAGATGCTGGACTTTACACGCTATTACCTGCTGGACGGCGGCATGGGCACCATGCTCCAGGCCCGGGGCCTGGAGGCGGGGGGCGCGCCGGAGCGGCTGAATCTGGAGCGTCCCGATGTGGTGCGGGAGGTTCACCGGGCCTACGTGTCCGCGGGAGCCGACATCATCACCACCAACACCTTCGGCGCCAGCGCCCACAAGCTGGGGGAGGACCCGGCCCCCTTCATCCGCGCCGCCGTGGCCTTGGCCCGGGAGGCCGGTGCGCCCCTGGTGGCCCAGGACATCGGCCCCCTGGGGGCCATGCTGGAGCCCATGGGCCCCATGCCCTTTGAGGAGGCCTATAGCCAGTTTGCCCGGCAGGTGGAGGCCGGACGGGAGGCCGGGGCGGATCTTATCCTCATCGAGACTATGTCCGATCTCCTGGAGGCCAAGGCGGCCCTGCTGGCCGCCAAGGAGCATAGCGATCTCCCGGTGCTGGTGACCATGACCTTCGGGGAGGACGGCCGCACCTTCCTGGGCACCGAGCCCGCCACCGCCGCCGTCACCCTCACCTCTCTGGGGGCTGACGCTGTGGGCATCAACTGCTCTCTGGGACCCAAGGATCTGGCCCCCATGGTCCGGCAGATGCTCTCGGCCACCCATCTGCCCATTCTGGTCCAGCCCAACGCCGGTATCCCCCGGATGGAGGACGGCAAGACCCTCTTCGACGTGGGACCGGAGGAGTTCGCCCGTTGGGCTGAGGTGTTTTTGGACGACGGTGTGGGCCTTTTGGGGGGCTGCTGCGGTACCACCCCGGACCACATCGCCGCTTTGAAGCGGGTCATGGCCGGGCGGAGGCCGTGCCTCCGGCAGAAGGACGGCCTGTGCCGGGCGGCGGGCTGGCAGAAGGTGGTGACCCTGGACCTGGGCACCATCGCCGCCGTGGGGGAGCGGATCAATCCCACCGGCCGGAAGGCCTTGAAAGAGGCTCTCTACGCCGGGGACTACACCTATGCCGCAGAGCTGGCCATCTCCCAGGAGCAGGAGGGGGCGGAGCTGCTGCTGATCAACGCGGGACTCCCCGACATCGACGAGCGGGAGGCTCTGCCGAAGCTGGTTCAGGCAGTGCAGCGGGTGTCACCCCTGCCGCTGATTCTGGACAGCTCCGATCCCGTGGCGCTGGAGAAGGCGCTCCGTGTGTATAGCGGACGGCCCATCCTCAACTCCGTCAACGGAGACCCGGACAGTATGGCGGCCATGCTGCCCCTGGCCAAGCGGTACGGGGCGGGGATTGTGGCCCTGGCCATGGATGACAAGGGCATCGCCCCCACGGCGGAGGGCCGTGTGGCGGCGGCGGAGCGGATCGTGGCGGCGGGGGAGGCTCTGGGCATCCCCCGGGAGGACTTCTTCATCGACTGCCTCACCATGTCCGCTTCCGTCAGCCAGGAGGAGGTGCTGGTGGCGGCGGAGGCCATCCGGCAGATCAAAAAGCTGGGGCTCAAGACCATTTTAGGGGTTTCCAACGTGTCCCACGGCCTGCCGGGCCGGTCCGCCCTGAACGCCGCCTTTTTGTCCGTGACTCTGGCGGCGGGGCTGAATCTGGCCATCCTCAACAGCGCCGACAGACGGATGATGGAGGCCGTTGCCGCCTGTAAGGTGCTCACCGGAGAGGACAAGGGGGCGGCGGACTACATTGCCGCCAACGCCATGGCGGCCCCGGCTGAGGCTGCGGCAAAGCCTGCATCCACCCTGTCGGAGCTGATTCTCAGCGGAAAGCGCAGCGAGGTCCCCGCGGCGGCGGAGGCCCTGCTGGAGAAGCTGCCGCCCCTGGAGGTGATCCAGGACCATATCGTCACGGCTCTGGACGAGGTAGGCCGCCGGTATGAGCTGGGTCACATCTTCCTGCCCCAGCTGATGGCCTCCGCCGAGGCCGTGAAGGAGGCCTTCACCGTCATCAACCGGTATCTGCCGGAGGGGGCGGGGGAGAAGGGGACCATCGTTTTGGCCACCGTGAAGGGGGACGTCCACGACATCGGCAAGAACATCGTGCGGATGCTGCTGGAGAACTACGGCTACCGCATCGTGGACTTGGGCCGGGACGTGGCCCCGGAGACAGTGGTAGAGGCTGTTGAGAGGGAGAAGGCTCCCCTGGTGGGGCTCAGCAGCCTCATGACCACCACCGCCCAGAACATCGCCGTCACCATCCGGGCCATCCGGGCGGCGGGGCTGGATGTGAAGGTGATGGTGGGCGGCGCGGTGGTGACCCAGCGCTTTGCCGACCAGATCGGAGCGGACTTCTACGCCAAGGACGCCGCCGAGTCCGCCCGGTACGCCGCCCGGGTGCTGGGCCGGTGAGGAGGGAAGAGGAGCAAAACTCGAAACTTCCTATTGAAGAAGCGGGAAAAATGGGGTATACTACGAGAGCAAACTATGTATATCCCTGGATATACAACTTGTTGGAGGAACAACGACCATGATCAATATCACCAAGGATACCATCATCGGCGACATCCTGGATATCGCCCCCCAGACCGCGCCCATCTTCCTGTCCATCGGCATGCACTGCCTGGGCTGCCCCTCCAGCCGGGGCGAGACCGTGGAGGAGGCCTGCCAGGTCCACGGTGTGGACTGCGACGCTCTGCTGCGGGCAGTGAACGACGCCGCCAATCAGTAACCGAGGAAGGAAAAAATACCGCCGCAGGCTATGGTCTGCGGCGGTATTCTTGTGTGTGAGTTCCTATGCGAAACGGGGCATTGGTATGTCCGGAGACCCGCAGCGGAAGAGGTGCATGGCCTGCGATGTCCGGCGGGTGATCTTCTCAGCTCTCAAAAGTTTTCGAAAAAAACTGTTGACAAGGCTGCTTTGGTGTGCTAAAGTAAGCCCAACAAACCGATGAGAAAGGGTAAGTAACCCCCGTGAAACGGTTCAGAGAGTCGCCGGTGGTGGAATGGCGGCACGGGAAGCAGGGTGTGAATGGCCTTTTGAGGGCGCGCCGAAAAAAGTAGGCAAGCCGGAGTGGTCCTCCGTTACCGGGACCGGCGTATGATTGTACGCACTAAGTGGGCGCGTGAGAGCGCGTCAAGCCGGGTGGCACCGCAGAAGCATGTCGCTTCTGTCCCAGCAGAGAAGCATGGGACAGAGGCGTTTTTCTTTTGTCCCGACGAATTTGCCGAAAGGAGACAACAACCATGAGCGAGAACAAAATCCCCTACAAGATCTATCTGAGCGAAGAGGAGATGCCCAAGGCCTGGTATAACCTGCGGGCGGACATGAAGAACAAGCCCGCGCCCCTGCTGAACCCCGGTACCCTCCAGCCCATGACCCGTGAGGAGCTGGACGGTGTGTTCTGCGACGAGCTGGTGCAGCAGGAGCTGGACGACACCACCCCCTATTTCGAGATTCCCCAGGAAATCCGGGATTTCTACAAGATGTACCGCCCCTCTCCTCTGGTCCGGGCCTACTGCCTGGAGGAGGCCCTGGGGACCCCAGCCAAGATCTATTACAAATTTGAGGGCAACAACACCTCCGGCTCCCACAAGCTCAACAGCGCCATTGCCCAGGCCTATTATGCCAAGAAGCAGGGCCTGAAGGGCGTTACTACTGAGACCGGTGCCGGCCAGTGGGGCACCGCTCTCTCCATGGCCTGCGGCTATCTGGGCCTGGACTGCAAGGTATTTATGGTCAAGTGCTCCTATGAGCAGAAGCCCTTCCGCCGGGAGGTTATGCGGACCTACGGCGCCAGCGTCACCCCGTCTCCCTCCGAGACCACCAGCGTGGGCCGGAAGATTCTCCAGGAGCATCCCGGCACCACCGGAAGCCTGGGCTGCGCCATCAGCGAGGCGGTAGAGGTGGCGGTGAGCAATCCCGGCTACCGCTATGTGCTGGGCAGCGTCCTCAACCAGGTGCTGCTCCATCAGAGCATCATCGGCCTGGAGTGCAAGACCGCTCTTGACAAGTACGGCGTGAAGCCGGACATCATCATCGGCTGCGCCGGCGGCGGCTCCAACCTGGGCGGCCTCATCTCTCCCTTCATGGGCGAGAAGCTGCGGGGGGAGGCGGACTACCGCATCATCGCCGTGGAGCCTGCCAGCTGCCCCTCTCTTACCCGGGGCAAGTATGCCTATGATTTCTGTGACACCGGCATGGTGTGCCCCCTGGCCAAGATGTACACCCTGGGCAGCACCTATATCCCCGCTCCCAACCACGCCGGCGGTCTCCGGTACCACGGCATGAGCAGCACCCTGTCCCAGCTATATGACGACGGCCTCATGGAGGCCACCTCCGTCAAGCAGACCGACGTGTTCAAGGCCGCGGAGCAGTTCGCCCGCATTGAGGGCATCCTGCCCGCACCCGAGTCCAGCCACGCCATCAAGGTGGCCATCGACGAGGCCATGAAGTGCAAGGAGACCGGCGAAGAGAAGACCATTCTCTTCGGCCTCACCGGCACCGGTTACTTTGATCTGGTGGCCTATCAGAAGTACAACGACGGCGTTATGGACGACTACATCCCGACCGACGAGGAGATTGCCAAGAGCCTGGAACAGCTTCCCAAGGTAAACTGAATGATAGAATAGAAAAAGAGGGCCGCTGCAAATGCAGCGGCCCTCTTTGGTCCGGCAGGGAAGCAGTAACTGATGCAGGAGACAGAGAAAAATCCTTACATCAGATTGATTCCGGTCTATGTAAGGCGGTCAGTCCTCCTGCTCCTCCAGGGGCGGTGTTACCACCACCCGGATCTCCAGCACCCGGCGGTGGTCCACCTTTGTTACCGTCACGTCCAAGTTCTCGTAGGTGAACCGGTCCCCCTCTACAGGAATATGACCCATCTCCTCCAGCACCCAGCCGGACACCGTGGTGGCGTCGCACTCGCCGGTGATGGAGAAAAGGTCGTAGAGGTCCGTGAGGTTGGCGTTGCAGGAGATGAGGTAGCTGCCGTCCTCCAGACGGCGGAATTCCTCGATCACCTCGTCGTGTTCATCCCAGATCTCGCCCACCAACTCCTCCAGGATATCCTCCAGGGTCACAAGACCCATGGTGCCGCCGTATTCATCCACCACGATGGCCATGTGGACCTTGGAGCGCTGCAGGGTTCGCAGCAGATCGGAAATTTTGGTGGAGGCGGTGGTGTAGAGCACCTTGGAGATAATGGCGGACAGGTCCTCCTGGCAGTGGTACCGGGCAGCGTGGAAGTCCTTCTCGTGGATGACGCCGATGATGTTGTCGATGTCGCCGTGGTATACCGGCAGGCGGGAGTACCCCGTCTCGGCGAAGGTCTTGGCGATCTCGTCCATGTCGGCGCTATCCTCCACAGCGGCAATGTCCACCCGGGGAGTCAGCACCTCCTCCGCCTCCTGGTCGCTGAACTCGATGGCGGAGCGGATGAGCTCGCTCTCCTCCTTCTCCAGACCGCCCTCGCTCTCCGCCTGGTCCACCATGGTCACCAGCTCCTCTTCGGTGATGCCCTGGTCCTCACTCTTGCGGATCACCTTGTTCAAAAGCTTTTTCCACAGGGTGAAGAGGAAGTTGAGGGGGGTGAGGATCACCAGGAAGAACCGCAGCAGGGGCGCCACCGCCATGGCCACCGCCTCCGGGGACTCCTTGGCAAGGCTCTTGGGGGAGACCTCGCCGAAAATGAGGATCACCACCGTCAGCACAGCGGCGGACACCGTGGGGCCCTCCACGTCGCCCAGGAGATCGATGAACAGCACGGCGCCGATAGTGGTGGCCACGTTGTTGACGATGTTGTTGCCGATGAGGATGGTGGAGAGGAGCTTGTCATAGTCCTCCGCCAGAGCCAATGTCTTGGCGGCCCGCTTGTCGCCGTTGTCGGCGCGGCTTTTCAGACGTACCCGGTTGAGGGAGGTGTAGGCCGTCTCCGTGGCGGAGAAAAAAGCGGACATGGCCACCAGACAGAGCAGGGCCAGTGTTAGGGGAATGTTACCTTCCATAGAGAAACAAATCAACTCAGCTTTCTTTCAAAAAATCCGTCTGCGCGCAAAAGGACAACCTTATGCCATGCGGCTAAGGCTGTCCCCCTGTTTTACAGACGTATGAACTTATAGGCGGAGGCTGGTCCACAGGACACACCGAATCCTTTCCATATAAATTGACAGCAGTATATCAAAAGATGGGAAGAAATGCAAGTACAATTTCCGATAAGACGCCTACAACGGCAAATCCCGGGGCGTCTCTTGTATTTCTGAAAAATATCTGCTATAGTATACAAGTGTTATTTTGACGATAAAGGAGCTTTCAGCTGTGGGACCCCTTCAACATATTCTCAGCAGCATCCGGTGGGACATGATCTCCAATACTGTCTCGCGGCTGCTGGCGGTGCTTTTGTGCCTGACGGTGCATGAGACCTGCCACGGTTTGGCAGCCTACGCCCTGGGGGATCCCACCGCCAAGCGGATGCGTCGGCTGTCCTTCAACCCTCTCCACCATATCGACTGGTTCGGTCTCGCCGCCATGTTTCTGGTGGGCTTCGGCTGGGCCAAGCCGGTGCCGGTGGATATGCGGTATTTCAAGAAGCCCAAGCAGGGGATGGCTCTGTGCGCCCTGGCGGGCCCGGTATCCAACTTCCTCTTCGCCGTTCTGGCCCTGCTTCCGGTGCGGTGGATGTACCACAACGCCCTGGCCACGGAGCTGAACCTCTGGGCCTATCGGTTCCTCGTTACCTTGGTGCTGCTGAATTTGGGCCTGGG
The DNA here is from genome assembly GCA_944386975.1 of uncultured Oscillospiraceae bacterium. Classification (GTDB taxonomy): domain Bacteria; phylum Bacillota; class Clostridia; order Oscillospirales; family Oscillospiraceae; genus CAJFPI01. Next base: position 61,584 of record CALXDC010000007.1, on the reverse strand, counting down.
GCTCTTCAACCTCATTCCCATTCCCCCTTTGGACGGCTCCAAGGTGCTGTTTTCTCTGCTGCCGGACCGGGCATACTTACAACTGATGCGCTATGAGCGCTACGGCATGGCGGTGCTGCTGCTTCTGGTGTTCTTCGACATCGGCGGCAGCGCCTTGAGCAACGCCATCTCGGCGGTGTTCGGCCTTTTATGGAATCTGATGGTAGTGTGAGGTGACAGACCTGGACAGCCCTGTTTTCAAGCTGGAGAGCGTGGTGCGCCAGCGGCCCAGCGCGGAGACTCTGGAAGACTTTGAAGGCCCTTTGGACCTGATCCTCTATCTGCTCAGCAAGAACAAGATCGAGATCCAGGACATCCCTATTGCCCTCATTCTGGACCAGTATCTGGAGTATCTGGACCGGCGGCAGCAGCTGGACCTGGAGGTAGCCAGCGACTTTGCGGCCATGGCCGCCCACCTCATGTATATCAAGACCCGGATGCTCCTCAGCCTGGAGGACGAGGAGGCGCAGAACGAAATGGACCTCCTCATCAAGTCCCTGGAGGAGCGGCGCAACAACGACACCTACCAACGGGTAAAGAGCGTCATCAACCGGATGGAGGCTATGTCGGAGTTTGGCCGGGACATCATGACCAAAAACCCGGAACCGGTGGAGCGGGGGAAGGTATTCCTTTACCACCACAGCCCCGACGACCTGGTTCGGGCTTTCCAGTCTATCCAGGAGCGGCTGGAGCGGGCGGCGCCTCCCTCCGCCAGCGCCTTTGAGGAGATCGTAAGGCGGGAGCCCTACCCGGTAGCGGACAAGGCAGCGGAGATTCTGGGCCGTCTTCGGACCGGTGGAATCACCCGCTTTTTGCTGCTCTTCCGGGGCAGTCGCAGCCGCAGCGAGCTGGTGGCCACCTTCCTGGCGGTGCTGGAGCTGTGCCGGGCCCGGCTTTTGAAGCTGACCGGGGGAGAGAGCGACTGCACCGTGGCCGCCCTGCCCGGAGATTCCGATACCCTGCCCCTGTGAGGAGTGTAGTGATGACCATGGAAATGAAAGAGCTGGAGTCGGCGGTGGAGGGCATTCTCTTCGCTGCCGGGGAGCCGGTAGATATCAAGCGGATGTGCGTGGCTCTGGAGGTGGACCAAGAGGCGCTGGAGAAGGTGCTCCAGGGACTGTCGGACTATTACGCCTATGAGCGGCGTGGGATCCGCCTGCTGCGTATGGAGGACAGCTGGCAGCTGTGTTCCGCCCCGGACTACGCCGACGTGATTCGGAAGGCCTTCGAGATCCGAAAGCCCGCCAAGCTCAGCCAGCCGGCGCTGGAAGTGCTCACCATCATCGCCTATTACCAGCCTACTACCAAGACCTATGTGGAGCAGGTACGTGGAGTGGACAGCGCCTACACCGTGAGTCTGCTTCAGGAGAGAGGACTCATTGAGGAGTGCGGGCGGCTCCAGGTGCCGGGGAGGCCCATCCTCTACCGCACCACCCAGAAATTCCTTCGCTCCTTCCATTTAAGCTCTCTGGAGGAGCTGCCGGAGATTCCGGGGCTGGAGAGCGAGGGCCAGTTGCAGCTGCGGGAGGACGGGGCCGTAGTGGACCCGGCGGACCGTGCCAGAGAAACGGCGGAGCCAGAGGAAGCGTGAGATGAGATGAAAGGAGAGGAGGGGTGCCGGTGACCGGATGGATCATCCTGGCGGCGGTGCTGCTGGTGCTGGCTGTTCTGCTGGCCCTGCCGGTGGGCGCGGTGGTCCGGCGGCGGGAGCGTCTCACCGTGGATGTAACCGTGGGACCCTTCTCCTTTGCCGTCTACCCCGGAACGGGGGAAAAAAAGAAAAAAACGAAGATAAAAACAGAGGCAGTTCCGGAGGAGGCGGATGGAGCGCCGGAGAAAAAGCCGGAGAAGCCGGGGCCAAGCGCCGCCCAGCTCCGTTGGAGCCTGGAGGTGCTGCCTGGGGTGATCGCCAAGGCTCTCTCCCGGACCCGGCGGCGGATTGTAGTGTCCCCGCTGAAGGTTCACACGGTATTCGGCGGGGAGGACCCGGCGGATACGGCGGTGCTCTATGGCCGGAGTCAGGCCCTGGTCAGCGGCCTGGTGCCGGTGCTGGGGAGCCTGGTGAAGCTGAAGCACACGGAGATCCGCCTGTCGGTGGACTATGAGACAGAGGTCACCGTCTGGACCGGCGAGGCCGGGGTGTATCTCCGGGTGTGGGATGGATTGGTCATCGGCCTGGGGGCCCTGGGGGGGCTCCTGCGCTGGTATAACGGATACAAGAAGCTGGGGACAGCCCCGGCGATAAAGAAAAAAACCCGGCAGGCCCAAGGGGCCTGAGAAAGGAAGCAGCCATGGAAAACAGGAATCATCCTCTCAGTGAAGTGATGCAGGACGCCATGGGGAAGGTCCGGGAGATGGTGGATGCCAACACCATCGTGGGCCAGCCCATCGTGACCGGGGACGTGACGCTCATCCCCATCTCCAAGGTCTCCTTTGGTTTTGGGGGCGGCGGCGGCGAGTACGGCGGCAAGGGAAATCCTCCCGCCCCTCAGAACGTGGGAGCCGGTGTGGCCTCCGGTGTGAAGATCACTCCCGTGGCCTTTCTGGTGGTGAAAGAGGGGACCGTCCGGGTGCTGCCGGTGGCGGTGCCTGCCGTGTCCACGGTGGACCGCATTGTGGAGATGGTGCCGGATTTGATGGACAAGGTATCCGGTCTGATGAAGAAAAACCAGGAAAATACCCCAGAAACTGGGGAGGAATTCTGAGTTCTAAAAGTTTCCAGTGTAAAATTCTCTGCTCCCGTCCATGCTGAGAGAACCATGAGACGAGGGGAAGAGGATCATGAAGAGACGAACGGTCACCCTTTTGCTGGCGGCTGTGCTGACAGTATTGGCGTCGGTCCCGGCGAAGGCTGTGGGAACCTCTGCGGCGGCGGCTGTGCTGATGGATGGGGAGAGTGGGCGGATTTTATACGCCCACAACCCGGACCAGCCTATGCCAATCGCCAGTATCACCAAGATTATGACGGCCTTGGTGGCCCTGGAGCAGTGCGACCCGGCCACGGAGTACACCGTCACCGGGGAGGATATGGCGGAAGGCTCCTCCATGTACCTGAAGGCGGGGGAGACCCTGACCTTGGAAGCCCTGTTGTATGGGCTGATGCTGCCCTCGGGCAACGACGCCGCTCTGGCGGTGGCCCGATGCGTCAGCGGCACGGTGGAGGACTTTGTGGCCGCCATGAACGCCAGGGCGAAGGAGCTTGGCATGACCAACACCTCCTTCGCCAACCCCAGCGGCCTGGACGATCCGGCCCACTTCTCCACCGCTCGGGATATGGCAGTGCTGACCCGTGCAGCGCTGGCCCGGGAGGATTTTCAGGCCATTGTCTCCGCCCGGTCCGTCACCGTGGGGGAGCGGACCCTGGTGAACCACAACAAGCTCTTGGGCTGGTATGAGGGCTGCGTGGGCGTGAAAACCGGCTATACCAAAACGGCAGGCCGGACCCTGGTGTCCGCCGCAACACGAAATGGACAAACGCTGATTGCCGTAACCCTGAAGGACAGCAGGGACTGGGAGGACCATAAGGCCCTGCTGGACTATGGGTTTTCCGCCTTTCCACGGTCAGTATTACTGACAGATGGCGAAAAGGTGGCGGAACTGCCTGTAAAGTACGGAAGCCTCACAGCGGTTGCGGTGGAGGCGGAACAGGAGATTGCCTATCCCCTGGCAGCGGGGGAACAGGTCCAATTGCGCCTGGAGCTGCCGGAGGCCCTGGCGGCTCCGCTGGTGAAGGGGGCCGTAGTGGGGGAGGCGGCAATTTTCCTGGGAAATGAAGAGATCGGGCGGACGAGGCTGTTGTGCGGGGCCGATGCGGCTCTGGCGGCGGGCTGTCCGGAAAAGTAGAGGAGAGGAGGGAGCGCGGGTGCGTCAGCGGCTGCAGAAGCTGCTGTCCGGGGTGGGGCTGTGCTCCCGTCGGACGGCGGAGGCCTGGATTGAGGCTGGAAGGGTGACTGTGAACGGGGAAAAGGTCCGGCTGGGGGACCAGGCGGATCCGGAGATCGATGATATTCGGGTAGACGGTAAGCCCCTGCCCGGGAAAAGGGAACCCGTGTACCTGATGCTCAACAAGCCCCGGGGCTACGCCTGTACCCTCTCGGATCCCCACGCCGCCCATCTGGTGACAGAGCTGGTGGCAAACTGCGGCCGCCGGGTATACCCGGTGGGGCGGCTGGACGTGGAGTCTCAAGGCCTGCTGCTCCTCACCGATGACGGAGACTTCGCTCACGCCGTTCTCCACCCCAGCCACCAGGTGGACAAGGTCTACCATGTGGCAGTGCGGGGGATGGAGGAGGACACGGTCCGCCGCCTTACCTCCATCACCGATTTGGATGGGGAGCCGGTGCGCCCCGCCAAGGTGCGCATCCTTCGCCGCAACGGCGGTCGGGCTCTTCTGGAGTTCACCATCCACGAGGGACGCAAGCGGCAGATCCGCCGTCTCTGCGCCAAGGCGGGGCTGACGGTGGACACGCTTCTGCGAGTATCGGAGCAGGGGGTCGTCCTGGGAAATCTGGAGGAGGGGGCCTGGCGGCCCCTGACGGCGGAGGAGGTCTGCCGCCTCACAGGAAAACCAAAACAAAGCTAAAGCTGAGGAGGGAGCGGCGTGCAGAAAAACGTGCTCCATACCATACAACAGAACCTGTCCGGCTTTTCCAAGGGGCAGAAGCGGATCGGGACCTACATACTGGAAAACTATGACAAGGCGGCTTTCATGACCGCCGGACGGCTGGGCTGCATCACCGGAGTCAGCGAGTCCACGGTGGTCCGCTTTGCCGGCTCCCTGGGCTACGACGGGTATCCCGCCATGCAGAAGGCCCTCCAGGAGCTGGTCCGCAGCCGTCTCACCTCCCTCCAGCGCATCGAGGCCTCTACCGACCGCTTCAGCGGGCCGGACCTCATCACCACGGTCCTTCATGCCGATATGGAAAAGATCCGCCAGGCTGTGGACGAGGTGAGCCGGGAGGACTTCCGGGTGGCAGTGGAGGAGCTGGTGGCTGCCCGGCACATCTACATTTTGGGGGTTCGGTCCAGCTCCTTTCTGGCAGGGTACCTCCACTTTTACTTCCACCTGATTTTTGATAATGTGGTGCTGGTAACTGCCAACAGCGCCGGGGATATTCTGGAGAAGATCCTCCGCATTGGGCCGGAGGACGTGCTCATTGGCATTACCTTCCCCCGATATTCCAGCAGCACTGCCGTGGGGGTCCGTTTCGCCCGGGACCGGGGGGCCAAGATTATCGCTGTCACCGACGGCCCCAGCTCCCCCCTGTACCCCATGGCCACCGCCAACCTCACCGCCCGCAGCGACATGATCTCTTTTGTGGACTCTTTGGTGGCCCCCTTTAGTCTGCTTAACGCCCTCATTGTGGCGGCGGGGCAGCGGAAAAACGCGGATATTTCCCAGATCTTCGGCAGTCTGGAGCATATCTGGGAGGAATACGGAGTGTTTGGTGAATCCAATGAGGAATGACTGGGACGTACTGGTGATCGGCGGCGGGGCCGCCGGGATGATGGCGGCCATCGCCGCGGCAGAACAGGGGGCGAAGGTCTGCCTCCTGGAGCCCAACAGCCGCCTTGGAAAAAAGCTGAATATTACCGGCAAGGGCCGGTGCAACCTGACCAACAACTGCTCCGTTCAGGAGCTGATGGCCAATATACCATGTAACGGGAAATTCCTTTACAGTGCTTTTTCTCAAATGGATAGCGGGGATACCATCTCTTTTTTCGAGGGGCTGGGGGTACCGTTGAAGACGGAACGGGGGAACCGGGTTTATCCCGTCAGCGATCGCTCCTTCGATGTCAGCGCCGCCTTGGAGCGGCGGCTGAAAGCTCTGGGGGTTATCTGGATTCGAAAACGGGCAGAATCTCTTTTGCTGGAGAGCGGAGCCGTGAAGGGAGCCGGAGGCGAGGGGGAAACCTGGCCTGCCCGAGCGGTGATTGTGGCCACCGGGGGCCTTTCTTATCCCCTCACCGGCAGTACCGGCGACGGTTACCGCATGGCAGAGGCGGCAGGTCACACCATCGTCCCCACCCGGGGCTCCCTGATTCCTCTGGAGACGGAAGGGGGAGACTGCCAGCGGATGCAGGGCCTCAGTCTCCGCAACGTCTCTCTCACCGTATGGGAGGAAGGGAAAAAACTTTACACCGATTTTGGGGAGATGCTGTTCACCCATTTCGGGGTCAGCGGCCCTCTGGTGCTGTCTGCCTCCGCCCATATGCGGCAGTTCGGGAAAAAGAGATACCGGCTGGAGATCGACCTGAAGCCCGCTCTGGATGAGGGGGCTCTGGACCGCCGCCTACTGTCAGATTTTTCCAAATATGCCAACAGCGACTTCGGCAATGCTTTAGGGGACCTGCTGCCCCGGAAGATGATCTCGGTGGTGATTGACCGCTCGGGGATCTCTCCCCGTGAGAAGGTTCACGACATCACCCGGGAGCAGCGAAGGACGCTGCTGGAGCTTTTGAAGCACTTCACCGTGGACGTCCGGGGCCCCAGGCCGGTGGAGGAGGCCATCATCACCTCCGGCGGCGTGAAGGTGGGGGAAGTAAATCCTTCTACCATGGAATCCAAACGGACGGCGGGGCTTTACTTCGCCGGGGAGGTGCTGGATGTGGACGCCTACACCGGCGGATTCAACCTGCAGATTGCCTGGTCCACCGGCTATGTAGCGGGACAACACGCGGCCTTCGCCGCGATGAGTGAATAGAGGAGAGAAGCGTATGAGTGAGAAGAGACGCGCCGTGGCCATCGACGGGCCCTCCGGCGCAGGGAAGAGCACCCTGGCCCGGGCTGTGGCCAAGGCGCTGGGATTCCGCTATGTGGACACGGGGGCCATCTACCGCACGGTGGGCTGCGCCGCCAAGCGCCGGGGCCTGGACCCCGCCGACGCCAACGCCATCGAGGCGCTGCTGGGGGAGCTGAAGGTGGAGATGACCTATGACGCCGAGGGGCTGCAGCACATGCTCCTCAACGGGGAGGACGTGACAGGGGAAATCCGCCTGCCGGAGATCTCTCTATATGCCTCCCGGGTGTCCGCCATCCCGGCGGTGCGGGCCTTCCTGCTGGAGATGCAGCGGGAGATGGCCCGGCGGTACGACGTGATCATGGACGGGCGGGACATCGGTACCGTGGTGCTGCCCCAGGCGGACGTGAAGATTTTCCTCACCGCCTCCCCGGAGGACCGGGCCCGGCGGCGGTATCTGGAGCTCCAAGAGCGGGGAACTCCCCAGGACTACGACCAGCTGCTGGCGGAGACCCGGGAACGGGATTACAACGATTCCCACCGCTCTTCTTCCCCCCTTCGTCCGGCGGCGGATGCCGTCTTGCTGGACACCACGGGCAATACCTTTGCGCAGAGCTGCGCGCTGCTGCGGCAGACCATTGAGGAGCGGCTGGACGTATGAGTATGGGATACAGTAAAGGATTTTACAAATTGGCTTACTGCGTGGTGAAGCCCATCTTCGCCCTTCTGTGCCCTATCCGGGTCATCGGCCGGGAGCACGTGCCGGCGGGCGGCGCGGTGCTCTGCGCCAATCACAACAACGCCATTGACCCCATTCTGATTGCCCTGGCCCTGCCAAAGGACTCGGGAATCCGGTTCATGGCCAAAATGGAGCTGTTCTGCAATGCCTTTTTGAAGTGGCTGTTTTTGAAGCTGGGGGCCTTTCCCGTGAACCGGGAGAACAACGACGTGGCCGCTATGAAGACCGCCATGCGCTGTCTCCAGGGCGGAGAAAAGCTGCTGCTGTTCCCCGAGGGGACGCGGGTGAAAAACGAGGGGGACGTGGCCGCCAAGGGCGGCGCGGTGATGTTCGCCACCCGCACCGGAGTGCCCATGGTGCCCATCTACTGCGGTGGGCGGGAGAAGCTGTTTCGCCGCAGTACCATCGTCTTCGGCGAACCTTATAGCCCCCAGAGCGCCGGGCGGCGCCCCACGGCGGAGGAGAACCGGCAGTTTGCCGACGAGCTGCTCCACCGGATCTATCACTTGAAGGAGCAGGCGTGAGATGGAAGTGATCCTTGCCAAGTCCGCCGGCTTCTGCTACGGTGTGCGCCGGGCGGTGGAGCTGGCCACAGGGGCGGTGGAGGAGGGCCGGAGGCCGGCTATGCTGGGGCCGGTGATCCACAACGCCGCTGTCATCCGCCAGCTCACCGAGGGGGGCGCTCGTCTCATTGCCGCCCCGGAGGAGGCAGCGGCAGGGGAGACGGTGGTGGTCCGTGCCCACGGAGAGGGGGCGGACACCTTCCACACACTGGAGGAGCGGGGGGCTCAGGTGCTGGACGGTACCTGCCCCCATGTCCGGCGCATTCAAGAGATCGCCAGGGAGGCGGCGGAGGAGGGCCGGCAGATGGTCTTGATCGGCGATCCCGGCCATCCGGAGGTCCGGGGCATCTGTGGCTGGGGCCGGAATGTGCTGGTATTCCGGGGGCCGGAGGAGCTGCGGCAGTGGCTGGAGAGCAGTCCCCATGCGGCGGAGATGCCTCTCACCATGGCAGCCCAGACCACCCAGATTCGGGAGGTTTGGGAAGAATCTCTGAAAATCGCAAAAAAACTGTGTACAAATCTGAAAAAGTTTGATACAATATGTTTTGCTACGCATAAGCGTCAGTCGGAAGCGGCAGAAATCGCCGGCCGGGTGGACGTGATGGTGGTGGTGGGCGACCGGCAAAGCGCCAACAGCCGGCACCTGGTCGAGCTCTGTCAGGAGCGGTGTTCTCGGGTCTTCCTGGTGGAAGACGCCAGGGAGATCACACCGGACAAGCTGGCGGGCTGCCGGATTGCCGGACTGACGGCGGGCGCCTCCGCACCTGCGAGCATCATAAAGGAGGTCAACAAGACGATGAGCGAAGAAAAAATCATGAGCGAGGGCACCGAAAATTTTGCCGAAATGTTTGAACAGTATACTAATACTTTGAATACAGGAGACAAGGTCACCGGTGTGGTCACTGCTATCACCCCTACTGAAGTCCATGTCGACCTGGGCTGCAAGCAGGCGGGCTACATCCCCATTGATCAGCTGACGGACGATCCCACCATGAAGCCCGAGGACGTGGTGAAGGTGGGCGACACCGTGGAGCTGTTCGTCATCCGCGTCAACGACGTGGAGGGCTATGCCACCCTGTCCAAGAAGCGCCTGGACGCCAACAAGATCTGGGACGTGCTGGAGCAGGCTGTGGAGGACAAGACCGTCATGGAGGGTGTTGTCTCCGAGGAGAACAAGGGCGGCATCGTGGTCTTCATCAAGGGCGTGCGCGTATTCGTGCCCGCTTCCCAGTCCGGTCTGCCCCGTGGCGCCGATCTCAGCCAGCTGGTCAAGCAGAAGGTGCAGCTGCGCATCACCGAGGTGAACCGTGCCCGCCGCCGGGTGGTGGGTTCCATCCGTGCTGTTGCTTATGAGGCTCGTCAGGCCGCCGCTGCCGCCGTCTGGGAGGGCATCGAGGAAGGCAAGCACTATACTGGTACTGTCAAGTCCATGACCAGCTACGGCGTATTCGTGGACATCGGCGGTGTGGACGGGATGGTACATATCTCCGACCTGTCCTGGAGCCGCATCAAGCACCCCAGCGAGCTGGTGAAGGTGGGCGACACCCTGGATGTGTATGTCATTTCCTTCGACAAGGAGAAGCGCAAGATCTCCCTGGGTGTGAAGGACCGCACCATGAACCCCTGGGAGAAGTTCATGGAGACCTACAAGGTGGGCGACGTGGCCGATGTGCGCATCGTCAAGCTGATGACCTTCGGCGCTTTTGCCGAGGTGGTGCCCGGTGTGGACGGCTTGGTGCACATCTCCCAGATTGCCGACCGTCGGATCGAGAGCCCCGCCGAGTGCCTCAGTGAGGGCCAGACTGTGCAGGCCAAGATCATTGAGGTGGATGAGGACAAAAAGAAGATTTCCCTGTCCATCCGGGCTCTGCTGACTGCCCCCGCCGGCGACGACGAGTAAGCGCTTATATTGCCATTCACGCGCCGCAGGACCAAGCGTCCTGCGGCGCGTCTTTTCTGCCCACATTCGAAATGATTTCATTTTCCCCTCTTGTGTATTCAAAAAAGGAAAAATTGGGAATAATTTGGAACAAATCCTTGAAAATGCCTGGAAGGTGGGGTACAATATATGGTAACATGTGGTAGAATGTGTGGTAGAAAAGAAAGGGAGGGCGTATGTTTCAGGTAGGGGACAAGGTGGTCCACCCCAAGCATGGAGCAGGGGTGATCGACCGGATCGTGGAGGAGCGGATCAGCGGTAAAACCCAGACCTACTATGTTTTCTCCATGCCGGTCAGCGGCCTGGTGCTGAAGATCCCCACGGCGAAAAGTCACCTGGCGGGCCTCCGCCCGGTGATGGACGCGGCGGCAGCTACGGCGGTGTTCGGGGCCTTTGAGGGGCTCAGCACCGACGAGACGACCAACTGGAACAAGCGCTATCGGGAGAATATGGAGCGGCTGAAGAGTGGGGATCTCTACGAGGTGGCCCGGGTCATCAAATGTCTTATGCTGCGGGATGCGGAGCGGGGTCTTTCCACCGGGGAGAGGAAGATGCTCCACAGCGCCAAGCAGATCTTCCTCTCGGAGATGGTGCTGGCCACAGGAGAGAACTACCACAGCATGGAGAACCGGCTGGAGGACTGGATGCATCCCGGCAGGGGGAAAGAGGAAGCAGCGTCATGTTAGAAAAGGCGGGAAGGCGGATGTTTGGTTGGTTGCAGAAAAAGCGAAAGGGGGGAGAGGCGTCCCTCTTTTGCAGTGCGGTGGTACCGGCGGCAGGCAGCTCCCGGAGGATGGGGGGAGAGAACAAGCTCTTCGCCCAGGTAGGGGGACTGTCGGTGCTGGCGCGGACGGTGCTGGCTCTGTCCCGGTCGGAATTGATCAGCGAAATCGTGGTAGCCACCCGGGAGGAAGATCTGATGGCGGCAGCGGACCTGTGTCGGGCCTGCGGCATAGCCAAGCCACTGAAGTTGGTGGTAGGCGGAGCAAGCCGGACGGAGTCGGTGGCCAAGGCTCTTCAGGAATGCGATCCTCGGGCCACCCTGGCAGCGGTCCACGACGGGGCAAGGCCCCTGGTGACGGCCGAAGTGATTGACGAGGCTGTTCAGAAGGCAGCGGCCTGCGGGGCGGCTGCCCCGGCTGTGCCGGTAAAGGACACCATCAAGGAGGCAGGGGAGGACGGCGTGGTCGCCGCCACGCCGGATCGGAGTCGGCTCTTCGCGGTACAGACCCCTCAGGTTTTCGATATCGACCTTTTGCGGGGGGCGCTGCAGGCGGCCATGGATGCGGGAATCGCTCCCACCGACGACTGCGGGGCGGTGGAGCGCCTCGGCAAGCAGGTGATGCTGACTCGCGGCAGCTATGAAAACATCAAGATTACCACGCCGGAGGACTTGGTTTTGGCCCAGGCCATCTGGGATGCGCGGGAGGAGGGCTGAGTATGCGGATTGGACACGGGTACGACGTCCACCGGCTGGTGGAGGGGAGACCCCTCGTTTTGGGAGGTGTGACCATTTCCTGGGAGCGGGGGCTTCTGGGCCACTCCGACGCGGATGTGCTGCTCCATGCGGTGATGGACGCGCTGCTGGGGGCTGCGGCCCTGCCGGACATCGGCCATCAGTTTCCCGACACGGATCCGGTCTACGCCGGGGCGGACAGCCGGGCGCTGCTGCGCCGGGTGGGGGCGCTGATCGCCGGAGCGGGATACCGGGTGGGAAACATCGACGCCACCATTGTGGCTCAGGCACCGAAGATGGCGTCCCATCTGCCGGCCATGGCCGCCAATATGGCGGCAGACCTGGGGGTGGAGGTTGGGTGTGTCAATGTAAAGGCCACCACCGAGGAACACCTGGGATTCACCGGTACTGGGGAAGGGATCGCCGCCCATGCGGTGTGTCTGCTTCTCCCCACTGCTTCTCCGGAGAGAGAATGAGCTACAATGAAAGGGCCTCTGCAGGGAAATCCCTGCAGAGGCCCTTTCTGTGACCCTCCTGCGGTTCGCCGACAGTTACGCCAGAATGTTGTGGAGGAGATCTTTGGTCTCCGGGTAGGTGAGGAAGGCGGCGGCAAATCCCATGGCCGCGCCGCTGCGGATCTTGGTGCGCATGGTGTCGGCGTCATCGAAGACCACAAAATGGCTCTTTCCCTCCCGCGTGTAGGTAAAATACCGGGCGCAGAGATCCCGGGAGTAGAAAGCAGAGGGCTGCAGCTCTTCCCAGAGCTGCGCCAGCTGCTCCACTGTGAGGGGGTCTCCTTCTCCTGTGGGAGAGGGCAGAGGGAAGTCCATCATCAGCCGCTGAACATCCAGGGCCACCCGGCTTGCGCCCCAACGGTCCGCCGCTTCCTGCATCCGCTGGCGGAAGCTCCCGCCGGAGAGGGCGGTGCAGACTACCACCGTGGCCCCCGGCACCCGGGGACCGTAGGCTTCCGGCACATACAACCGACGCCGGTTGGCTTGAAGGATGGCGCGCAGGCGAATGAGGAGAGCGGCCCGGTCGTCGGTGGGAGGCTCCTCGAAGTCTGCCAGCACCCCGCCGTAGCCCCGGAGTCCGCACTCCTGCCAGATCTGCCGGGCCAGCTGCTCCGGCCGTCCCACCGCCGGGGCCTCTGCGTCGCTGAGGGAGAGCAGACCTCCCTGGGTTCGCAGCAGGAGATTCTGCCGCAGCAGCACGCTGCCCGATCCGATGCGATAGGCCACATGGGCCAGGCGGACCCCCCAGCGGCCCGCGTCGGGGAGATCCCCCGGCGCTGCGGTGAGATAGAGCTGCAAATTTCTTTCCTCCTCTTGTGCGGCAGCCTGCCGGTGGTGTATACTATCTTTCAAAGGCGGCTTCGCCTTACAGGAAAATGTATGCCAGACAGGAGAACATTATGTCCCTATCCATCATGCCTCACCGTGTGTTCAAGCGGTATACCGATGTGACGCCCCAGGTGCTCCGGTCCATGGACATCCATCTGCTGCTATGCGACCTGGACAACACCCTGGCGCCTCCCAAGACCCGCCACCCCTCCCAGGAGGTGCGGGATTGGATTGCCTCCCTTACCGATGCCGGCATCAGCTTCGCCATCGTCTCCAACAACCGCAGCGGCAGCCGGGTGCTGGACTACTGTGGGGAGTTGGGGGTTCCCTATATCGGCCACGCGGGAAAGCCCAAGCCCGGCGGGTTCCGGAGGGCCATGGACCTCTTCCACGAGACCCCGAAGCACACCGCCATGCTGGGGGACCTCTGGACCACGGATATTCTGGGCGCCCGGCTGTGGGGGCTCACCATGCTGGCGGTGGAGCCGGTAGAGGGGGCCCCCAACTTCGGCCACTGGCTCCTCTATCAGATGCACCGTCCTTTTATGGCGGCGGTGCGAAGGAGGCAGAGAAAGCAATGAACCACTTTCAATCTGTGGCGGACCGCCTGTCCGCTTACGACTTAGACGGCTTCCTGGTGCTCAGCGAGCCCAACCGCCTCTATGTGACGGGGTTTCCTTCCACCGCCGGGGCGGCTCTGGTGACGGGGGAGGGCAGCTGTTTTTTCACTGACAGCCGGTATATCGAGGCGGCCCGCCGGGCCATCACCGGGGCGGAGGTGCGGGAGAACACCGCCAAGCAGACCACCCTCACCCAGGTGGAGGAGCTGATCCGGAGCCGGGGACTCCGTCGGGTGGGCTATGAGGATGCTTACCTCACCGTGGCGGAGCTCCGCCGTCTGGAGGAAAAGCTGAGCTGTGAGCTGGTACCCGCCACGAGGCTCCTGCTGGAGCTGCGGGCGGTGAAGGACCCGGAGGAGATCCAGCAGATGATCGCCGCCCAGCGCATCGCGGAGAAAGCTCTGGCGGAGGTGCTGGACTTTATCCGCCCGGGCCGGACCGAGCGGGAGATCGCCGCCTTCCTTCAATATAGGATGCTCCTGGGAGGCGGGGAGAAGATGTCCTTCGATCCCATCGTGGTCAGCGGCCCCAACAGCAGTATGCCCCACGGCGTCCCCGGCGACCGGCCGGTAGGGGAGGGGGATTTCATTACCATGGACTTCGGCTGCGTCTATGGCGGCTATTGCTCCGATATGACCCGCACCGTAGCGGTGGGCCACGTGACGGAGGAGATGGAGCGGGTGTATGCCGTCGTGTTGGAGGCCCAGCAGGCGGGGATCACCGCCGCCCGGGCCGGGATCACCGGCGCCGCCGTCCACAACGCCGCCGCCGCAGTCATTAACCGGGCGGGCTACGGCCCCTATTTCGGCCATGCCTTCGGACACAGCTTGGGGGTAGAGATCCACGAATCCCCCAACGCCACGCCTTCCAATGAGGAGTCCCTGCCCACTGGGGCGGTGATTTCCGCCGAGCCCGGCATTTACCTGCCCGGCCGCTTCGGCGTGCGGATTGAGGACGTGATCATAATAGAGGAGAGGGGATGCCGGGACATCACCCTTGCAGATAAGGAGCTTCTGATTCTCCTGGCCTCCAAATAAGAATACTTTAAAAAGTACCGCTGAACACCGGTTTAGCGGTACTTTTTTTGCACAAAAATGAGGCATTTTACGATATGCAGAGATATGCGGGCGGTATGCAGAAGCAAATACAAAGCGTAATCGCGAATGAATAACAGCGGATATTCATGCAAGAGGCATAGCCGGGGACAACCCGTCATACAGTGGACTATCAACGACAGGAGGGATCACATGACGGGAGCGTACGCGAAAGAGCGGTACCGGCAGGCCTGTCTTCTGCTGCCGCCGCCCCTGCGGCTCTGTGCCCTGGAGGCGGCGGAGGCCCTGGGGGAGGAGACGGAGGAGCTGCGGCTGCGCCGAGGAGAGCCGCTGCTGCTGGCCACGGCGGAAGGGGAGCGGGACCTGCCAAGCCCGGCGGTCACCGGGGAGGATCTGGAGCAGGTGGTGGACCAGGTGACGGACTGGTCCCGATACACGGCGGCGGAGACCATCCGCCAGGGCTATCTCACCGCCCGTGGGGGATTTCGGGTGGGCCTGTGCGGCACCGCTGTGGTGGAGGGGGGACAGATCCGTCGGATTGGGGACCTCTCCTCCTTGGCCATCCGCATTCCCAGGGAGAGCCTGGGCCTTGCCGCCCGGGTGCTGCCCCAGTTGATGGAGGAGGAAATCTTCCCTTCCACCCTGGTGATCTCCCCGCCGGGAGGCGGTAAGACCACCCTCCTTCGGGACATGGTCCGCTGCCTCTCTGACCAGTATGGATTGCGGCTGGCCCTGGCCGACGAGCGGGGGGAGCTTGCGGCCTCCTATCAGGGACAGGCCCAGCTCTCCGTGGGGCGGCATACCGACGTGATGGACGGCTGTCCCAAATCGTTGGCCATCCCGGCCCTGCTGCGGTCCATGACCCCTCAGGTCATTGCTGTGGACGAGGTGGCTCTGCCGGAGGACGTGGAGGCTATGGTCCGGGCTGCCCGGTGCGGAGCGGGACTGCTGGCCACTGTCCACGGGGACAGCGTGGAGGAGCTGGGACAAAAAAACCTGCTGCGGCCCCTCTTCGAGGTCTTCTCCCGGGCTGTGGTAATCCGGCGGCAGGGGCGGGAGCGGCGATACGAGGTGCATCGGCTGTGAAGCTGCTGGGAACGGCTCTCCTCCTCTGGGGAAGCCTCTGGGTGCGGCGTCTCCTGGCCCGGCGGCGGCGGCGGACCCTCGCCTGGGGGGAGGAGATGTGCCGGATGCTGGACCTCCTCTACCGGGGGATGGTCCACTTCCGCTGGCCCCTGCCCCGGATTTTGCGGGGCTGCCGGGCGGAGAGCCGGGAGACGGAGGACTTCTGGGGGACTATCTTAGAGGGGCTTGGGCAGCCCTTTCCCGCCCTGTGGCGGGCGGCGGCGGCTGTGGCGCCGCCAGAGTACCGGCCCTGGCTGCTGCCCCTGGGGGACAGTCTCTCCGCCGGAGATCGCCCGGATCTCATCAATTTGACAAGGGAGGAAGTGTACCGGGCCGCCGAGGGGCTCCGGAGGCAGCAGCGAGAGCGGGACAGGTTGGAGACTGCCCTCTGTCTTGCCGCCTCGCTGATGACGGCGGCGGTACTGCTATAACGCCATGGACATTGATCTTATCTTCAAAATCGCCGCCATCGGCATCATCGTGGCGGTGCTTAATCAACTGTTGGTGCGGTCGGGGCGGGAGGAGCAGGCCCTCATGACCACCCTGGCGGGGCTGGTGGTGGTGCTGATGATCCTGGTGCGGGAGATCAGCGACCTTTTCCAGCTCATCAAAACCCTCTTTCAGTTCTGATGGAGCTGGTGGCAAAGGCAGCGGTGATCTGCGTGGTGGTGGCTCTCACCGCTCTGCTGCTGGAGCGGGACACGCCGGAGCTGGGGCTTCTGCTCACCCTGGCGGCGGTGGCGGCGGTACTGGTCTACGCCCTGTCCTTTTATCAGCAGGTCCGGGACATGCTGACGGCCCTGATGGACCAGGCGGGGCTGGAGGCGGCCCTCTTCGCCCCTATTTTGAAGATCGTGGCCATCTCCCTCATTGCCCGGTTGGGAGCCGACGTGTGCAAGGACAGCGGCCACAGCGCCCTCAGCTCCCTTATGGACATGGCAGGGACGGTGTGCGCTCTGCTGGCGGCCCGGCCTCTTCTGGAGCGAGCTATGGACCTGCTTCTGGGGTGGGGGTGAGCGGTATGGGAAAATGGATCGTGACCTTTCTCCTCTGTCTCGTGGCCCTGACAGTCCCGGTGGTGGCGACGGAACTGCCGCAGGACTTTTTGGGGGAGCTACCCGATGCTCTCCAGGAGACCACACAGGAGGGCGGTGGCTGGGAGGAGGGCCTCGCCTCCATCTGGGAGGACGCCCGCCAGAGCCTCGGGCAGTGGGTGCGCCGGGGCCTCTCCGGGGCAGCGGGCCTGCTGGCGGTGGTGCTGCTATGTGGAGTAGGGGAGCCTCTGCTGGAAACCGCCGGGGGACAAAAGGGTCTTCCCTACCTCACCATGGCGGGGGCTGCCGCGGTGGTGGCCCTGGCGGCGGGGGAGCTGGACCAACTCATTGGCCTCGGCACGGAGACCATTGCGGAGCTGGACCAGTTCTCCAAGGTCCTGCTGCCCACATTGGCTGCTGCCACCGCCTCGGCGGGATTGGTGGGCACGGCGGCGGCCAAACAGGTGGCCACGGTGTTTTTCTGCGACGTTCTCATTACCGTGATCCAGCGGCTGCTGCTGCCCTTTCTTTACCTCTATATCGGGGCGGCGGCGGCGGGAGCCATGCTGGGGGACGGGCGGCTGGAGGCCGTGGCAAAGGCCATCAAAACCGGCGTCAGCTGGTGTCTCAAGGGACTTTTGACTCTCTTCACCCTTTATCTCTCGGTGGCGGGGGTGATCTCAGGGGCCGCCGACGCGGCGGCGGTGAAGGTGACCAAGGCGGCCCTCTCCAGCGCGGTGCCGGTGGCGGGGTCCGTGCTGGCCGGGGCGGCAGAGACCCTTCTGGCAGGGGCAGGGGCGGTAAAGAACACCATCGGTATCTTCGGGGTGCTGGCCATCCTGGCCATCTGCCTGCCTCCCTTCCTCCGATTGGCGGTGCAGTACCTTCTCTACAAGCTGGCGGCCTTCGCCGCCTCCACAGCGGCATCTCCGGCCCTGGTGAAGCTCATTGACAGTCTGGGTTCCGCCTTCGGGTTGGTACTGGGGATGGCGGGCAGCTGCGGACTGCTGCTAGCCGTCTCCGTTCTATCTTCGATTTTGGCGGTGAGCGTATGATGGATTCTCTTCGGCAGTGGCTGGTAAGCCTGACGGCGGCGGCCATCTTTTTGGGGGCGGCGGAGTCCCTGGTGAGCCAGGGGGGCGTGCGGCGGGTGCTGCGGCTGGCAGGTGGGCTGGTGCTGCTGGTGGTGCTGCTGCGGCCCATCACCGGTCTTGTGGACCGGCTGCCCAGCCTCAGTCTCTCCGATTGGAGGACGGAGACCGAGCAGCGGGAGGCGGAGCTGCGGCAGAACCAGGAAGCGGAGTGGGAGGGATTCATAGAAGACACTCTCCGCTCATATATATGGGACAAGGAGCAGAGCCTCGGCCTCGCCTACCCGGTGTCGGTGTCCACCCGTCCGGGAGCAGGGGGTGGATCGGTGCCGGACCGGGTGTCCATCGACGGCCCCTTCCACCAGGAGCTCAGCGACTGGCTCACCACGGAGCTCGGCCTGGGGCCGGAAAGTCAGATATGGCGGGAGGAGTAACGCGTGGAAGAAAAGCACAAGGGGAAGGCCCTGGCGCTGCTGCAAGCGGTGGGGAAGTACAAGGCGGTGCTGCTGGTGATTGCCGCCGGAATTGTTTGCCTCCTCTGGCCCTCCGGCGGAGGAGGTGACAAGGGTACCAGCTTGACAGAAAATACTACCCAATCCGCTTCGGAGGAGGCGGAGGTGGCTCGTCTTCAGGAGGAGATGGAGGAAATTTTGGGCCACATCAAAGGGGTGGGGCAGCTCAAGCTGATGCTGACGGTAGAGCGGGGCAGAGAACAGGTTCTGGCCGGAGACTCCAGCCTCTCCTATAGCGGCGATACCGCCGCCCCGGCGGACTATAGCCGCTCCTCGGAAACGGTGGTCCTCTCCGGGGACGGAGGCAGCGTGGTAGTGACCCAGGAGCTGGCTCCCCGGTTCCGGGGGGGCTTGGTGGTGTGTGAGGGGGCGGGGGACCCGGCGGTGCAGCTGGAGGTGATCCAGGCGGTGTCGGCCCTTACTGGACTGGGGTCGGATAAGATCTCAGTGGTTACATGGCAATCATAAGGAGGAGGACAAGGGATGAAACAGCTTTGGAAGCGGAATATGGTGGCGGCCACGGTGCTGCTGTTCGTGTGTGCGGCGGTGTACCTCAACTGGAAGTACGCCAGCGGCGTCACCGGGGGAACCACCGAGGCAGGGCAGAAGATCCTGGGGGAATCCACCCTGGTCAGCGGCGGGGCCCAGACTGGGGAGGAGGAGACAGGGACCGCCGGTGAGGCGGAGGAGACCTCCGCCGACGCCGGAGACGACTACTTTGCCTCCGCCCGGCTCTCCCGCCAGCAGGCTCGGGACAGCGCTATTGCCCTGCTGCGGGAGGCGGCGGAGAGCGAGACGGCGGACGTGGCGGTAGCCAACGAGGCGGCAGAGACCATTCAGGTGCTGGCGGGCTACGCGCTGGCGGAGGCCCAGATTGAGAACCTGGTTACCGCCAAGGGATACACCGATTGCGTGGCCTTTATGGGCGACGGGGCCGTCAGCGTGGTGGTGGAGGCGGAGGGGGGCCTCCAGGCGGAGGATGTGGCCAAGATCACGGAGATCGTGTTGTCGGAGACGGACTATACCACGGACCAGATCACGGTGCTGGAGGCAAATTAGTGGTTGTCAACCGTGAGGGCTTGTGGTACAATGTGGAGGATAGCAATACAAAAGAAACACCTGTTTAGAGGAGTGTCTGCCGATATGAACGAGAACAAGGAATATATCACTCACCCCGACGAGCTGGGAACCATCCATATTTCCGAGGACGTGCTGGGCGCCATTGCCGCCTCCGCCGCGGCGGAGATTGAGGGAGTCAGCAGCCTGATGGGTTCCGCCATGGGGAAGAAGAACCCCAATCGGGGCGTGAAGATCTCTCTCCAGGACGACCAGGCCGTGGTGGACGTGTATGTGATGATCCGTTATGGCCAGCCTATTCCCGAGGTGGCGGAGAAAATCCAGGCCGCGGTGGCCGGGGCCGTGGAGGCCATGGCCGGCTTTGCCGTCCAGGCGGTGAACGTCCACGTGGGCGGCATCAGCTTCGAGTAAGCCGCCAACCCCGCAAATTTACGACAAGACAGAGGGAAACCCATTTATGGTCAGAAATACCGCCAGAGAGATCGCCATACACCTGTCCTATCAGCTGAATTTTACCCGGGAGGACCCGGAGGAGCTGCTGAAGGCGTACCTGTCCCCGGAGCGCTTTTCGGAGCTGGCCGGGGAGGATGAGACCTACCGGGAGCCTCCGGGGCCCAAGCAGTGCCAGTATATCACCCGTCTGGTCACCGGCGTGGCCGGTCACCGCGCGGAGCTGGACGGCTACATTGAGAAGTACGCCGTGGGCTGGAAGTTCGCCCGGATTCCCATGGTGGCCGCCGCCATCATGCGGGTGGCCATGTACGAGATTCTCTACATGGACGACATCCCCAACGGCGTGGCCATCAACGAGGCGGTGGAGCTGGCGAAGAAGTACGAGAGCGACGAGGTCGTCAAGTTCATCAACGGCATCCTTGGCACCTTTGTGCAGAAGGAAGCCATCCATTGAGCACATGAGAGAGCGTACAACAGGATCTGTGCGCTCTCTTTTTTCCTTTTTATCCCGCCTTTTGGAAGGAGAGAAACCATGGAGCAGCGGATCTACGGAGTATCGGAGATCAATCAATACATTAAACAGATGCTGGATGGGGACCCTCTTTTGGGGGACGTCCTCATCCGAGGTGAGATCTCCAACTACAAACTCTACCCTTCGGGCCACCACTACTTCACCCTGAAGGACCAGGAGGGGGCCATCCGCTGCGTCGTGTTCAAGGGACAGGCCCTCCGCCTCCGGTTCCGGCCGGAGAACGGTATGAAGGTCATCGCTCAGGGGCGGATCACCGTCTTCCCCCGGGACGGAGCCTACCAGCTCTACTGCAACACCCTCAGCGCCGATGGGGTGGGGGACCTCCACGTGGCCTTTGAGCAGCTGAAGGAAAAGCTCTACCGGGAGGGGCTTTTCGACCCCGCCCACAAAAAACCCCTCCCGCGGTACCCCAGGCGCATTGCCATCATTACCTCCGGGGCGGGGGCGGCGGTCCACGATATGATCCGGATTATCCGCCGCCGGTATCCCATTGCAGAGATTGCCCTTCTGCCGGTGCGGGTCCAGGGGGCGGAGGCCCCGCCGGAGATCGTAGGGGCCATCCGCTACGCCAACCGCTGGCGGGTGGGAGATCTGATTATCACCGGCCGGGGTGGCGGATCCATCGAGGATTTGTGGGCTTTCAACGACGAGCGGGTGGCTCGGGCTATCTACGAGTCGGAGCTGCCGGTGATCGCGGCGGTGGGTCACGAGCCGGATGTGACCATTGCCGACTTTGTAGCGGACGTTCGGGCGGCCACCCCCTCCCACGCGGCAGAAATTGCCGTACCGGACAGGACGGAACTGCTGGACAGGCTCCGAGGGGCGAAGGAGGCCATGGCCCGATCGGAGGCGCGGCGGCTGGAGTTGTGCCGACAGCGGCTCCAAAATCTGGCGGGAAAGCGGGCCATGACCGACCCCATGGCATTTCTACAGGATAAGCGCCTGCTGCTGGATTACGTCCAACGGGGTCTCCTCCACGGGGGAGAGACCCTGGTATTGGGCCGGAGGCGGCGGCTGGGGGAATTGGCCGCGGCGGTGGATGCCCTCAGCCCTTTGAAGGTGCTGGGCAGAGGCTACGCCATGGTCACCCGGGAAGAGGGGGCCGTGGTCCGGTCCGCTGCCGAAGTGGACGTGGAGGACAAGCTGTGGATCACCATGGGCGACGGAAGGATCCGCTGCAGGGTGGAGGAGAAGGAGGAGTTCCGAGATGGCACAGAAGAAAAAGACCTTTGAGGAGAGCATCACCCGGCTGGAGGAGATTGTTTCCCTCCTGGAGCGGGGGGACGCCAAGCTGGCAGACTCTCTGGCTCTCTTTGAAGAGGGTACCAAGCTGGTGGAGAGCTGCACCAATATGCTGGACGAGGCGGAGTTGAAGGTGGTGAAGCTGCGCAAGGGCAGTGATGGAGCCCCTGAGGAGCTTCCCTTTTTGGAGGAGGAGTAATAACCATGGACTATGAAGCGCACTATCAGCAGTATCTCGCGGAGATTGAGGGGTATTTGAGCGGTCTCTTCCTCAGTAGCGCCCCCTACCACGAGCTCCAGGAGGCCATGCGCTATAGCCTCCTCTCCGGAGGCAAGCGGGTGCGCCCGGTGCTGACGGCGGCCTTTGCCCAGCTTTTCGGCGGGGACTGGCGGACGGCGGTTCCCTTGGGCTGCGCCCTGGAACTGGTCCACACCTACTCCTTGATTCATGACGACCTGCCCTGCATGGATAACGATGACCTCCGACGTGGAAAGCCCACCTGCCACAAGGTGTATGGGGAGACCCTGGCGGTGCTGGCGGGGGACGCCCTCCAGCCGGAGGCCTTCGCCATTTTGGCGGGAGCGGAGGGCCTTAGCGCCCGGCAGCGTGCAGAGGCGGTGGCGGTATTGGCCCGGGCCTGCGGGGCCGATGGTATGGTGGCCGGTCAGGTGCTGGACATCCAGGGTCTGGACCGGACGGAGGAGGATTTGCGGCTCCTTCATAGCTTGAAAACCGGGGCCATGATCCGGGGAGCGGCCCTGCTGGGCTGTGTGGCAGCGGATGCCGGGGAGAAGCAAAAATCCGACGCCAAGGCCTATGCCGATGCCCTGGGTCTGGCTTTTCAGATCCGGGACGACATGCTGGATGTGATTGCCGACGAGGAGGACCTGGGCAAGCCCGTCGGCTCGGACCGGAAGGAGGGGAAGACCACCTTTGTGGACCTGCTGGGTCTCACTCGTTGTAGCGAGCTGGTGGATGAGTGTACTGGCAGAGCCAAGGCGGCCATCGCCGGTTACCCTGGATCGGATTTTCTGCTGGAGCTGGCGGATATAATGGCCAAACGAAAGAAGTAGGGGAGGGAACAAGATGGGGCTTCTGACGCGAAACGCCATTTTGGACTGCGCTCTGCTGGCCTGGTTTGTGGCCCAGCTCATCAAGGTGCTGCTGGAGCTGGTGGTGAACCGGCACTTTGACGCCAAGCGGTTTGTCACCAGCGGCGGGATGCCCAGCAGCCACTCTTCCTTTGTGGTGGCGGGCACCACCGCCCTGGGGCGGCTCTACGGCATCGGCAATCCTCTCTTCGCCCTGGCGGTGATGCTGTCGGCGGTGGTGATGTACGATGCCTGCAACGTCCGCCGCAGCGCTGGGGATACGGCCCTTCTGGTGAATCAGCTGCTGGCCCATGTGGAGAAGCTGACGGCGGAGGACTTTGCCGACGACCTGAAGATCATCATGGGCCATACCCCCCTCCAGGTGGCGGCGGGAGCGATTCTGGGAATCCTGGTGGGCTTCCTTGCCTGAGGGAAAATTAAGAAAAGGACGTGACAATCTGTCACGTCCTTTTCCTTTACATCTATTGGATGCCAGTAGAATTAGATTAATCCATAGGCTTGCAGCCCCTCCTGAAGGGACAAGCGGTTTTCCGGGGACATCTCACACAGGGGCAGCCGCAGCGAACCAGTGCAGTATCCCATCATAGCAAGAGCGGTTTTCACGGGGATGGGGTTCACCTCGCAGAATAGCAGCTCACAAAGTCGGTGGAGTCGCAGCTGCATCTGGCCGGCTTTCCGAAAGTCATTTTTCAGGCAGGCGTCCACCAGGGCGTGCATCTCCCCGGGAACCACATTGGCCGCCACAGAGATCACTCCCTTGCCCCCCAGGAGGCAGACAGCTGCCGTATCCTCGTCGTTGCCGGACCAGATGGAAAAATCTTCGGGGCAGAGACGGCGGGTTCGCTGGATCAGTGAGAAATTACCGGAGGCTTCTTTTGTCCCCACAATTCGGGGGTGCTGGGAGAGCTTCTCATAGGTCTCAGCGGCAATGGACACCCCAGTGCGAGAGGGGACGTTGTAGAGGATCACCGGCTTCTCCACGCTGTCGGCCACGGCGGTGAAATGGCGGAGAAGGCCGGTCTGGGTAGCCTTGTTGTAGTAGGGAGTCACCACCAGAAGTCCGTCTACCCCCGCTTGGGCGGCGTCCCGGGAGAGGGTGATGGCGGTCTCGGTGCTGTTGGCGCCGCTGCCGGCGATCACCGGTACCCGGCCGTTTACCTGGTCCACCACGTACTGGATGACCCCCATCCGCTCGGTGTAGGAGAGGGTGGCGGCCTCGCCGGTGGTACCGCAGACCACTACGGCGTCGGTGCCGGAGGAGAGCTGGAACTGCAGCAGCCGCCCCAGAGCCTCGTAGTCCACAGTTTCATTGCGGAAGGGCGTGATAATAGCTACTGCAGAGCCTGTAAAGAGAATTTGCTTCATAGATAAAACCTCCTTCAATAAGGGTAATAAGGGAGGGAAGGTCTGACGCTTTCGGTCGAAAGAGAACAAAAAAAGAGAACGGATGGAGCCATCCGTTCTCTTTTGTATATGGAAAGGAAAAAGACTTTACGCCTTGGTGATGTAGCCCTCGGCGCAGAGAAGCTCGGCCAGCAGAACCGCGCCGCCGGCGGCGCCCCGGAGGGTATTGTGGCTGAGGCAGACAAACTTGTAGTCGTACTGGGTGTCGGGACGCAGGCGGCCGATAGACACGGCCATGCCGTTCTCCAGCATCCGGTCCAGCTTGGTCTGGGGCCGGTTGTCCTCCTCAAAATAGTGGAGGAACTGCTTGGGGGCGGAGGGCAGATTCAGCTCCTGGGGCTTGCCGGCGAAAGCGGCCCAGTCGGCCTTGATCTGGTCCATGGAAGGGGCCTTTCCGTCGGCGAACTTCATGAAGCATGCGGCCATGTGACCGTCGCTGGCAGCCACCCGGATGCACTGGGCGGTGATGGAGGGGCCGTCCGCCTTCACGAACTTGCCATCCTCCAGGGAGCCCCAGATCTTCAGAGGCTCCTGCTCGCTCTTCTCCTCTTCGCCGCCGATATAGGGGATGACGTTGTCCACCATCTCGGGCCAGGTCTCAAAGGTCTTGCCGGCGCCGGAAATAGCCTGATAGGTGCACACCAGGGCCTTCTCCAAGCCGTACTTCTTCAGGGGGTGCAGGGCGGGGACGTAGGACTGGAGGGAGCAGTTGGACTTCACGGCGATGAAGCCCCGCTTGGTGCCCAAGCGCTTGCGCTGGGCGTCAATGGCCTTGATGTGGTCGCTGTTGATCTCGGGGATCACCATGGGCACGTCCTCGGTCCAGCGGTGGGCGGAGTTGTTGGACACCACGGGGCACTCCAGCTTGGCGTATTTTTCCTCCAGGGCCCGGATTTCCTCCTTCTTCATATCCACAGCGCAGAACACAAAGTCCACCATGCCGGCAATTTTCTCGGCATCGTCCTCAGCGTTCATGACGATGATGTCCTTGGCCTCCTGGGGCATGGGGGTGGCCATAGCCCAGCGGGCGCCCACGGCGTCCTCGTACCGCTTACCGGCGCTGCGGGCGCTGGCGGCGATGACGGTAAGCTGGAACCAGGGGTGATTCTCCATCAGGGATACAAAGCGCTGGCCCACCATACCGGTGCCGCCGATGACGCCTACACGATACTTTTCCATTGGGGGATTCCTCCTTGACATTTGTTGTGGTTGAAATCATGGCTGTGGCTTGCAATGTCCGTGCCTTTTCGCTATAATGTTACAATACATGGGCAGACGGACCCGTTGATTTCGATAGAGTAAGCTATATCACATTTCCGGCACTCTGTCAACAGATTCCCCCCGGTTTGGAGGCACTATGAGAAAGTTTTTTCGCATATTTTTCCTATGTTCACTATTGACGGCCATTTTCACCGTTTCTGCTTACGCGGCGGAGGACACACTAAAGGTTGGGCTGCGTTACGGCTCCGACGCCCTGGCCACCGCCAACCTCCAGAACGTCACCGGCTGCGGCTGGGGCTATCAGGTGGGATATTTCGACTCTGCCCGGAATTTTGTAGCCCTGGGGGAGATCGACACCAACGAGATTTCCATGACCGTCTCCGGAGAGGTGGGGGACTACCACGTCCAGCTCGGCGATGTCTTCACTACCTGGGAGGAGGCCAAGGCGGCGGCTGCTGCCTTTGACGGCGGCTATCCTGTCTACCTCAACGGCAGCTACCGGGTGCGCATCGGAGCTTACGCCTCCAAGACCGATGCCGCCGCGGCCCAGGCGTTGTATGTAGGGACCAGCTGGACCGGCCCGGATGGGGCCGCCCGCCCCTTCGACTCCTCTGTCGTCGGCCCCAGTGTCACCGGCGTCACGGTGATCGTCACCGGAACACAGACCATTCTATTCCAGTTTGACTGCTCCGGTGCCATGAATCTGGCTCTCCATCCCATGTGGGACGGCGGGAAGGCGGTGACCTGGTTCAAGGGCTACAAGTACTACGGAGATTTTGAGTATCTCCGAACTACCGGCGGGAATCTCTCTGTCATCAATGTGCTGCCGGTGGACGACTATGTGAAAGGGGTTGTCCCCTATGAGATGAGCCCCTCCTGGCCCACGGAGGCCCTGGCGGCTCAGGCGGTCTGTGCCAGGACCTACGCCATGCGGGAGACCAAGCACAAGAGTGACGGCTTCGATGTGTGCAATACCACCAACTGCCAGGTTTACTACGGGCTCAACAAGGCCACCGACCAGTCTGACCGGGCGGTAGAGGAGACAGCGGGACTGTGCCTCTACTACAATGGCAAGCTCATTGAGGCGGTGTACGCCTCCTCCAACGGCGGTGCCAGTGAGGACGCCAAAAACGTGTGGGGTAGCGAGGTGGCCTACTTGAAAGGGAAGATCGACCCCTATGAGGCCATGACCACCATCCCCAATTACCAGTATTCGGTGACCTTCACGCTAAGTGAGATCACCAACATCCTCAATACCAAGGGCTACTCTGTGGGGCAGGTGACCAACGTGTATGTTTCTGCTCTTACCGCCACCGGAAATGTGGCCGCTGTCACCTTTGAGGGTACCACCGGCAGCCGGACCATCACTGGGGAGCGATGCCGCACCATCTTCAACAGCGTCTATAGCGGCCGCACCGTCTATAGCCAGCGCTATACCATCACCGGCGGCACCGGCGGCTCTACGGCGGGCAGCGCCGCCACCACCGGCGGCAGCGTATCCCTGGGGGACAGCTACGTCATCAGCGGCAGCGGGTCTGTGGGCCGGTTCTCCGGCGGGGAGACCTATGTCATCACCGGTTCCGGTACAGAGCTTCTGGAGACCTCTGGCGGATCGTCCGGACCGTCCACCTCCACTTCCGGCAGTATCACCATCACCGGCACCGGCAATGGCCACAACGTGGGCCTCAGCCAGTACGGGGCCAAGGCCATGGCGGAGCAGGGCTTCTCCTATGAGGAGATCCTTCACTTTTATTTTACAGATATTACCATTGAGAAGGTAGGCTGAACCATTGAAAACCCATGATTTTTATTTCGATCTGCCCCAAGAACTCATTGCTCAGACGCCGCTGGAGCGGCGGGACGGCTCCCGGTTGCTGACCTTGGACAAGGAAACCGGAGCCTGGACCCACCGGCATTTCTACGACCTGCCCCAGCTGCTGCGGCCGGGGGACTGCCTCATCATGAACGACTCCCGGGTGCTGCCCGCCCGGCTTCTGGGCCACCGGCTCCCCGGTGGAGGCGCCTGCGAGGTACTGCTGCTCATCGACCGTGGGGACAAGACCTGGGAGTGCCTGGTGCGGCCAGGGAAGAAGCTGCGCCCCGGCGCCCGGATCTCCTTTGGGGACGGGGAGCTGACGGCGGAGGTTACCGCCGAGGTGGAAGGCGGCAACCGCCTGGTCCGCTTCGAATATGAAGGAATTTTTCTGGAGGTGCTGGAGCGGTTGGGGAAGATGCCTCTGCCACCTTACATCAAGGAAGAGCTCCAGGACCAGGAGCGGTATCAGACTGTTTATTCCCGGGTCAACGGCTCCGCCGCCGCCCCCACCGCCGGGCTCCACTTTACCCGGGAGCTGATGGACCAGCTTACCGCCATGGGGGTGCGCATCGGCTATGTGACCCTCCACGTGGGACTTGGCACCTTCCGCCCTGTAAAGGAAGAAGACATTACAGATCACGACATGCACAGTGAGTATTGCGTCATCCCCCAGGAGACGGCTGACCTTATCAACGAGACCAAGCAGAGGGGGGGACGGGTGATCTGTGTGGGTACCACCTCCTGCCGCACTGTAGAGAGCTGGGCCAGGGAGGACGGCATCATGGAGGCCAAGGCGGGATGGACCAAGATCTTCATCTACCCCGGTTACCGTTTCAAGGTGCTGGATGGTCTCATCACCAACTTCCATCTGCCGGAGAGTACTCTCATTATGCTGGTGTCGGCCCTGGCGGGGCGGGAGCATATTTTGGCGGCCTATGAGGAGGCGGTGCGGCAGCGCTATCGGTTCTTCAGCTTCGGCGATGCCATGTTTATTTCGTAGGAGGGCGCCATGATCACAGAGCTTTTGAAGCATACGGACAATGAGGCCGTCATTATCCTGGCCATCATTGCGCTATTTCTGGTGGTGGTGGGAGCCGCCCTCTACCTGACGCCCCGGCTGGCCCGGTGGCTGGACAAGCGGGAGAAGACCCACCCCGGCTATTTTGACGGCATGCTGGAGGAGGACCCCAACGCCAAAAATCCTGAGGAGGAGAAGGAGGGGGACCATGTTTGAGGTGATCCGGCAGGAGGGAGCGGCCCGACGGGGCCGTTTTTCCTGCGCCCACGGCGGCGTGGTGGAGACCCCGGTGTTCATGAACGTGGGCACCCAGGCGGCCATCAAAGGGGGGCTCAGTGCCTGGGATCTCCGGCAGATCCGCTGCCAGATCGAACTGAGCAACACCTACCACCTCCACCTCCGCCCGGGGGACGAAGTGGTGAAGGCCCTGGGGGGGCTCCACAAGATGATGGTGTGGGACGGCCCCATTCTTACCGACTCCGGCGGATTCCAGGTCTTCTCCCTGGCCCAGCTGCGGAAGATCAAGGAGGAGGGGGTCTATTTCGCCTCCCACATCGACGGGCGGAAGATCTTCATGGGCCCTGAGGAGTCCATGCAGATCCAGTCCAACCTGGGCAGCGACATCGCTATGGCCTTTGACGAGTGCGTGGAGAACCCGGCCCCCCGGCCCTATGTGGAGGAATCCTGCCGGCGGACCCTCCGGTGGCTGGAGCGGTGCGTGAAGGAGCATCAGCGTCTGAACGCTCTGCCGGACTGTGTGAACCCCGGCCAGATGCTCTTCGGCATCAATCAGGGGGGCACCTACGAGGACCTCCGGGTCTGGCATGCAAAAGAGATCGCCAAGCTCCCCTGCGACGGCTACGCCATCGGCGGTCTTGCGGTGGGGGAGCCGGCGGAGGTGATGTATCGGATCATCGAGGCGGTGGAGCCCCACCTGCCCGCGAACAAGCCCCGGTATCTCATGGGGGTGGGGACTCCCACCAATATCATCGAGGGGGTTTTTCGGGGGATCGACTTCTTCGACTGTGTGCTCCCCGCCCGCAATGCCCGCCACGGCAGGCTCTACACCTGGCAGGGCAGCATCAACATCAAAAACGAAAAGTACAAGCTGGACACCCAGCCCATTGATCCGGAATGCGACTGCCCCGTTTGCCGCACCTATAGCCGGGCCTACCTCCGCCACCTCTTCAAGGCGGAGGAGATGCTGGCCATGCGCCTGGCGGTGCTGCACAACCTGTATTTTTATAACCGCCTTATGGAGCGGATTCGGGAGGCCCTGGACCAGGGGAGTTTCGGGGAATTCCGGGCGCAGTACGCTCCGCTGCTGGACAAGAAAATTTAGGCTTGCAAAAGTATAGGAACCCCGGTATAATATGGACTGTTGAGACGGCCGCGGCCTGTCCACAAAAGGGCGAGGCGCTGAAAACTGCGGAGATCCGCGGAACAGGATGGCCAAATTAAAAGGAGAACGGAACTATGCCTCAAGAGTACTATAGCATTATCATGATCGTGGCGATGGTCGCCATCCTCTACTTCCTGATGATCCGTCCGGAGCAGAAGCGGAAGAAGCAGGCCCAGCAGATGCGGGATTCCCTGAAGAAGGGCGACATGATCACCACCATCGGCGGCATCATCGGGAAGATCGTGATGGTGAAGGACAACACCATCGTCATCGAAACCAGCGACGACCGGGTGCGGATGGAACTGACCAAGTGGGCGGTTTCCACCACCGGGGTCCAGACCTCCGACATGCCCGAGAAGAAGAAAAAGGACGAGAAGTCTGAGGATGCCGACGAGGCGAAAAAGGACTGAGTTTTCCGCATAAGCGGCCCACCCGCCAAATATGTTGTAATGACATATTTGGCGGGAGGTTTTTTTATGCCGAAGCAGGAGCGGAAAAGGGGAGAAATTCCGTGGAAGACCATGGCGCTGGCGGCGGGGGCGGCGCTGCTGCTGCAGCTTCTCTGGCAGCCTCTTTGGGCGTTGCTGATTCATCGAGAGGCGGTGGGACCGGGGTGGACGCCGGTGCTCACCGCTGCTGGGGCCGGAATTTCGGTGCTGGCGGCGGTGCTGGCACTGGGACGGCGGCAGCGAAGCGGACGGCTGGTCCTGGGCTGCGGTGCCGCCGGACTCTTTCTGGCAGCGGTGCTGCTGCTGAGCCTTGGGTACCACCGGGCGGGCGGTTTCCCCATGCTGCTGCCCGGTGTAGCGGCGGCGGCTTTGGGAGGTGGCATATTGGCGGCCCTGCTGGGCGGTGGGGGACGGCGCCCGGCAGCAAAGCCCTCCAGGCGGCGGAGGTAGACGACACAGCGGTTACATAAGAACGGAGGATGCGCAGTGCATCCTCCGTTCTTTTTGCCGACCGCTTTGGTTGGGCAAATCGACGAAATTCAGGAGAAATTCCAGAAGTGGGGAAAATTTCTGTATGAAGCGGGAAGTTCCTTCATCGTCAATTGGAAAAGTCAAGATATTGTGAGGAAAGTGGAGAAAACCCCCAAAATCGACCAATGTTGTGCCGTAGAAGCTGATGCAGCCCCCACTGGTCTTTTATGTTTACATAATGTTGTTTACATAAAATTTTGGCATAACGCACAAAAAAGGATAAGTTTTCCGGTAGGACTTGCACAATTGGCAAATTTGTCCTATAGTATAAGAAGATTGAGATGTGGACAAGAGCGTCTATTCCCACCGTGCCCCTCATATGATGGGACGAGGTGATTTGGTGGCTCGGACGACGGTGGGAGGGCACTTTTCCAAACGGGCGCTGGAGCCGGGAGCGGTACAGGCCTTGCTTCTGGCGGTGGTGTGTGCGCTGGGGATGCTGGCAGGCTTCTGGTATGCCGGGCGCTGCCGGGAGGACGCAGGGGAAACCCTGCGGCAATATCTGGAACGTTACTGCCAGTTATATGGCGAAGGCGGCAGCGCGGTGTCGGCGTTGACGGCGGTGCGGCTCTACTTCGGCTACGCCGCGGCGGCCTTCCTTTTGGGATTCACGGCCCTGGGAACAGCAGTGGTACCGGCGCTGGCGGCGGCTTATGGATTCACAGCTATGTTTTCTGTGGCCAGCTTTGCAGGCAGCTTCGGCCGCTCCGGCGTGGCACTGGCGCTGGCCGCCCTGGGAGTGCGGGTGGTATTCACCCTTCCCTGTTTTTTGTGGGTGGGAACGCATGCGTGGACCGCGTCGCTATCCATGACGGCCTGTCGGGGTCGGCGGTGTGCGCCGGTTGTCAGAGACAGCGCCTATTATACCCGGTTGCTCTTATGTGTTGTGTGGTTGATTGTGGGGATTCTGTGCGAACAGACAGTAACCCCTTATCTTTTTCAGGCGGCGATGCAGCTGACCCAGACTGTATAGGAGAGGAGGCAGGCTTTTGTCTGATTATATTGCGCGTTACGGCGTATATCTGCGGGAGGAGAAGCATGCCTCGGAGAATACCATTTCCTCCTACCTGCGGGACGTGCGCCAGTTTGAGAGCTATCTGACCGCCGTAGCGGAGCAGCCGCTGGAGAACTGCCGTCAGGCCCATGTGGAGAGCTACCTCGTCTACATGCAGGGAAAGGGTAAATCCGCGGCCAGCGTAGCCCGCGGAGTCGCCTCTCTGAAGTCCTTTTATCAGTACCTCATTGCCATCGGTGTACTGGACGTCAACCCTGCAAAAGGTGTGACGTCGGTGCGGGCGGAGCGGAAGTATCCGGAGATCCTTACCGGCAAGGAGGTGGAGACCTTCCTGGAACAGCCCCAGTGCGTGGACGCCAAGGGCTACCGGGATCACGCCATGCTGGAGCTCCTATATGCCACCGGCATCCGGGTCAGCGAGCTGGTCGCACTGAATCTGGAGGACGTGAATTTCAGTGCGGAAGTGCTCCGATGCACCAGCCGGGGCCGGGAGCGGTTTATCCCCCTGTACGCCGGGGCGGTGAAGGCGCTTCAGGACTATGTCCGAGACATCCGGCCTCAGATCATTTTAAGCAGTGATGAGAAGGCCCTTTTTGTCAACATGAACGGGGAGCGGATGAGCCGGCAGGGGTTTTGGAAAATTATCAAGTACTACCAGGAGAAGGCACAGATCAACAAGGATATCACGCCCCACACTCTGCGCCACTCCTTTGCGGCCCATCTGTTGGAGAACGGGGCAGATCTCCGCTCCATCCAGGAGATGCTGGGACACGCGGATATCTCCTCCACGCAGATCTATTCCCATATGGTCAAGCAGAAGCTGAAGGATGTATACCAGAAAGCACACCCCAGAGCGTGAGAAATAAAAAAGTATGCGCCTTTGCCGATGGACGGAAGGCGCATGCTTTTTTATTTTCTTCTGCGGCAGGGGAGAAGGGGAGAGGAGACCTACTCCTCCTCACGGTTTTTCGGCTTTTGCTTCACATGTCCCAGTGGGTTGGCCCGGGAGGCCACCCGCAGAGCCTCGTTGTCGATGTGGGTGTAGATTTCCGTGGTGTTCAAATGCTCGTGGCCCAGCACCTCCTGAACCGCCCGGACATCCACGCCGTTTTGCAGCATCAGTGTCGCCGCCGTGTGGCGGAGTTTGTGGGAAGAATACTGGCTGCTGTCCAATCCTGCGGCCCCCAGATGCTTTTTCACCAGGGCGTGGACTGTGGATCGGCTGATCCGCTGGTCCCTGGAGGACAGAAACAGAGCCTGATCGTCCCGCCCCACAATGGGACGGCGCACCGCCAGATAGGCGTCAATGGCGCTGCGGCAAGCCTCGTTGAGATAGACGATTCGGGTCTTTCCGCCCTTGCCGCGAATCCGCAGAGCGTCGTCCTGGATGTCGTTGAGGTTAATGCCGATCAGTTCGGAGATCCGCAGGCCGCAGTTGAGGAACAAAGTCAGAATGCAGTAGTCGCGCTCCCTGTGATCTCCGTCTACCGCGTCCAACAGTTCCATAGATTCCTCAAGCGTTAGATATTTCGGCAAAGTTTTCATCAGTTTTGGGGAATCAATGTCTTTAATAGGGTTTTCCTCCAGCAGGTGGGCTTTCCCAGTGAGATAGTTAAAAAATGAACGAAGTGTCGCAATTTTTCTGGCCCGGCTGGCGGCAGACAGACCATAGTCTGAGTGACGGCTGTTGTGGTGGATCTGCCGATCCCGGCTGAGATAGGACATGTAGCTATACACATCCGTCAGTGTGACGGTGCGGATCAGCTCGATGTCCACGTCCCGGATGGGGACCTCATCCAGCGGCTTGTCCCGCAACGACGGATCCCGCAGCTGTTTGAGATAGCGGAAGAAATTCCGCAGATCCAGATAATATTCGTCCACAGTTTTCTGCGAATGGGCTTTAATGGTCTCATGGTAGGACAGAAAATCCAGTAAAATCTTCGGCGCATCGGCCCGGTAATCTAGCATGACAAGAAACCTCTCTAAAGTTAAAAACAAATGCATCACATGCATCACAAAGAAATCAGAAAAGCGAAAAGCAAATAGAAAACCCTCACTGCGGCAGGCCGAATTCCTGCAAAAAGCGTCCATATGCTGCGGCAGGCCGTCCAGGCCAAAACCGAGCTAGAAGGCCTCAGAACCCGGGGGACCCCCATTTTGCCCTCCCCCAAATTGAACAAAATTTTTATTTTGTTCAATTCTCAATTTAAATTCAAGCGCCCCCCTCTCGGGGTGCGCGTCAGAATCAGTGGAACAGAACAAAATAACCGTTATTGTTCAATCGTCGTGTAGGCGATCCGGACACGGCAGCCACCGCCGTCCGTCATTCCTACGCTCCTTTCCAGCCCTCCCGAATGGATGCGGAGGGCTGATTTCATTATACCCAGAGCGTCAGCGGCTGTCAACTCCGAGTTGACCGTCGGCGATAGTGGTGACTCCTGCGCTCCTCCAGGAGCACGTCCGCCATAGCGTACACCGCCGTAACGGCATAGTTGTCGTGGTTCAAGGCTGCTTGGACCTTGGACAAATCCCCGTACCTCTCCCGCAGCCGCACGGCGTAGACCTTACGGAAACTGTGGGTCCCCACGTTCTGCGGGAGCCGGAACATCTTGGCGGCCCGCTTCACGTCCTTCCATACGGCCTGCCGGGTCCTGGGCTTGTCGCCGCTGCGGCCTGGGAAGGCCCAGACCTTCCCGGCCTGTTTGCGGATGTCCGCCAGCAACTCCGCCGGAAGGCCCACCCGCTTGGCCTTGCCGGTCTTGCTCTCCTTCACCCAAAAGCTGGGCTTGAGCTGTTCTGTCCGCAGGGCCAGCACATCGGAGACCCGGAGGCCGGTGTGTAAACTGACCCGAACCACCAACCGATTTGACGGCGTGAGAGCGGCCAGAACGTGCTCCACCTCCCTATTCAGAAGGTACTCAGTTGTCATGAAATTCCCGCCTTTTCTGAACTTTTTGCCAGCCATTCCAACCGGAAAACCCCCGGCAGCCCTTGGGGCCCGGAGGTTTTCGGCGTGAGGCTACTTTCCAGATTTTGTAAACTCGCCATTTTTCCCAAAAATTGCGACGGCAAATCGGACCCCGAGCAGCGCCTCAGCGGTCCAGGAAAAGGCCCCGGCGGCCTCCAGGTCCTCCACGTTGAGATTGAGGTACTCCACGTCAGGCCGCCCCAGCTTGCCACCGGAGTAATACCACCGGCCCCCCACCTTCCGGGGGTCCTTGCCGATGTACTTGCAGACGTACCCCACGGCAGCGGCATAGTCTCCATACAACTCTATGGCGGTAGTGAACCCGAACCGCCAGCCCGGGAGATTGTAGACGACATGGCCGCCCTGGGCCAGCCACTCATCCCGCTGCCGCCGGGACCTGGGCCGCCTGGGCTTGCCCCCACCGGGCGGCACGATGGTCCCGCTGTCCACCACATCAACGGCGTCGTTGATGAGGCCATGGAAGTGGATGGCCCCGTCCTTGTGCCGCTCGGGAACAAGGACGTAAGCCAGCCCCCGCCGTCTGACCTGATTGTCCAGCCAGGTGGACAGCTTCTTGACCACGGCCTCGCCGTCGTAGCGATCCACCGTGGCTTTGTCCAGGGTGAGGGTGACGAACCAGCGCATGGGGGTATTGAAGGCATAGTCCCGGACGTTGGTCCGGGCCCGCCTCATAGATCGACAGAGGCTGTCTGAAGCCTTGCGCTGCTCCTCCTGTTCGATCCGTTCCAGGTCCCATACACTGAGCTCCTGCCACTCCGTGTCCTGAGACTGCGGACACGGCAGCCGCCGCTTCTTCCCTCGCTCCTCCCAACCAGGCTGCCGAAAGACAGCCTTGGAGGCGCATAGAATCTCCGTGATTCCGCACCGGTGGGACTTGACCCTGCCGGTGAACATGATGCCTTCTTGCCTCATGCTGGTGACGGAATAACGTCCCTATATCAAGTATAGATGGTGCAGCCCACCCCACCGGCAAACCGCCATGGCGACAGTCTGGAGACCACCACACCCCCCCGCCCCTCTCCGCCAGCGGAAAGGGGAGCGCCAGATGATAGCGCCTCACAGTTTTGCTGTGATTATCGAACGAATGTTTCAGCAAAGCTGTGAGCTGGTATATCCGGCCCTCGACAGTGGGTGAGCTCCCCCCCGGGGCCCCCCGCCCTACTCGGGCGGCTCCCCGGGCCCTCGCTCGGTGGCTGGTCCCCCCTGCCCGGTGCATCCCTTCCCACCCAAAGAGGAAGGCGGCTCCATTGGGATTCGCCCCGCGCCGGTGGCGTGGTGGGCGGTGGCGGCCCCTGCGTTTTCGCGCGGGCTGCGGGGCCTGCGGGCCCCTTGCCGTCGGCCCGAAGGGCCGCCGGGCTCGTCGCCGCCCCCCTCGCCCGGTCTGGTCGCGCGCCGCCTGGTGGGTGTCGGTGGTCCCTGCTGCCCCCCCGCTCCCGGCCTCCGCTGCGGCGTTTGGCCGGGCCGCCTGGGGGCCCTGTTTCTTGCCCTTCCCCCTGCGCCTTCTGGGCTCCTGGGGGCTACTGAGAGCTGCTACGGGGCGGCCGCGGGTCCCCCCCTCGGGCGCGCTCGGCCCCCGTGTCCGGGTCTGGTGTCCGGGCGGGGGCCCGCGCGCCGTGTGGGGGGCTCTGGGCCCCGGCGCGCTCCGTCGCTGATGGCCTGTCCTTCTATCGGGGGCACTACCACCGTTCCCAGGCAGCGTCAAGGCCAAAGCGAGCGCCGCCACAGGCGGCGGCCTTGACCCTGTCCGAGCCCGGTGGTGAAAGTAGGCAAGCGGCATAAGGCCGCGAAATTCCACCTTGACAGAGTGGAACAACCGTACTATACTTGAAAGTGCCAGGTGATGGCGAAAGCCACACTGCCGCCCAGCGGGTTTTCGTAACCCCCCTGTCACGTACCAGGGTCCGAGCTGGGCGGTTTTTTTATGCCCAAATCCCTGCCGGACGACTGAACAAAACTTCAATATTTTGTTCAATTATGTGTGGACCAGAAAATAGGCCCTTCCCCGCTGCTGGTCCGTCCATTGCGATGCAACCCAGCTGGGGCCACTGCACAGAACTGCGGGAACTCCGTCACACCTTACCCAACACCATACGGATAGCCTCACCGATATTGTCCGCCTGCAAAAGCGTCAGGCCGTCGCCGCCGTCCAGCTTGCCGCTGCGACGCTTGGGTACTACACACTTCGTGAAGCCCAGCCGCCGAACCTCCGACAGCCGCTGGTCCAGATGGTTCACCGCCCGCAGCTCTCCAGTAAGTCCAACCTCGCCGATGGCCGCCAGGTCGCCTGCCACCGGCTTGTCCAGATAGCTGGATGCCAGGGCCAGCACCGCCGCCAAGTCCGCCGCAGGTTCGTCCAGGGTCAATCCCCCGATGATGTTCATGTAGGCATCGCAGGTGGATAGCCGCAGGCCGCCCCGCTTCTCCAGCACTGCCATCAGCATGGCCGCCCGGTTGAAGTCGAAGCCGTTGCTGCTTCGCCGGGGCGAGGAAAAGCTGGTGGGAGCGATCAGCGCCTGGATCTCCGCCAGCACCGGCCGCGCCCCCTCCATCACACAGGTAACACAGGTTCCGCTGGCTCCATCCGGTCGGCCGGATAGCAGCATTTTAGAGGGGTTCTCTACCTCATATAAGCCGTTGTTCTGCATCTCGAAGACACCGATCTCGTTGGTAGCCCCAAAGCGGTTTTTGGCTGCCCGGAGAATGCGGTAGGTATTGTGCTGGTCTCCCTCGAAGTACAGTACGCAGTCCACCATGTGTTCCAGCACCTTGGGACCTGCGATGGAACCCTCCTTGTTCACATGACCGATGACAAACACTGTCACCTCCTGCCGCTTGGCCAGATCCATGAGAGCCAGGGTGCAGTCCTTCACCTGGCCCACACTGCCCGGAGGTGTATCCAAATTGGGGTTGTAGAGGGTCTGAATGGAGTCCACAATCAGCACGTCCGGGGCCTCTTGGCGCACCGACTCCAGCACGTCCTCCAGCCCCGTCTCCGCCAGGATATACAGGTCCTCCCCTGCTACCCCCAGCCGCTGGGCCCGCAGCTTCAACTGCCCCACCGACTCCTCCCCGGATACATACAATACCTTGGAGGCGGCGCAAAGGGTATGGCAGATCTGCAGCATCAGAGTACTCTTGCCGATGCCGGGTGCACCGCCCACCAGCACCAGGGAACCCTTCACCGCTCCGCCACCCAGAACCCGGTCCAACTCCTTCATGCCGGTGGAAAACCGGATTTCCTGCTGCCCTGCAATCTCCGACAGGTGGACTGCCTTAACAGGCCGATATCCCCCACCGCCAACGCTCCGGGATACGCTCTTGGCCGCCTTTGGGGCGGTGGGCTGCTCTACGATGGTGTTCCATGCCCCGCAGGCGGGGCACTTCCCCGCCCACTTGGGCGTCTCGTTGCCGCACTCCGTGCAGTAAAAAACTGTCT
This sequence comes from uncultured Oscillospiraceae bacterium, assembly GCA_944386975.1. Taxonomy (GTDB): domain Bacteria; phylum Bacillota; class Clostridia; order Oscillospirales; family Oscillospiraceae; genus CAJFPI01. Next base: position 23,630 of record CALXDC010000007.1, on the reverse strand, counting down.
TTGCCTTCATGCCGTTCCTCTCTTATTCCATTTCCATAGCGGCGCAGCCGGACAGATATCCGGCGGTGATGGATAGCGCCAGTTTTTTTTGGTAGTCCTCTGTCTTCAAAAGAGCGGTCTCCTCGGCGTTAGAGAGGAAGCCGCATTCTACCAGCACTCCGGGACAGTCAATGTGAGCCATGAGATAAACGGAGCCGTCAATGGCTTTGTGGGTCTTCTCCCCCCCGGCATTCACGGCTTGGTTCATGGCTTGCTGGATGGCTGCCGCCAGTGGTTCCGCCCCAGCGGTTTCGTTATAGAACACCTGGGCGCCCCGGACACTTTTGGCCTGGGGCAGACTGTTCTGGTGGATGGAGAGAAGCACCGCACCCTCCCCCATGCTGTTGACCAATTCCACCCGGTTGCGAAGGTCTGAGACTTTCTTCTCCCGCAGGGTCTCCGCCCCTTGAGAGTAGACGGACACGTCCTCCCGCCGGGTCATTTCCGTCTCCTGGCCGGTGAGAAACAACAGGTCCTCCACCTTCAGGGCTACAGACAGGTTGATCCCGCTCTCCACGGTGCCGTCCTCCGCCACCGCTCCGCCGTCCTCTCCCCCGTGGCCCGGATCCACGATGACCACGGCAGGCCGTGTCACAGTCCCCTGCTGCTGCAAGAAGGCGGGCCGGGCCGTCCCCTGCCAGAGGACGGCGGAGAAGGCCGCCACAAACAGGATCAGTCCCAGTACCGCCACCAGATGCCGTTTCGTTACGATAAAAAACACAGAAAACACCCCTCCACAACCTTATGTGGGAGGCAGTGAGAACATTCTACCACAGCAGGGTGGAAAATGGAAGAGCGGCACCGCCTGCAGGACTGAGGCATAGGATGGTTCGGGAGAAGGTTTCCCCTTCTCCTGGGGGAGTCCACTCCCCCGGATCCACTGACAGGAGGAATCAATTTTGGAGAATAACACCACCACCGCCTGCGGTGTCAATAACGGCTCCCTTCCTGGGACCTGCGCACCGCTGGTGTTCCCCTATGTTCCCATGCAGGAGCAGAACCCTGCCACCTATGATAAGGCGGAGGCTCTGGAGAAGGGCACTCTCTTTCCCGGCCTCTATCTCCCCTTCTTCCGGGAGATGCGCAGCCGTTTCCGCTGTGCCCGGCCGGAGCTGTGCGAGCTGATGGCCATGGATTTTGCTCTGGCGGAGCTGGGGCTATATCTGGACACCCACCAGTACGACACCGAGGCCTTTGCCCTCTATCAGAAGTACGCGGCCCTCTACCGCCAAGGTAGGGCGGCTTATGAAGCCAAGTATGGTCCGCTCCAGCAGACTGCCGCCGCCGAGGCCGGCAGTTACACCTGGCTCCAGGAGCCCTGGCCCTGGGAAGCGGCGGAAGAAGGAGGCAAGGCCTGATGTTTGTCTATGAGAAGAAGCTACAATATCCAGTACACATCCGAAACACCAATCCCAAGCTGGCAGCCCTGATTATCAGCCAATACGGAGGACCCGACGGCGAGCTGGGAGCCTCCCTGCGGTATCTCAGCCAGCGCTACTCCATGCCCTATCCGGAGTTGAAGGGTCTCCTCACTGACATCGGTACCGAGGAACTGGGCCACCTGGAGATGATCGGGACCATTGTCCACCAGCTCACCCGAAATCTCACCGAGGAGCAGACCCGGGAGGCAGGCTTTGCCCCCTACTTCGTGGACCACACCACCGGAGTCTACCCTACCGCTGCCAGCGGTTCCCCCTGGAACGCGGCTGGCATCGGGGTAAAGGGCGATACCATCGCGGATCTCACTGAGGATCTTGCCGCCGAGCAGAAGGCCCGGGTGACCTACGACAACATCCTCCGTATGAGCGACGATCCGGACGTAAATGATGCCATCAAGTTCCTGCGTGCTCGGGAAATTGTCCATTTTCAGCGCTTCGGCGAGGGTCTGCGGCTGGCAAGGGACAAACTGGACGAGAAAAACGTCTACTACATGAACCCCTCCTTCGACCGGGGGCAGAAAAAATAAACGCTGATCCGCCCGGGAGGTCCCACGGCCTTCCGGGCGTTTTCTCTTTTCCTCACTGCAGGCAGCGCAGGCACTCCCTTCCGATTTCCACCGCCCGCTCCAGAGTGTCCGCGCGGTGACAGTGGTCCGGGATGTCGTAGTAGGCAAACCAATCCGGTCCCATATACTCGTCGGTCATTTTTCGCTGGACCCATACCTCATAGAAATTCCCGCTGGGGTAAACTTCAAATCTGGCCTCCCGGTCCTCCGCGTATTCCTGATATATCATATTGTTTTCATCTCTCAACATAACGCCTCCCTATTCCACGTGTTCTTTCAGTTCGAATACATTTTTTCGGCATTGGAGCAGCCCCTCCTTCCCCATCTTGGACAGCTCGCTGGACAGGGCGCTCCGGTCCACCCCCAGGTAGTCCGCCAGCTGCTGGCGGTCGAAGGGGATGGCGAAGCGGCGGCTCCCCGCCTCTAAAGCCTGCTGGGAGAGGTAGGACAGCAGGCGGCCCCGAATGGTTTTAGGCGCGGTATGGAGCATCCGCTGGGACAGGGCCAGATTCTTCCGGGCGGAGATCTGGAGAAGATTTTGGATGAGGCGGCTGTGATGAGCGCAGGCGCTGGTGCATGTCTGGAGGAGCTTGGCGGTGTTGAGGAACAAAATCTCCGTCTCCTCCGTGGCCGTTACCGTCACCAGCAGGGGCTGTCCGGGGATGCAGGCGTAGGTCTCCGCGAAGATCTGCCCTGCCCCCACGTGGGAGAGGATACTCCGATTGCCCCAGGCGTCATCGGCCTCGATGTTGGCACCGCCGGAGAGAATCAGTCCCAGATTCTGGACTGTCTCCCCCATGTGGTACACCGTCTCCTGGCGGCCGTACCGCCGGGTATAGGCACCCATACACCTCAGCATGGCCTCCGCCTCCTCCGGGTCGGTGCCATGAAAGAGGGGCGTGGTACACAGAAATGGAAAATTCATAACATCCTCCATTTGTTGTTTTAACAACATACTTCTGAATTTGATTTTAGTATACTCAGGCCAACCAGTCAAGAAACAAACAGGAGGTTTTGATATGATTCGGAGAGTGATTGAGATCGACGAGGAGAAGTGCAACGGCTGCGGGGCCTGTGCGGCGGCCTGCCACGAGGGGGCCATCGGCATGGTGAACGGCAAAGCGAAGCTGCTGCGGGACGACTACTGCGACGGCCTGGGGGACTGCCTCCCCACCTGCCCCACCGGGGCCATCACCTTTGTGGAGCGGGAGGCGGCGGCCTATGATGAGGCGGCGGTAAAGGCCAACAAGGCGGCTAAGGCGGCGGAGGCCCTTCCCTGCGGCTGCCCCGGCACCCAGTCCCGGCAGATTCACCGGGAGGAGGGGGCCGCCCCCCAGGGTCCCCAGCCCAGCCGCCTCACCCAGTGGCCGGTGCAGATCAAGCTGGCCCCGGTGAACGCCCCCTACTTTGACGGGGCAAAGCTCCTGGTGGCGGCGGACTGCACTGCCTACGCTTATGGAAATTTCCATGAAGACTTCATCAGAGGAAAGGTGACTTTGGTGGGCTGCCCCAAGCTGGACAGCGTGGACTACGCCGAGAAGCTGACGGAGATTCTCGCCCGCAACGACATCCGCAGCGTTACCGTGGTGCGGATGGAGGTGCCCTGCTGCGGCGGCATGGAGCAGGCAGTGAAGACCGCCCTCCAGAAGAGCGGAAAGTTTATCCCCTGGCAGGTGGTGACCATCTCCACCGACGGGCGGATTTTGGATTGAGGAAATCACAGAGGATACAAAAGGAGAATTAAGTAATGGACAAGAAGATGTTTTGCTTTCAGTGCGAGCAGACCGCCGGCTGCGGCGGTTGTACCGGCGCGGCGGGAGTCTGCGGCAAGTCCGCCGCCACTGCGGCGACCCAGGACCGCCTCACCGGGGCCCTGGTGGGCCTGGCCCGGGCGGTAAGCGGCGGGGACATCCCCGGCCTCCCCGTCCAGCGGCTGGTGGTGGAGTGCCTCTTCGCCACCCTCACCAACGTGAGTTTTGACGACGCCGCTTTGGAGGATCTGATCCACCGGGTACACCGGGAGAAGGAGGCCCTGCGGCCTCAGTGCGGCGCCTGCGGCGCCCCCTGCGGGAGAGATGACGACTACGACATGTCCCTCCTCTGGAACGCCCAGGAGGACATCCGCTCCCTCAAATCCCTGATCCTCTTCGGTATCCGGGGCGTGGCCGCTTACGCCTACCACGCCATGGTGCTGGGCCGGGTGGATGAGGCGGTCAACGCCTTCTTCTTCAAGGCCCTCTTCGCCATCGGCGAGGACTGGGGCATGGAGCAGCTGTTGCCTATCGTGCTGGAGGTGGGCGAGCGTAACCTCGCCTGCATGGCCCTGCTGGACCAGGCCAACACCGAGACCTTCGGCACCCCCGCCCCGGTCACTGTGCCTCTCCGGGTGGAGAAGGGGCCTTTCATTGTGGTCACCGGCCACGATCTGCTGGACCTGAAGCTCCTTTTAGAGCAGACCGAGGGCAAGGGCGTCAACGTCTACACCCACGGGGAAATGCTGCCTGCCCACGCCTATCCGGAGCTGAAGAAGTATCCCCATCTGAAGGGCAACTTCGGCACCGCCTGGCAGAACCAGCAGAGGGAGTTTGCGGACCTGCCCGCCCCCATCCTCTTCACCACCAACTGCCTCATGCCCCCCAAGCCCAGCTACGCCGACCGGGTCTTTACCACCGGCACCGTCACCTTCCCGGGGACGGTCCACATCGGAGAGGACAAAAACTTCACACCCCTCATTGAGAAGGCTCTGGCGTTGGGCGGCTACGGGGAGGACCGGGACTTCACCGGCATCAATGGCGGCAGCACCGTCATGACCGGCTTTGGCCGCAATGCCATCCTGTCAGCGGCAGACACGGTGGTGGAGGCGGTGAAGGCCGGGGCCATCCGCCACTTCTTCTTAGTGGGCGGCTGCGACGGGGCCCGGCCCGGCCGGAACTATTACACCGAGTTCGTGAAAGAGGCCCCGGCGGACACGGTGATTTTGACCCTGGCCTGCGGCAAGTACCGCTTCAACGATCTGGACCTCGGCACCATCGGTGGCCTTCCCCGACTCATGGACATGGGCCAGTGCAACGACGCCTACGGTGCCATTCAGGTGGCGGTGGCCCTGGCCAACGCCTTCGGCTGCGGCGTCAACGACCTGCCCCTCTCCATGGTGCTGTCCTGGTATGAGCAGAAGGCGGTGTGCATCCTGCTGACTCTCCTTCACCTGGGTATCCAGAACATCCGCCTGGGCCCCACCCTCCCCGCCTTCATCTCCCCCAACGTCCTGAACTATTTGGCGGAGCACTACCACATCGCTCCCATCACCACTCCCGAGGAGGACCTGAAGACCCTCCTGGGCGAATAAGCCGTTTCCCCTGTGCCGTCCGGAGCTGTCCGGACGGCACATTTTCTGTTGCGCTTCTCTCCGCCGCCCTTTATAATGGTACGGAGATTTTTGCAGAAAAGAGTGTTGTGTATGAACCGAAACGCCGCCGCCAAGCGAACCTACATTCTGGCCATGGCCATCTGGGGAACCCTGGCGGTCTTCGTCCGAGGCATTCCCCTGAGCTCCGGGGCCCTGGCGTTGTGCCGGGCGGTGCTGGCGGTGGTCCTCCTGGGGGGCTGGATTCTCCTCTCCAAGCGCCGGGTCCCCCTCCCCTCTCTCCGACAATCTCTCCCCCTGCTGCTCCTCTCCGGGGCGGTCATCGGCTTCAATTGGATGCTTCTCTTTGAGGCCTACCGGTACACCACCGTCTCCATCGCCACCCTCAGCTACTATTTCGCCCCGGTACTGGTGACAGCGGCCTGTCCCCTCCTCTTCCGCGAACCCCTCACCAGGCGACAGGTCCTCTGCTTTTTAGGCTCCACGGCGGGGGTGGTGCTGATCCTCAGCGCCAGCGGCCTCGGCAGCGGCGGGGACGACGTGAGGGGAATTCTCTTTGGCTTGGGGGCCGCCGTGCTCTATGCGGCGGCAGTGCTGCTGAACAAGTACATCGCCGGGATTCCCGGCCTCCACCGCACCCTCTTCCAGTTCCTGGCCGCCATCGTGGTGCTGGCCCCCTATGTGGCCCTCACCGGGGGCCTCCACCTGGAGGTCCTGGACTTTGGCGGCTGGTGGCGGTTGCTGGTGGTGGGCTTCCTCCATACCGGCCTGTCCTATCTCCTCTACTTCTCCTCCCTCCGCTCCCTTCGGGGACAGGAGGCCGCCCTTTTGAGCTATCTCGACCCCCTGGTGGCGGTGCTGGCCTCCCTGCTTCTCTTAGGAGAGCCCCTCACCCTCTTACAGGCCCTGGGCGGGGCCCTGGTACTGGGCTTCGCCCTCCTCAACGAGCGGAGCTGAAAATTCCCTTGACAAATACCTCCTACACATGTAGTATGATAGTAGATGCTACATGTGTAGGAGGTGCTTTTTCATGCGGGTCAGCGACAAGGAGTGGCAGGTGCTGGAGGCCCTGTGGCCCCACCCTGCGGGACTGCCCCTGGGAGATGTAGTGGAGGCGCTGAAGGCGGAGACCGGGTGGAGCCGGAACACGGTGCTCACCTATCTCACCCGGATGGAGGCTAAGGGGCTGGTGTCCATCTGCAAGGAGGATACCCCCCACCGCTACGCCGCGGCGGTGAGCCGGGAGGATTGCGCCGCCCAGGAGCGGCAGAGCCTCCTCAGCCGGGTGTACCGTGGGTCCGCTGCCTCCCTGGTGACGGCCTTCCTCAAGGAGGAGCGGCTGACGGCGGAGGAGCGGGAGGCCCTGCGGAAGCTGCTGGACGACATGGAGGTCTGACCCTCCCCTTTCCTGATACAGGAGGTATCTTATGGACAATCTCTGGTCCTTTTTGAATCAGACACTGGCCCTGTCGGTGACGGCGGTGCTGATTTTGCTCCTTAAAAAGCTCTTTGAGGACAAGCTCTCCCCTCGGTGGCAGTTCGGGGTCTGGAGCATCTTCGCCCTGCGGCTGCTGCTGCCGGTGGGGGTGTTTCACCGCTATCTCTTCCCCCAGGGGCAGGTGCTGCTGGCGTGGATCAAAAATACCGTGGAAGGGACCCCCTACTCCGCGCTCTCCGCCCCCTATGAGCCCATTGCCGTAACGGCCCCCTTCCCTCTCTTTCCCAACTACTTCCCCCTCGGGGGGAGCGTCACCGACTGGCTCTTTTACCTCTACGCGTTCGGGGTGGTGCTCTCCCTTTTGTGGCTGGCTGGGACTTATTGCGTCCTCCGCCATACGGTATCCAAGGGACGCAAGGCGGGAGCGGCGGAGACGGCCCAGGTACAGGCGGTGGCGGAGGCCTATTCCCTCCCCCTGCCCCGGCGGATCGTGGTGCTGCCCCAGGTGGAGAGCGCCTTCGTCTGCGGCCTTCTCCGCCCGGTGCTGGTGCTGCCGGAGCGGGAGGTGGACGACAAGGTGCTCCTCCATGAGCTCCTTCACCTCCGGTACGGCGACGTGTGGGCCGGGGTGGGAATCTCCCTGATGCGGTGCCTCCACTGGTGCAACCCCCTGGTGTGGTACTGCTGCGGCCGGATGCGAAACGACTGTGAGGCACTCTGCGACCAGCGGGTGCTGGAGCGGCTGGAGGGGGAGGCGCGGCGGGAGTACGGCGTGATTTTGCTGTCCATGGCCGACGGGAAGTACGCCCGGGTACCCGGCACCTCCTCCATGGCCAACGGGGCCGGGAACATCAAGCGGCGCATCGCCGCCATCGCCCGCTTCAAGCGCTACCCCGCCGGGATGGCCCTGGTATCGGTGTGCGTGGCGGTGGTGCTGGGGGCCACCTGCCTCGCCGGAAGCGGCGAAATGCCGCCGGTGCCCGACGGAGAACAGAGGGGAACCTGGGCCCTCACCCAGGCCATGCTCCAGCGGCCCACCACTGTGGCCGGAGCATTGGATACCTATGCCAAGGCTCTGCTATGCAACGATCCTGTCTACTACGCCATGGTGCTGCCGGAAAGAGAGCGCAGTAAAGCGCTGCTGGAGGCGCAGGTCCCCTACGAATATTACGCGCAGGTGCAGAGTATCGACGACTCCCCCTTTGCCCCCCTTGCTTACAACTGGTCAAGTCCTGCCTGGCAGGCCCAATGGCAGGCGTTCAATCTTCTGCCGGACGGAGCGGGAGGCTATAGCGGTACCCTGTTCTTCCTTCCTCTGTCAGGAAACAATACCCATGGGGTATTGGCCCAGAAGGTGGCAGTACGTCCCGAGGGAGCGTACTGGACCGTGTCACCCCGCTCCAATCTGAAGATTTATACGGGAGAATCGGAGGAGACCCGCTGGCTGCCCCCCAGCGACCGAGCCCCCTGGACAGTCTACCGGGGAGAGACGGGCGGTCTCGACGTGGCGGTGGCCTTCCAGATGACCCTGTCCGTGGACACGGCGGAGACGGTGGAAAACGGCTGGTCCCCCTTCTTCTCCGCCACGCAGAGGCAGCGACTGGACCATGTGCCTCGGCCCTATGCCGCCTTCACCTCCATGCAGTACGGCGTGGGCACCGGCGAAGGGATCTCAGAGGAGCTGGACGGCGTATCCATCCGGTCCCTTCGCCTGACGGGGATGGGGTGCGATGAGGAGGAGCTGGACTTCAGCTTCAATGCGGATACGGAGCGCCCCTATAGCCACTCCGGCGGCGGCGTCACCGTCCCGGACGATGTGGGTGTCCAGTGTATGCCCTCCTCCATCGAGGTTTCTTTCCGGTATGAGGGGACCGACTACACCTGTGTGCTGCTGCCGGAAGGAGGCCCAAAATGAATCGGGAAGCGCTGCGAAACGGACTCAGTAAAGTAGCTTGGGCTTACATCTTTCTGCTGCTGCACATCACCCTCAACATTGGGCTGCATACGCTGGATCTCCTGCCGGACTGGGCGGGATACCTGCTCCTTCTCTCCGCCATCCCCCTTCTGGAGCCGGTTTTGCGGGATCTCCCCCTCCTCCGGCCCTTCTGCGTGGTGCTGGCGGCGGCGGAGGCGGTGGAGTGGACGGCGGCGCTCCTTACCGGGCAGTCGATCCTCTACCGGTTTTTGCCGGTAAAAGCCCTTCTGACCTGCCTCGCCATGTATGTCACCTTCCAGCTTTTGACAGACCTAGCCCGTCTGGCGGAGAGAGAGGGCCTTCCCGCCGGAAGGCTGCGCCTCTGCCGGGACCTGGACGTAGTCATCCGGGCGGCTCTGTTTCTGCCTCTCCCCTGGGAGGAATGGATGGCTTTGGCAGTGGTGCTGGCGGTCACAGGGATGATTGTGTGCATCATGATTGCGGTGCAGCTCTTCTCCCTGCGCCGCTGCCTGGGCGCGGCTGCGGCATAGTATGAAGGAAGCCCCGGAGACAGTTTGTCTCCGGGGCTTTTCGCTGCGATTTGTGTGATTGTGTCATTACAAACACTTGTAGGCTACAATCTCCCCATGCTTGCCCTTCCCCTTCCGCTTGCTCAGCTTGTAGCGCTGGGGGAATGCCTCCAGAAGCTTGGACATCTTGGAGAAGCCGAAAGTCTTGGGGCTGAAGTCCGGCAGGACGGTCTTGATGTAGCTGCCCGCCAGGGACACGTCGGCAAAGCCGCTCTCGTCCTCATGTTGCGCCGCCGCCTCCTGAAGCAAGCGGTGGATGGCCTCGATATCGGAGTGGCCCTCCTCCTTGGTCTTCCGTCGTACCTTCACTTTCTCCCCCACCACAGGCTCCTCCGGCAGCGTAAGGCCCTCCAGCAGAATGAAGTCGTCGCAGGCGTTGCGGAAGGCCTGGGGGGTCTTGGCGTCCCCGGCCCCTAAAATATAGGCCCCGGATTCCCTGAGGCGGATGGCCAGGGGGGTGAAGTCGCTGTCGCTGGACACCAGAGCAAAGGCGTCATAGGCTCCCGTGTGGAGAAGGTCCATTGCGTCGATGACCATGGCGATGTCCGTGGCGTTCTTCCCGGTGGTATAGTCAAACTGCTGGGCGGCCTTCACCGCCAGGCGCTTGGTCTCGTTCTCCCACTTGCTGAGGGTGGGCTTCTCCCAGTTGCCGTAGGCCCGCTTCACCACAATGCGGCCGTAGGTGGACAGCTTTTTGAAAATAGCCTCCAGCTTGGAGGCGGGGGTGTTATCGGCGTCAATCAGCACCGCAATTTTTTGCAAGGTATCCATTTTTTTTGTTTGCTCCTATCTCTGTACTTGCCCAAGCTGCCGGGAGGATAGCTCATCCCTCCGGCGGCGTTCTTATCTATTGTACGACGAATTTCACTGCTTTTCCAGACTTTTTTCACCCGAAGCGGTCCTTTTGCCTATTTTATTCTATTTTTCTTGAGAAAATAGAAAAGATTTGGTATACTGAACCCATGTGAAAACGGTCTCGGGCCGTTGCTGCCCGGGAAAGGAGACAGTTGTGACCATTACCTTCGACATGATCCGAGATTCCCAGGAAATCCGGACTTACATCACCCAGGCGGACCAGTCCCTCAACGCCCTGGGCTTTACCGAGCATAGCTTTCCCCACGTCTCCCGATGCGCCCAGGTGGCCGCCGACATACTGAACCAGTTAGGGTACGACGGCCACCAGCAGGAGCTCAGCCGCATTGCCGGTTACATGCACGACATCGGCAACGTGGTCAACCGCCACGATCACGCCCAGACCGGGGCGGTGATGGCCTTCCGTATCCTGGACCACATGGGTATGGACCCCTCGGATGTGGCCGCCGTCATCACCGCCATCGGCCATCACGACGAGGCCACCGCCTTCCCGGTCAACCCGGTGGCGGCGGCCCTGATCCTGGCAGACAAGACCGACGTCCGCCGCAGCCGGGTCCGCAGCAAGGACCCTCAGAGCTTCGACATCCACGACCGGGTGAATTACGCCGTGGAGCGCTCCGGCCTGACATTGGACAGAGACCAGGGCACCATCACCCTGTCCCTTACCATCAACACTGAGGGCTGCGCGGTGATGGACTACTTTGAAATCTTCCTGGACCGGATGCTCCTGTGCCGCCGGGCGGCGGAGCGGCTGGGCCTGCGTTTCCAGCTGGACATCAACGGCTCCCATCTCCTCTGAACGGATATAGAAACAGCCCCCGGCGGTACGCTCCGCCGGGGGCTGTCTGCATGGTCACAAAACCTCCCGCAGCCGGTCGATCACCGTCCGCATGGCCTTGATTCGGGCGTACCGCTTGTCCACAGATTCCAGGATATACCAGGGGGCGTTGCGGGTGTTGGTCTTCTCCAGCATCTCGTCTATAGCCTCCTCGTAGGCGTCCCACTTCTCCCGGTTGCGCCAATCCTCGGCGGTGATCTTCCACTGCTTCTCCGGGGTGTTCTCCCGCTCCCGGAACCGCTCCAGCTGGGTCTGCTTGTCGATCTGTACCCAGAACTTCAGTACCACCATTCCGGCGTCGGTAAGCTCCTTTTCAAACTCGTTGATCTCGTCGTATGCCCGCTGCCACTCCGCCGCCGAGCAGAAGCCCTCCAGCCGCTCCACCATCACCCGGCCATACCAGCTGCGGTCGAAAATAGCGATGTGGCCCGTCTTGGGAAGCCTCGTCCAGAACCGCCACAGGTAGTGGCGGGTGATCTCGTCGGGGGTGGGGCTGGCAATGGGCAGCACCTCGTAGCCCCGGGGGTCCAGGGCGGAGGCCAGACGCTTGATGTTGCCGCCCTTCCCCGCCGCGTCCCAGCCCTCGTAGGCGATAACCACCGGCACCTTTTTGCGGTAGAGCTCGTTGTGAAGGCGCTCCAGCTGCTGGCGGCAGTGCTTCAGCTCCTTCTGATACTGCTCGTCATCCAGCCGTTTGTCCAGACGTACCTGCGCCAAGGGCAAAATGGGCTCCAAGGGCCACTGGTAGGCCGGCAGCACCGGCTGGGGCCGGAACCGGAGGGCGGTGGTGATCCGCTCGTGGAGCCACTGGGCCGCCTTCAGCTGGGAGCGGACCGCGTCGGTGCCGTCCACGATCTTCCAGGGGGCCCAGGGCTCGTCGGTGGCGGTGAGGTACTCGTCAAAGGCCTCCAGGGCCTTGTCGTAGTTCTTGTTCTGCCGCCGGTCGTTCTCCCCCACCCGCCAGGCAGTGTCCTTGTCTGCCTCCAGGCGGCGAATGCGCTCCTGTTGGGTCTTCTGGCTGATGTGGAGGAACAGCTTCACCAGGAGGTAGCCCCCCGCCGTCAGCTGCCGCTCAAACATACGGATGCTCTCGATGCGCCGGTCGTACTCCTCATCGGACAGGTCCCGCCGCAGCCGCTCCCGCACCGTCTCGTCCAGCCAGCCGGAGTCCAGGAACAAAATCTTCCCCTCTTGGGGGATAGCGGCGAAGTGGCGCTTTAAAAAGGGCCAGCGCCGTTCCTCCTCTGTGGGCATGCCCACGCTGAGCACCTTGAAAAACCGGGGGTCCAGCTCCCGGATCAGGGAGTGAATGGCGCTGCCCTTCCCCGCCGCGCCCCAACCCTCCACCAGCACAATCACCGGCAGCTTCGCCTCCTTGATGGGCTGCTGCAGCGCCGCCAGCTCCTGGCGCAGGGCCTTCAGCCGCCGCTTGTCCTCCCCGTCGCTCCGGCCGTCCTTGAATGTCCAGTCCTTCAGCATCACAACTCCTCCTTTCCATATCTTCCACCGCCCCGGCGGACCAGATGGTCTCTTCGGATTTCGCTGTCAAAACCAGGAACTGATGTTGCCGGATACCCGGCGCAGCAGCTCCAGAAACGCCGCCTTTTCCTCCTCCGACATGCCCTGGGTCATTTGGCTGACCCAAGCGTCTCCCGCCTCCGTCAGCCTGGGGTAGACCGTCCGGGCCTTCTCTGTGGGATAGACCATGACGGACCGGCCGTCCGCCGCATTCTCCTCCCGGCGCACATAGCCCTGCTCCTCCAGCTTGGCCAGGGTCCTGGCCGCAGTACCCTTGCTGATGTCCAGAAGGGTACAGAACCGGTTCTGGGGCATCTCACCATTTTCACAGGTGAGCATCACAAAGGGAACCATGCCGCTGGAGAGGCCGTAGCGCCGCCCCGACCGGCTGATGTGAATCTGCATTTTCCGATAGATCAGGGAGAGCATCTTCAGCATATCCCCGTGATAAAAGGGTTCCATGTCCGTCTCCCCCCGTCCTTTGTTGTTTTTGATTGTATCGGTCCCTCCTGAAAATGTCAAGGCCGATATTGACAAGCCGACAGGGATACAGTATAATGCTTGTGCCTTTTTTGAGGTTTCTTTTTTTGTCGTAAAATGGTTTCGGGCGAAACCATTTGCGGAGGAAATGTCCTCCCTACAGGGAGGGAAAATGGAAGGAGAAACGCCTATGGAACAAGAGAACAAAATGGGAACCCAGCCGGTCAATCGGCTGTTGGTGTCCATGTCGGTGCCGATGATGATCTCCATGCTGGTCCAGGCTTTGTACAATGTGGTGGACAGCATGTTTGTCTCCCGGATCAACGAGAACGCCCTGACGGCGGTGTCCCTGGCTTTCCCGGCTCAGAACCTGATGATCGCCGTGGCGGTGGGCACCGGCGTGGGTATCAACGCCCTCATGTCCAAGAGCCTGGGGGAGAAAAACTTCGACCGGGTGAACAAGTCGGCCAGCAATGCGGTGTTCCTGGCTGCCTGCAGCTATCTGGTTTTCGCCCTGCTGGGCCTCTTCTTCTCCCGCTTCTTCTTCCTCTCCCAGATCCAGGTGGAGGAAATCGTGGACTACGGCACGGATTACCTGCAGATCTGCACCATCTGCTCCTTCGGCATGTTCGGACAGATCACCTTTGAAAAGTTCCTCCAGTCCACGGGTAAGACCTTCTACACCATGCTGACCCAGGGCCTGGGGGCCATCATCAACATCATCTTCGACCCCATCTTCATCTTCGGTTATTTCGGCTTTCCCAAGATGGGGGTAGCCGGCGCCGCTGTGGCCACGGTGATGGGTCAGATTCTGGCTTTCTTCCTGGCGGTGTTCTTCTGCCTGACCCGCAACCCCGAGGTGCACCTGTCCCTCCGTGGCTTCCGCCCCAGCGGGCGGATCATCCGCTCCATCTACGCCATCGGCATGCCCTCCATCATCATGACGGCCATCAGCAGCGTCATGACCTTCGGCATGAACAAGATCCTGGTGACCTTCTCCTCCACCGCCACGGCAGTGTTCGGCGTGTACTTCAAACTCCAGAGCTTTGTGTTCATGCCCATCTTCGGCCTCAACAACGGCATGGTGCCCATCGTAGCCTATAACTACGGGGCCAAGAAGCCGGATCGGATTGTCACCACCGCCAAACTCAGCATCTTCTACGCGGTGTGCATTATGCTCATCGGCCTGGCGGTGTTTCAGTTCCTTCCGGACAAGCTGCTGCTGATCTTTGAGGCCTCGGAGAATATGCTGTCCATCGGCGTTCCCGCCCTGCGGATTATCAGCATCAACTTCATCTTCGCCGGCTACGGTGTGGTCTGCTCCTCCCTCTTCCAGGCCCTGGGCCACGGCGTTTTGAGCCTCTGGGTATCCCTCCTCCGCCAGCTGGTGTTCCTCCTCCCCGCCGCCTTCCTGCTGTCCCTGCTGGGCGAGGTGGGGTATGTGTGGCTGGCCTTCCCTATCTCCGAGGTGGCCTCAGTAATCTTCAGTTCCATCTTCCTCCGCCACGTCTACCGCAGGGAGATTCTCCCCATGCGGCAGTCCCTGTAAACAAGCGCTTCCATACGGGCAGGTCCGTTTCTTGTACGGACCTGCCCCTTCTTTTTTCAAAAACACCTTGACAAGTAATCTCTACACTTGTAGAATATAGGCAGATCTACTACAAATGTAGAGGAGTGATTTGATGATATCCAACATCCGCCGCCTCCCCGATGGGGAGCTTGAGGTAATGCAGGCCCTCTGGGACTGCACGCCCCCGGTGTTTCGGTCCGACCTGGAGGAGATTTTGCAGAAGACCCATCCCATGGCCATGACCACCCTGCTGACCATGCTGACCCGGCTTGGGGAGAAGGGGTTTCTTACCATTGAGAAACAGGGCCGCCGCAGCGTCTATACCCCCGCCGTCAGCCGGGAGGACTACCAGGCCGCCCAGAGCCGCAGCTTTTTTGAAAAGGTGTGCGGCGGAAGCCTGCCCGCTTTTGCCGCCGCTCTGTCCGGGGGCGGACTCACCAGAGAGGAGCTGCGACAGCTTCGGGAGCTTCTGGAGAGGGACGAGTTATGAGTACGGATCTGTTGATCCGGGGTTTCTTCTCCGTGCTTTTCGGGGGGATTTTTGCCTGGAATTTTTATGAGATGCGCGACCGGGAGACGCGGAGGGAGCTGAAGGATGGGCAGCTCCGGTATCGCTCCTACCCCGATCCCTCCCTGCTGCCCACCATTCTTTTGTCCCTGTTGATTCTGGATCTGATATTGGAGGGCTGGCAGAAGACCGGACGGATTTTCCTGGGGATGTATGTGAGTCTCTTCTTCCAGATCTCCCTCTATTATATCCTCCTCTCCCTGTCTCTCCCCCTCCTGCGCCGGTATGTCCAGGCCAGGACCTGCGCCGCTCTGTGGCTTTTGCCCACCATGCTCTACTGCACGGTCTACAACTTTATGAGGCTGTCCCAACCTCTCTGGGTGCTCCGGCTCCCGGCGGGATGGCTCCAGTGGCTGGTCCTCCTGTGGGCCTTGGGATTTTTCGGGGTGCTGCTGGGGCGGACCGTCTCCCACCTGCGGTTTCGCCGGGAGATTCTGGGGCCCGCCCGGCCGGTGGAGGACGAGGCGGTCCTGGCTTTGTGGGACCGGCTCCACCGGGAGATGGGGTATCGTCTCCACCAGCGCTACCGGCTGATGGTGTCCCCGGCGGTGGGGACGCCGGTGTCCATCGGGCTGTTCTCCCGAAGCATCCGTGTGGTGCTCCCCCGGCTGGACTACAACCAGGAGGACCTGGAGCTGATCCTCCTGCACGAACTGGTCCACATTGGCCGCCGGGACTGCTCCGCCAAGTTCTTCTTCACCTTCTGCACCGCCCTGTGCTGGTTCAACCCGCTTGTATGGCTGGCCATGGGCCGCAGCGCTGATGATATGGAGCTCAGCTGCGACGAGACGGTGCTGGCGGAGGCGGACGACCGCAGACGGCGGCAATATGCCTCCCTGCTGCTGGAGACCGCCGGAGACGAGCGAGGGTACACCACCTGTCTCTCCGCCTCCGCCTCTGCCATGCGGTACCGGCTGAAAAACGTGGTCCACCCCTGCAAGCGCCTGAGCGGCGGCCTTGTGGCAGGACTGCTGCTCTTTGTGCTGATGATGACCTCGGGGGTTACCGCCGTCTCCTACCCGGCGGGCACCGGGCGGGAGGTACTGTTCGGGGGAGATCCTGAAGGATATGATATTCTGTACGCCAGCTGGAAAAATGAGACGGGCGACTCCGTGGGCGACTGCGGCGATCCGGAGGCACTGCTCCGGCTGCTGGCGGATCTCCCCGTGGAGCGTCTGGCGGGGATGGCCAGCTTTTCCGGGGACAAGAGCCGGTTATATGCCACCTGCGGCGGCACGGGAAAGGCGGGGATCGCCGTTACCCTATACGGCGAGTTTATGACGGTGGCGCCCATCCGTCACCCGGGAGACACGGAGGCCTACTATCTGTCCCGGCCTATTCCCCAGGAGACGCTGGAGGCCCTGTTCGCAGAGGGGGACCCGCTGCCTTTCTGAATCCGACCGGCCTTTGCGGTGGTGCAAAGGCCGGTTTTTTGCGCGCTGACGGCTGCACGTTTTTCTGCCGGCAGAACGACCTCCCATTGTCAGAACATCAGAACATAAAAAGCATGCCTCTGCGGGAATTTTTTCGCAGAGGCATGCTCCTTTATCAAGGCTTGCAGATCCCGCAGGGGCTATACCCCTGGGCGATCAGTTCCTCTCTGGTGCCGGTGTAATCCTGGCGGTTGCTCTCGCTGATGGAGGCCGCGCCGGAACAGTCCGGCAGATGGAACTTCTTGCTGGAGGTGTTGAGGACGTAATCCTCTGCCTCCCCGGAGGGCTCCCCCTCCTCCGTCAGCCAGCTCTCGCCGGTGGCATAGTCAATGGTGACCCCGGGTTGGTTGTTGTAGACATACACATTGAAGCAGACGCATTCGCCGCCGTCCTCCACGCTCCATGCCTCCATCTGGACCCCGCTGGCCACCAGGTTGTCCCCCTCGAAGATGGGGGTCACCCGGTAGAGGACATGGTGTTCCGTCTCCTGGACGTAGTCCGCCGTCAGGTTCTCAAAAGGCAGCATGCCGTCTACATTCATGTACCGGGTGCCGGTGATGAGATTCTCCTCATTGGCGTTCTCCCCGGTGAGCTGATAGCCGATGAGATGGCATCGGTTGTAGAGATACTTGCCGTCTACGATGTCATATTTCACCGTGTGCCAGCCCGTGGGCTTCACCTGCCCGATATCTCCCCGGTCCTCCGTGGGCATCAGGTCCACCCCCACGTTGGCGTAGGCGGCGCCGCAGCGGCCCAGAGTGTCTAAGGGGCTATAGGTCTCAAAGGAATTGGTGGTTTTGTCCTCCTCAGGAAAGTCCGGCTGGTTGTCGTTGAGGACCACATAGGGCTCCCCGGAAAATTCCGGCACGTCCTCCAGGGAGAAGCTCAAGGTCGTGCCACCCTCCTCCGGCAGTGGGCAGCCGGTGAGGGCCAGGGTGAACAGGAACAGGATGGCACAAAGTGCCGGGACGGTGCGCTTCATGGGAGATAGACCTCTTTCGTAATCAGTTTATGGGAGTGGCCGGGAAACTCCTCCCGGCAAATACACCGCCACCCCACCTCCCAGGGGATGACGTCCAAGAAAACGTCGGCGGGATAGACCCGGTTCCACCGGTAGAGGACCAGGGCCTCGATTTTTTGGAGGATCGGAGCCAGGGGCCGGTCCTCCACGAAGCACCACTCCCCCGCCTCTGCCCGCTCCAGAAAATCCTCGCAGGCGGCCACCGCCCCCTCCGGGAAGAGGGAAACGGAGCTGGGAGCGGCCCAGAGCTTGTGGCCTTCCGCGCTTCGCAGCAGATCCGCCGTCACCGCCCGGTCCCGGCTCTGCCGCCGGCGGTTGAACCGGAGCCCCCGGTTGTCGTCGATACATAGGGCTGCAATCATACATTTGTTCTCCGGTATGGAAAGAGGCGGGCGGGGCAGACTGCCCCGCCCTGCCGTTTGGGGATGTGATTTAGGCGAACAGCTCACCGAAAGGCCGCTTCTCCGCCACAGCGGGGATCATCTCCGCCATCTTGGACACGTCGCCCACCAGAATCACGCCGCAGAGCCGGCCGCCGGTGAAGTAATACCGCTCCAGAGACGCCGCCTGCTCGTCCCGAATCTCCACGGTGCGGTAATGGACGCCGGGGGTTTTGCCCGGGTCGCCCAGGGAGAACAGCTCCGTGCCCATGCCGTGGAAGGACAGCACTGGGGCGATGGTCTCGTACCGCTCCAGATCGCCGGTGGCGCAGGCCCCGGCCACCCGGCCCTGCTCCTGGGCCTCGGGCCACAGGGCGAAATTCAGGCCCTCAAACTGGGCGCAGTCGCCGCAGGCGTAAACGCCGGGGACACTGGTCTCCATGGTTTCCTTCACCACGATGGCCCGGTCGGTCTCGATGCCCGCCGCCTTGGCGATGGCGGTGTTGGCCCGGACGCCGCAGGACACCACCACCAGCTCCGCCGGGATGGTCTCCCCGGTGCCGAGGCGCACGCCCGAGACGGACTCCGCCCCCTCGATGGCCTCGATCTGCACGCCGGTCTCCACCCGGACGCCGGACTTGGCGCACTGCTCCAGGAGGAGCTTTGCCGCCGCGTCATCCAGCTGACGGCCCATCAGCACCGGGGCCAGCTCCAAAACGGCCACCTCGCAGCCGCTCTTGCGCAGTTCCCAGGCCGCCTCCAGGCCCAGCACACCGCCGCCGATGACCACGGCCCGTTTGAGGCTCCGGCCCATGGCCTGGACATTCTCGGTATCCTGGATACGGCGAATGGCCACCACCCCCTGCCGGTCAATGCCGGGGATGGGGGGCAGGAAGCTCTCGCTGCCCAGGGCCAAAATCAGCTTGGTGTAGGAGAGGGTCTCGCCACCGTCCAAGGTCACCGTCTTCTTGGCGGTGTCAAGGGATTCCACCTGACGGTGCAGCATCTGGGTGATCTCCCGGGCCTGGTACCAGCCCTGGGGATGGAGGGCCATCTGCTCGGCGGTGAGGCCGGAGAGCATAGCCTTGGTGAGCATGGGCCGCTGGTAGGCAGGGCCCTCGTTAGACACGAGGACGATCTTACCGGTCTTGTCCCGCTCCCGGATGGCCTGGGCGGCGCTGACGCCTGCGCAGCCGTTGCCCAGAATCACATAGGTGTTCCGGGTGTCGTTGCGGAAGGACACGTCCTCCACTTCCACCTCCACGAATTTGTCCCGACCCACGCCGCAGACGGGGCAGGTGTCCAGGGAGGCGTCAAAAATCTCGCCGCAGACCAGGCACTTCACCAGCTTGCGGACGCCCTTGGTCTCCGCCTTCTTCTCCTTCACCGCCTCGTAGTAGGCGGGGCCCACGCCGCAGACGGGGCAGACCTCCTTGTCGGCGGAGAACACCGCGCCGCAGACCTTGCAGCGGACCAGGACCTCCTCCTTCTTCTCCTCCGCCGGGGCGGTCTCCGGCACGAACTTGTCGGCGCCCACGCCGCAAACGGGGCAAATTTCCGTACCCTCGTCCAAAACCGCTCCGCAGACGGTGCAGCGGACCTTCCCCTTGGGGGCGCGCTGGATGGGCTTCAGGTTCGCCAGCACCAGCTGGCCGAAGGCGAGACCGTACTCCTCCGCTTTGGAAAAGTCCTCCCCGGCGGGCTTGAACCGGACCCGGAACCCCTCGGGGACGATGAGCTTCAGCTGACGGAGGCGTTCCAGGATGTGAGGCACGCCCTCGCCGCTCCAGCCGTAGCTGCCGAAGGCGGAGGCCACCTTGCCGCCGTGGGTGCCGGCGAACATGCCGCAGGTGAGGTCCCAGATGGGCTTCAGCGCCTCCCCCACGATGGTAGGGGTGCCCAGGAGGAAGCCGTCGGCAAAGAGGAGCTCCTCCCCCACCTTGGCGGCGTCGGCGGTGACCATGTCGTAGAGCCGCACGTCGATGTTCCCCGCCTTTTTCACGCCCCGGGCGATGGCCTCCGCCAGGGAGGCGGTGTAGCCATAGGCGCTGACGTAGGGGATGATGACGGTGGGATTGGGGTTGGGATTGATGACGGTGGACCACTCCGTGTAGGTGTCCAGCATCCAGGGGATGTCCTTGTCCAGCACCGGGCCGTGGCCGGGGCAGATCATGTCGAGATCCAGGGCCCGGACCCGCTGGAGAGCGTCCAGCATGAAGGCCTTGAAGGGGCCGATGATGCAGTCGTAGTAATATTTGGTGGCCCGGAGATAGCCCTCACGGTCGGTGACGGCGCTGGAGAGGATGCCATCACAGGCGTAATGGGAGCCAAAGCTGTCGCAGGTCACCAGCACCTTGTCCTCCCGGACATAGGTGTACATGGTGTCGGGCCAGTGGAGGTTGGGGACCACTAAGAACTCCAAAGTCTTGTTCCCGATGGTCATGGTCTGGCCGTCGCTGACGGGGATGGCGTAGAAGTCCCGGTTGACGATCTCCCGGAGGAAGCTGACGGCACAGCCGGTGGCGATGATCTTCAGCCGGGGGTTCAGCTCCAAAAGCCGCTCCACGCTGCCGCTGTGGTCCGGCTCGGTGTGGCTCACCACCAGGTAGTCCACCTCCTCCACAGGGGTGATCTCCCGGATCTTCTCCAGCCAGCTGTCCACACACTTGGCCTTGGCCGTCTCAAAGAGGATGGTTTTGTCCCCCGCCTTCATAAGGTAGGAGTTGTAGGTGGTGCCGAACTCGGTGTACATGATGATGTCGAATACCCGGAGATCGTGGTCCAAAGCGCCGATAAAATAGAGGTCCTTTTTCAGAGGAAACATAGTCTTGTCCTTTCTCAGCTTCGCTGGGCCGTGTAGTTGCCGCGGTTCCTTATGATTTTACTATACTTGTCCCAAGGTGTAAATCGGTTTCCGGGGAAATTTTTTCGAAATACCCCGCAGCGCCCCTTACTTTTTTTCATTCAGGTAGTGCAATTTTTGCCGGAATGTTGTATAGTATATGTGCTGTGCCGCATCTGACGCAGTTTTTTGAAAGATTTTCGGCCGTAAGGCCGCATAATGGAGGTACCTATGAGCAAAACCTATATTCCCGAGGGATACCGCTGCCCCCTGGACGTCTACGACATGCAGTGTGCCATTGAGTTCATCAAAGGCAGCTTTCAGGACAATCTGAAGCGGGCTTTGAACCTGCGCCGGGTCTCCGCCCCTCTCTTTGTCCGGGCGGACAGCGGCCTCAACGACGACCTTAACGGCGTGGAGCGGGCGGTGGCCTTCGACATCCCCGGCGCCGACGGAGCCACCGGCGTGGTGGTCCACTCCCTGGCCAAGTGGAAGCGCCTGGCCCTGAAGCAGTACGACTTCTTCCCCGGCAACGGCCTTTACACCGACATGAACGCCATCCGCCGGGATGAGTCCCTGGACAACATCCACTCGGTGTATGTGGACCAGTGGGACTGGGAAAAGGTCATCACACGGGAGGATCGGAACGAGGCTTACCTCCGTCAGACCGTCCGCTCCATTGTGGGGGCGGTGTGCGATACCTGCGACGCCCTGCGCCGGGCCTTCCCCCAGCTCCATGTGAAGCTGGAGCGGGAGGTTACCTTCATCACCACCCAGGAGCTGGAGGACTTGTACCCCGACCTCTCCCCCTCTGAGCGGGAGACCGCCTTCCTCAAGGACCACAAGACCGTGTTCCTCATGCAGATCGGCGGCAAGCTCCGCAGCGGCAAGCCCCACGACGGACGGGCCCCCGACTACGACGACTGGACCCTCAACGGCGACATCCTCATGTGGAACGATGTGCTGGGCCGGGCCTTTGAGATCTCCTCCATGGGCATCCGGGTGGACGAGGAGGCCCTGGACCGGCAGCTGACCCTCTCCGGCAAGAACGAGCGGCGGGAGCTGCCCTTCCACAAGATGCTCCTGGGCGGCCAGCTGCCCCTCACCATGGGCGGCGGCATCGGCCAGAGCCGCCTGTGCATGCTGATGATCGGCGCGGCCCACATCGGCGAGGTCCAGGTGAGCCTGTGGGACAAGGAGACCCGGGAGACTTGCGCCGCCGCAGGTATCAAGCTGCTGTGACCCTTTCCACCATTTCCCCGTTTGATCGAAAAAGGAGCGACTTTCATGAGCGTATTGGAGCATTTGGAACCCAAAAGCGTCTTCTCTGTCTTTGAGCAGCTATGCGCCATCCCCCACGGCTCCGGCAACACCAAGGCCATCAGCGACTTCTGCGTGGATTTCGCCAAGTCCCGCGGTCTCGCCGTGCGGCAGGATGAGCTCAACAATGTAATCATCTGGAAGGAGGCCTCTCCCGGCTATGAGGACCACCCCGGCGTGATCCTCCAGGGCCATCTGGATATGGTTTGCGCCAAGGAGCCGGATTGCCCCATCGATATGGCCCGGGAGGGCCTGCGGCTCCAGGTGACGGAGGACGGCTGGATCACCGCCCAGGGCACCACCCTGGGCAGCGACAACGGCATCGCCGTGGCCATGGCCCTGGCGGTGCTGGCGGACGACGCCATCCCCCACCCACCCCTGGAGGCGGTGCTCACCGTGGATGAGGAGATCGGCCTTCTGGGAGCCGCCGGGCTGGATTGCACTGACATCAAGGGCCGCCGTCTGCTGAACATCGACTCCGAGGAGGAGGGCGTCCTCACTGTAGGCTGTGCCGGCGGCGCCCGGTGCGACCTCTCCCTTCCCCTGCCCCGTCAAGAGGCGGAGGGTGTCCTCTGCCGTCTGGCCCTGGAGAACTTCACCGGCGGCCACTCCGGCATCGAGATCAATAAGGGCCGGGGCAACACCAATCAGCTTATGGGCGAACTGCTCCGCCGCCTGATGGAGAAGCTGCCCCTCTGCCTCACCGCCCTGGAGGGGGGCAAGTTCGACAACGCCATCACCAACCACACTGCCGCCGCCTTCCTCCTTCCTGCCGGTCAAGCGGAGGAGGCCAAGGAACTGGCGGAGGCCTGGTGGGCAGAGGTCCATCCCACTCTCGTCGCCGATCCCGGCGCGAAGCTGACCTTCACCGTGGACGGCGTCCAACACCTCTCCGCCCTCTCCCCGGAGGACGGCGGACGGTTTCTCCAGCTGCTGGGCGAGATGCCCAACGGCGTCCAAGCCATGAGTAAGGAACTGCCCGACACGGTGGAGACCTCCGCCAACATTGGGATCCTCACTTTGAGGGAGGCGGAAGGCTGCATTACCGTGTCGGTGCGCAGCAGCATCAACCGTGTGTGGCAGAAGATGATGGAAAATCTGGAGGCTATCGCCAAGACCTACGGCGCCTCCTACCGCTCCTACGGCGCCTACTCCGCCTGGGAGTACAAGGAGGACTCCGTCCTCCGTCCCCTGTTGGCTTCCCTCTATCGGGAGCTCACCGGCAAGGAGGCCAAGGTGGAGACCACCCACGGCGGATTGGAGTGCGGCCTTTTCAGCGAGAAGCTGGCAGGGCTGGACAGCATCTCCTTTGGCCCGGATCTCCAGGAGGTCCACACCCCCCGAGAGCGGATGAGCGTGGCCTCCGTCCAGCGGACCTGGGCCTTCCTTCTGAAGATCCTGGAGCGGCTGTGAGCCCCTTCCCCCGCCTGTAGGAA